>NZ_JBCHVD010000008.1:0-191750 GCF_046736435.1 Arthrobacter sp. LAPM80
AAGTGGTTAGGCTGGTGCCATGGAATACCGCTACCTTGGCCGTTCAGGCCTGAAAATCACCGAAATCACCTACGGCAATTGGCTCACCCACGGATCTCAGGTGGAGAACGACGTCGCCACGGCGTGCGTGCGTGCCGCGCTCGACGCCGGAATCACCACCTTTGACACGGCCGACGCCTACGCGAACGGGGCTGCCGAGGAAGTCCTCGGCGCCGCCTTATCATCGGAACGTCGCGAGTCGCTTGAGGTGTTCACGAAGGTGTACTGGCCTGTTGGGCCAAAGGGGCCAAACGACACGGGTCTCTCACGCAAGCACATCATGGAGGGCATCAACGGCTCCCTGCGCCGCCTGAACATGGACTACGTGGACCTGTACCAGGCGCACCGCTATGACCATGAAACGCCGCTGGAGGAAACCATCGGCGCCTTTGCCGACGTCGTCCGCGCCGGGAAGGCCCTTTACATCGGAGTCTCCGAGTGGAACGCCCAGCAGCTGCGCGACGGCCAGCGCCTGGCCCGCGAAGCGGGCTTCTCGCTCGTGTCCAACCAGCCGCAGTATTCTGCCCTGTGGCGGGTCATTGAGCCCGAGGTCATCCCGGCCTCCATCGAACTCGGCATGTCCCAGGTTGTCTGGTCCCCCATGGCCCAGGGCGTGCTGAGCGGCAAGTACCTGCCGGGGGCTCCCCTGCCCGCCGGGTCGCGCGCCACGGATGAGCACGGCGGCATGAACACCATCAAGGGCTTCCTGGACGACGAGATCCTTGGCAACGTGCAAAAACTGCGCCCCATTGCCGAGGAGCTCGGGTTGAGCATGCCCCAGCTGGCCATTGCCTGGGTCCTGCAAAACGAGAACGTGGCCACGGCATTGGTTGGAGCATCGCGCCCCGAGCAGGTAGCCGAGAACGTCAAGGCCTCGGGCGTGAAGATCCCGGCCCCGCTCATGGCGGCCATCGACGAGGCCCTCGCCCCGTCAGTAGTGAACGACCCGACCAAGACGGTCAGCCCGCCCACCCGCGTGGCCTGACAGAAACGAAAAAGCCGGCCCTTCCGTCGGAGTCCCTCGCTCGCAGTAAGATTTCCTCGGTCGCTGGCGACCTTGAAAATCCATCCTCGCTCCGGGACCCCGACTGCAGGGCCGGCTTTTTGCCTTCGGGTTCTTGCCTTCGTGCGGGAACTACTTGCGCAGGGCTGCGAGCTCCTTGTTGATGCGGGCGGCCCAGAACGGACCCTCGTACAGGAACGCCGTGTAGCCCTGGACCAACGAGGCTCCGGCGTCGAGGCGTTCCTGTACCTCGGCACCGGTCTCAACGCCGCCGACGGAAATCAGCGTGAGCCTGTCCCCCACGATGGCCTTGAGCTGGCGCAGCACGGCAAGCGAACGTGCCTTCAGCGGCGCACCCGACAGGCCGCCGGCACCCTTTTCCTCGACAAGTGCGGCAGGGCTCTTCAAGCCGTCGCGGCTGATGGTCGTGTTGGTGCAGATGATGCCGTCAAGGCCCAGTTCAAGGGCAAGCGCGGCGACGTCGGCCACGTCCTCGTCGGCCAGGTCGGGGGCAATCTTCACCAGCAGCGGCACATGCCGGCCGGCCGACGTGTCAGCTGCCTCGCGGACGCCCGTCAGGAGCGGGCGCAGGGTGGCAACATCCTGGAGCAGGCGCAGGCCCGGGGTGTTGGGCGAGCTGACGTTGACAACCATGTAGTCCGCCGACGGCGCGAGCGTGCGGGCGCTGATGAGGTAGTCCTCGAGTGCATCCTCAAGCTCAACAACCTTTGTCTTGCCGATGTTCACACCGACAATCGGGCGCACGGCCGGATAGGTCTTGGCCAACTCGGCCAACGCCTGGGTGAGGCGCGGCGCGACGGCTGCTGCGCCGTCGTTATTGAAGCCCATGCGGTTGACGACGGCCCTGTCCTCAACCAGGCGGAACAGGCGCGGCTGCGGGTTGCCGGGCTGGGACTGGCCGGTGATGGTGCCGACCTCGACGTGCCCGAAGCCGAGGTTGGCCAGCGCATTGATGCCCTTGCCTTCCTTGTCGAATCCGGCGGCGAGGCCAAACGGTGTGGGGAAGCTCAGGCCGAGCGCCTCGGTCTGCAGTGAGGCGGGGGGCGTGAACATGCGGCGCAAGACGGCGCCGCCGCCCACAGCATGGAGGGCCTTGATCATGGAAAAACCGATCTTGTGGGCCTTTTCGGCGTCCATCCAGGAGAAACAGACACGGAAAACTGTGGGATAAATTCGCATACCTCCTAGTTTTCCGGTTTGCCGGCGCAACTGCAAAACGGCGGGGACCGGGCCTGCGGCAAATCGGCGGCAAAACCGCGTTAGCATGGCCACATGGATACCAGTGAAGGCCGGACGTGGGCGCACGCGGACGTTGTGGTTGTGGGGGCCGGGCTCTCGGGCCTGGTCAGCGCCGCGGAGGCGTACAACGCCGGCCGCACGGTGCTGATCCTTGACCAGGAGCCCGAGGCGTCACTGGGCGGGCAGGCCCATTGGTCCTTCGGCGGGCTGTTTCTCGTCGACTCTCCCGAGCAGCGGCGCCTTGGCGTGAAGGATTCCGCCGAACTTGCGCTGTCCGACTGGCTTGGCTCCGCCGCCTTCGACAGGGCCGAGGATCACTGGCCCCGGCGCTGGGCCGAGGCGTACGTTGACTTTGCCGCCGGTGAGAAGCGTGCCTGGCTGCATGCCCTCGGCGTCCGGCTTTTCCCTCTCGTCCAGTGGGCCGAGCGTGGCGGCTACGACGCCCAGGGCCACGGCAATTCCGTTCCCCGCTTCCACGTGGTGTGGGGCACGGGGCCGGGGATCGTTGCACCGTTCCTGGCCAAGGTGCGCGAAGGTGTGGCCGCCGGCCGGGTGCAGCTGGCCTTCCGCCACCGTGCCACCGAGCTGGTGTTCGACGGCGGATCCGTCACCGGGGTGCGGGGCCAGGTGCTCGTGGCCTCCGGGGTCGAACGGGGCGTGGCAAGCAGCCGTGAGGCCACCGGCGGGTTCAGCGTGTCCGCGGGTGCCGTGATCGTCACAACGGGCGGGATCGGCGGAAACCACGCCATGGTCCGCGAGCAGTGGCCCAACGGGGAGGGCCCGGCCACCATGCTCACCGGCGTGCCGGCATCGGTGGATGGCGAGTTTCAGCAGGCAGTGTCACGGGCCGGAGGCGCCCTCATCAACACTGACCGCATGTGGCACTACCCCGAAGGAATCCACAACCCCGATCCCGTCTGGCCGAACCACGGCATCCGGATCCTGTCGGGACCATCGCCGCTGTGGCTGGATGCCGCAGGATCCCGGCTGCCCGTCCCCTTGTTCCCCGGCTTCGATTCCCTGGGCACCCTGCGCCACCTCGAGACCACAGGGCACGAGCACTCATGGTTTGTGCTGAACAAGACCATCATCAGCAAGGAGTTTGCACTCTCGGGCTCCGAACAAAATCCGGACCTGACGGACAAGGACGTTAAACTGCTGGCCAAGCGGGCGCTGCCCGGAGCCACCGGACCGGTGCAAAAATTCATCGACCACGGCGTCGACTTTGTCCAGGCCGCGACGGCGCAGGAACTGGCAGTGAGGATGAATGCACTGGTGGGCACCGACCTAATCGACCCCGACGGGCTGCATGAAACCCTGGCCGCCAGGGACCGGCAGGTGGACAGCGGGCTGGGCAAGGACACCCAGCTCAACGCCATCCGGGAGGCCCGCCGCTTTGCCACCGACAAATTGATGCGTGTTGTACCCCCGCACAGGATGCTGGCGCCCGAGCACGGCCCGCTCATCGCCGTCAGGCTGACAACCCTCACACGCAAGAGCCTCGGCGGTCTGACCACAGACCTCTGCTCCAGGGTTCTTGCAGCGGACGGCACGCCGATCGCGGGCCTCTATGCGGCGGGCGAGGCTGCAGGCTTCGGCGGCGGTGGCATGCACGGTTACAGATCCCTCGAGGGCACCTTCCTTGGCGGGTGCCTCTTCTCGGGGCGGGCCGCCGGACGCCACGGCGCAAGCACGTCCGGGGCATGAGCGCGGGGCAGGCAGAATGGGTGCCCGACATCCTGGGGTCCGACTACCAGGCAACGTCGATCCTCGTGCCAACACGGTTGGACCACGACGCTGACACCACACGCGCACCGGGCACCACCTACCGGGCGACGCTTGTGCGGCACAGGCCCGCCGGTAGTGGCACGGCCGTGCCAGGACAGGCGCGCCCGGGCGGCAATGGGCGGGCCGTCCTGTTTATCCATGGCTGGAGCGACTACTTCTACAACACCGGGCTGTCTGAGTTCTTCACGGGCCTCGGATACTCCTTTTACGCCATCGACCTGCACAACCACGGCCGCAGCCTCAACTCCCCCGAGCTTGGCGGCTACGTGGCCGACCTCGCCGACTACGACGCCGAAATCCTCGCCGCCC
Source organism: Arthrobacter sp. LAPM80 (assembly GCF_046736435.1). Lineage (NCBI taxonomy): Bacteria > Bacillati > Actinomycetota > Actinomycetes > Micrococcales > Micrococcaceae > Arthrobacter > Arthrobacter sp. LAPM80. The sequence continues at coordinate 4,400 of NZ_JBCHVD010000008.1, forward strand.
ATGGCGTCATTGCGGCCGATATGGCAGGAACGGATTGCCCCGGCGCAGACAACCAGGTTGGAGGCAACCCTGGTTCAAATCACCGCGTCATCCTGGTGGGGCACTCGACCGGAGGGTTGATCGCCACGCTGTGGGCGCACCACAACCCGGGGCTTGTCAGCCATCTGGTGCTCAACAGCCCATGGCTGGAAATCCAGGGCGGCGCGGCCATCAGGCGCGCGGCAACCCCCCTTGTCCAGCTGGCCGACCTGCGCCCCCTCATGCGCATGCGCCTGCCCGAGCGCTCCTTCTACTGGCGCGGCATCAGCTCCGACGCCTACGGGCAATGGCCCGTGGACAAGAAACTCCGCCCGCCCCACGCCTTCCCCATCAGGGCCGGCTGGATGAAGGCCATCCTTGCCGCCCAGCAGGAAGTCGCTTCCGGGCTCAAGCTGCCCATGCCCATCCTCGTCCTGCTCTCAGCCAGGAGCATGCTCGGTCCTGTCTGGAGCGATGAGATGCTCCGCGCCGACGTCGTCCTTGATGTTCGCTCCCTTGCACTGAGGTCGCTGCAGCTGGGCGACACCATGACACTTGAACGCATCGAAGGGGCACTGCACGAGGTGTTTCTCTCGGCCGCGCCCGTCCGCACCGACGCCTACGCGCGCCTTGAACGCTGGCTGCGCGGCTATGTCGATCAGCGTTTGTGACACGTGTGGGTTAAGGAAACCTCTGCGGAGCTACTTCCCGGGCGTGGCCGCCGCGGCGTCAACGACCGCGGCGTCCACGGCCCCGCCGTAGCGGCGGTCCCTGCGGGCGTACTCGTCCACGGCAGCCCACAGCGTCCGGCGGTCGACGTCGGGCCACAGGGTGTCCATGAACACAAACTCCGCATAGGCAGACTGCCAGAGCATGAAGTTGGACAATCTCTGCTCGCCGCTTGAGCGCAGAAACAGGTCGACGTCGGGAACATCGGGAAGGTACATGTACTTTTTGACGGTGTTCTCGTTGACGGCCTTGGGGCTCAGCTTCCCGGCCGCAACATCGGCGGCCAGGGCCTGGACGGCGTCGGCAATTTCGGCCCGACCGCCGTAGTTCACACACATGGTCAACGTGATCACGTCGTTGTCCTTGGTGTGTTCCTGGGCCTCCTCCAGCTCCTTGATGACAGAACCCCACAGCTTTGGCCGCCGCCCCGCCCACCTGATCCGCACACCCCAGGCATCAAGCTGGTCGCGTTGGCGTCTTAGCACGTCCTTGTTAAATCCCATCAGGAAACGGACTTCATCGGGTGAACGCTTCCAGTTCTCGGTCGAAAACGCGTAGACGCTGACATACTTGATGCCCATCTCGATGGCGCCCGCCATGACGTCTAGAAGCGCCGGCTCGCCGGCCTTGTGGCCTTCAATCCGGGGCAGCCCGCGCTGGTTGGCCCACCGCCCGTTGCCGTCCATGACGATGGCAACATGCTTGGGTACGAGCTCTGCGGGAATGGCCGGCACCGCGGTGCCCGAAGGATGGGGCCAGGGGGCCACGACCGCCGGCTTTGACTTATTCCTGCTACTGCCCTTGAAACTAATGCGCTGCATCGCCATATTTTTATACTCGCTCCACAAGATTCAGGGAACGCACAGTGCGTTCCAAATGCCATTGCACATATGCTGCCACCAGGCCGGCTGCTTCACGGCGATGGATGTTTATTGATGAGTCGGCCCCGGCCCAGTCGCCGCTAAGAAGGTGGGCCAACAGGGTCATGGTTTCCGGCGCCGGTGCCGGCGATCCGGGCGGCCTGCAGTCGTGGCAGACGGCACCGCCCAGGGCTGCATTGAAGGCTCCGTGTGGTCCGGGTTCCCCGCACCGGGCGCAATCGGAAAAGCTGGGGGCCCATCCCGCAATGGAAACGGCCCGCAAAAGGTAGGAGTCGAGAATCAACTCGGGTGCGTGTGCTCCGCGGCTCAGCGCCGCCAGCGCCCCGACCAGTAGGTGGTAGTGGGTGCTCGATGTTTCTCCGTCGACGTCGGTGAGCCGTTCGGCCGTTTCGGTCATGGCGGCGGCCACCACATAGCGGTCATAGTTGGCGGCAATGGCGTCCCCGTAGCTGGCCTTGGCCACTGCCTGGGTCACGATGTCAAGGGAACGGCCCTTGACCAATTGGAGGTCGGCCACCATGAACGGTTCAAGCCGTGCACCGAACTTGCTGTTGGTGCGCCTGACGCCCTTGGCCACTGCACGCAGCTGGCCGTGACGGTGCGTCAGCATGGTGATGATCCGATCTGCCTCACCCAATTTGTGGGTGCGCAGCACAACGGCGTCATCCCTGTAGGTGCGGGCGGCGAACATTTGATTGGACACCCTTCCATTCTCCCATCTTTGCCTCCGACCGGCTGCTGTGGCGCACCGGGTGGCTGCCATCCGGGCGTCAGGTTGCCATCCTTGAACAAGCAAAACGCCCCGCCACCACCCCGTGGAGTGGTGGCGGGGCGCAGTGGGTGACTTCTCAGGCGGCCTGTGCGTCGCGGATCGCGCGGTTCGCGGCGGAGATGACGGCCTTCAGTGACGACGTGGAGGTGTTGGCGTCGATGCCCACACCCCACAGCACGCGTTCGCCAACGGCGCACTCCACGAATGCGGCAGCGCGCGCGTCCCCACCCTCGGAGAGTGCATGCTCGGAGTAGTCGAGCACGCGGACGTCCACGCCGTCCTCGGCCAGGATGGCCAGCAGAGCCGCGATGGGGCCGTTGCCTGTTCCTGTGCGGGTGTGCGCAACGCCGTCGATCAGCACCTTGGCAGTGAGCGTCATCTCGCCGTCGTCGTCGGTGGAGGTGGAGAACGCACCGATGCGGTAGCGGCCCCACTGCTCCGCGTCGCCTTCGGCGGGCAGGTACTCATCCTTGAAGATGGTCCACAGTTCGGCCGCGCTGACCTCACCGCCAACAGTGTCGGTGCGCTTCTGGATGACACCGGAGAATTCGATCTGGGCCCGGCGCGGCAGGTCCAGGTTGTGCTCGTTCTTGAGCAGGTAGGCCACCCCACCCTTGCCCGACTGGGAGTTCACGCGGATGACCGCCTCGTAGCTGCGACCCAGGTCCTTCGGGTCAACCGGAAGGTAGGGAACGGCCCAGGTGTGTGCGTCAACGTCAACTCCTGCCGCCTCGGCGTCGGCCGCCATGGCGTCGAAGCCCTTCTTGATGGCGTCCTGGTGGGAGCCGGAGAAGGCGGTGAAGACGAGGTCGCCACCGTAGGGTGAGCGCTCAGGGACGGGCAGCTGGTTGCAGTACTCGACAGTGCGGCGGATGTCGTCAATGTCGGAGAAGTCGATCATGGGGTCGATGCCCTGCGTAAACATGTTCAGGCCCAGCGTCACCAGGTCGACGTTGCCTGTACGCTCGCCGTTGCCGAACAGGCAGCCCTCGATGCGGTCTGCACCGGCCAGGTAGCCCAGTTCCGCCGCGGCAACGCCGGTTCCACGGTCGTTGTGCGGGTGCAGGGACAAGATGATGCCCTCGCGGGGGTGCAGGTTGCGGCTCATCCATTCAATGGAATCGGCGTACACGTTCGGGGTGGCCATTTCAACGGTGGCCGGCAGGTTGATGATGACCTGGTGGTCGGCGGATGCCTCAAAGATGTCGGCGATGGCATTGCAGACACGCAGCGCGTACTCGGGCTCGGTGCCCGTAAAGGACTCGGGCGAGTACTCGTACGTGATGTGCGTGTCGCCGAGGCTTTCCTCGTACTTCTTGCACAGGCGGGCACCCTGCAGGGCAATGTCGAGGATGCCGTCTTCGTCCTGGTTGAACACCACGCGGCGCTGCAGCACTGAGGTTGAGTTGTACAGGTGGACAATGGCCTGCTTGGCTCCGAGCAGCGACTCGTAGGTCCGTTCGATCAGGTGCTCACGGGCCTGGGTCAGGACCTGGATGGTGACGTCGTCCGGGATGTGGCCGCCTTCGATCAGCTGGCGGACAAAGTCAAAGTCCGTCTGTGACGCGGAGGGGAAGCCAACCTCAATTTCCTTGAAGCCCATCTTGACCAGCAGCTTGAACATCTTCATTTTGCGGCCGGGGCTCATGGGGTCGATCAGGGCCTGATTTCCGTCACGCAAATCCACTGCACACCAGCGCGGGGCGGTGGTGATGACCTTGTCGGGCCAGCTGCGGTCCGGCAGGCTGACGGCAATCTGGTCCTGGAACGGGATGTAGCGGTGGACGGGCATTCCCGAGGTTTTTTGCGCATTTCGCATTGGAGGTGACCTTCAATCTTGTTCAACGAGGGGGGCCGGCCGGGCAACACGAGCACCGCAGCGAGGGTGGCCATTTTCCGCATTGATCAATTCAACGGGTTCTAGGCCTCGCCGCGGCAGCTAAGAAGAAGCATTCCAGTGCGCACATTTTTACCCTAACACGGCACGTAGGATGATAGTGAACGAACTCACCTTTGCGGGTTTGTGCAAGGTTTTTGAAAACTGCTGTCCCACTGAAGGGGAACCGATTCACTTGAGCCATTCCGGTATCAATCTCACTCACATTGACCCGAGCGTACGGCCCCAGGATGACCTGTATGACCATGTCAACGGTGCCTGGCTGGAGGCGGAGGTGATCCCGCAGGACCGCGCGCTCACGGGCTCCTTCATTGCCCTGCGCGACGATTCCGAGGCAGCGGTCAAGGCCATCATTGAGCACGCCGGCACCGAGGCGGCCAATCCCGATGCCGCCATTGATTCGCTGTCGGCCAAGATTGGCGCCCTGTACGCCGACTTCATGGATGAGGGCGCGATCGAGGCCGCCGGAGCCGCCCCACTTCAGGCGAAGCTGGCCGCCGTTGAGGCGGCGGACACCATCGAGTCGCTGGTGCGCCTCATGGGCGAGCTCGACCGCACGGGCAGCAGCGCGCTGTTTGGCGCCTATGTCAACAACGACGCCGGAAATCCCGACCGCGCGCTGCTGCACCTTTTCCAGTCCGGCCTGGGACTGCCGGATGAGTCCTATTACCGTGAGGAAAAGTTCGCACCCATCCGTACGGCTTATCTTGCCCATGTGCAGCAGATGCTGGGGCTGGCGGGAGTCCCCGACGCGGCAGGCAAGGCTCCGCGCATCATGGCCCTTGAAACGGAAATCGCCGCAACCCACCTTGACAAGGTGTCGCTGCGCGATCCGCAGAAAACCTACAACCTCAAAAGCAATGAGGAAGTGCTGGCCCTGCTGCCGGCACTGGGAACCTGGCTTGACGCCCTAGGCGTCACGGCCGAACAGGGCGCGGAAATGGTGGTTGCGACGCCGGAATTCTTCACCGGCCAGCAAGCGCTGCTCACCGAGGAGCGCTGCGCGGACTGGCAGGCCTGGCTGGCCATGCGCACCATCTCAAGCCTGGCCGCATACCTGTCCAAGGACTTTGTCGACGCCAACTTTGCCTTCTACGGCACAACACTGAGCGGCACCCCCGCCATCAAGGAACGTTGGAAGCGTGGCGTGGCGCTGGTCGAGGGTGTACTGGGCGAGGCCGTCGGCCAGCTGTACGTCGCCAAGCACTTCCCCGAGTCGCACAAGGCGCACATGGAGGCGCTCGTCGCCAACCTCATCGAGGCCTACAGGGTCAGCATCGTTGACCTTGCCTGGATGAGCCAGGCCACCAAGGATAAGGCCCTTGAAAAGCTTGCGGCATTCACGCCAAAGATCGGCTACCCCGCCAAGTGGCGCGACTACTCCGCCCTTGACATTATTGCGGGCGAACTGTCGGCGAACATCGAGCGCAGCAACGACTTCGAACTGGCCCGCCAGCTGGCGAAGATCGGCGCACCGATTGACCGGGACGAGTGGTTCATGACGCCGCAGACAGTTAACGCCTACTACAACCCGAGCATGAACGAGGTCGTGTTCCCGGCAGCCATCCTGCAGCCGCCCTTCTTCGATGCCGGGGCCGATGACGCCGCAAACTATGGCGGAATCGGCGCCGTAATCGGGCATGAGATTGGGCATGGCTTCGACGACCAGGGTTCCCAGTTCGACGGCAGCGGCGCCCTGCGCAACTGGTGGACAGATGATGACAGGGACGCCTTCGTCAAGCTCACCGCCAGGTTGGTGGACCAGTACAACGCACTCTCCCCCACGGCTGCCCCCGACGAGTTCGTCAACGGCGAACTGACTCTGGGTGAGAACATTGGCGATCTCGGCGGCCTGGCCATCGGCTTCAAGGCGTACCAGCTGAGCCTCAACGGCGCCGAGCCGTCAGTGATTGACGGCCTGACTGGCGCACAACGGTTCTTTTTCTCCTGGGCCGAGTGCTGGCGGACCAAGATCCGCCCCGAAGAGGCCATTCGCCGCCTGGCCATTGACCCGCACTCCCCCTCCGAGCTGCGCTGCAATGCAGTTGCCAGCAACCTCGATGCCTACCATGAGGCTTTCTCAACCGCGCCCACTGACAAGATGTGGCGCGATCCGGCCGAACGCGTCAGCATCTGGTAACAGCCGGCACATCGCGCCTATAAAGAAAAGGCCCGACCGCGGAGAACATCCGCGGCCGGGCCCTTTTCTTGTTGAACCGACGACTCAGGGGCCGTCGTAGTACGCGGGGTTCACAACCATGCATTCCCCACGTTGGGCGGCCGTGCTTGAAACGATGTCCTCGGGAACAACAATCTTGCCGAATTCGGTTCCTGACCCCCAGTCGCTTCCCACCACAAGTTGCACCCCGCTGACGGTGGGGTCGGGCCGGACTGCTGTTGCCGGGATCTTGAAGAGCCTGGCCACGTCGCCTGCAACGTCACCCATGTCTGGCCCAAAGAGCACCTTGGTTTGGGCCTGGGTGGCGATGTCGCCCGCCTGCCAGGAACTGCTGAATCCTTTTGCTGCCAATGCCTGGAGCAGTTCGACAGAGCGTCCCACGACCCCGGAGGCGTTGGTGACGTTGACGGGCTGGATGGCCTTGTTGTAGGCGGGCGCGGGCGTCGCGGCCTCGACAGGCGGCGTCGTTGCTGCTGGAGCGCCCGACGGTGTACCCGAGCCGGCGGATGCAGTCGGCGCCGGAGTTAGGGCCGTGTCGTGGCGCAGTGCGGCAAAGAACTGGCCAGCCTGGGGCTCCTTGAGCTGCACCCGGTTGATGTCCTGAACATAGGCTTCATTGGGCACGGTGACGAAGGAAACCTGGGCGAGGTCAATCTTCGCCAGGCGGTTGGCGATGCTGACCATGGCCGGGATGTTCGCCAAACCTTCGTCGATGGTCAGGTTCTTCGTGACGACGTCGGCGAGGTTGTACAGCCTGGGCAGGTTTGTCAGCGTGCCCTCGCTCTTGACCTTGCGGATCATTGAACCAAGGAAGTACTGCTGGGCCTTGATGCGGGCGAGGTCGCTGGCGTCCCCGAAGGAGTGGCGGGTGCGAAGGAATGCAAGGGCCTGCTCGCCCTTGATCAGGCTCTTTCCGGCAGGAAGCCTCAGTCCCGAACCGTCATGGTCGAACATTGCATGGTCAACACAAACTTCCACGCCGCCGAGCGCGTTGGAAAGTTCCTTCACGGCAGTGAAGTCAGCCAGCATGAAGTGGTCGATGGTCAGGCCGGTGATGTCGTTGATGGCAGCCACTGTGCAGCCGGGCCCTACCTGCAAAGCAGCATTGAGCTGGCCCATCGGTGCGCCGGCGACAACATCGCCACCGGCAGCAGGCCTGCAATCGGGAATCGGGACCATCAGGTCGCGGGGAAAGCTTGTCACTGACACGCGGCTGTTGTCGGCAGAGATGTCCATGAGCAGCATCACATCGGAATTCCCCGGCCCGGCAGACTCAGCGGCGGTGCCGTAGTCGCTGTTAGCCCCGGCGCGGGTGTCCGTGCCAAGGATGAGGATCTGCAGCGAGCCGGTGTCCTCGGCCTGCGGGCCGTTGGATGATTTGCTTCCAACGGCCGCGTTCAGGGGTGCTGTGGTGACATTGGTCTGCAGCTTGTAAAACAGCAGCCCGGCGGTTCCAACACCCAGCACGAGGATGGCCGCAAGGGTCATCGCCGAGATTCTCAGCCACAGCGGGGACCTGTGGCGGGGCTTGAAATGCCGCCCAACCGGCTCCGCATCACTGCGTGGTCTGATGCGCGGGGTTCTGGCAGCGCTAACCTCCCCCGTTTCGGCACGGCGTCGCCCCATGTATCAACCTTTCACTGCGAATAATGACTCTCACGAGTTTAGCCGCGAACACTGGGAAGTTCCCACATGCCACTCCTTCGATGGAGTAAAACCGCCCCGCGGCCTTCAGCAGGAAGGCGGCGGCCCGTAGGGGCCGCCGCCTTCCTGCATCGAATCCCTGCTCTCTAGAAACCGAGCTTGACGAGCTGCTTCGGGTCCCGCTGCCAGTCCTTAGCCACCTTCACGTGCAGGTCAAGGTAGATCTTGGTGCCCAGCAGGGCCTCGATCCCGAGCCGTGCATTGGTCCCGACTTCTCGCAGCCGCGCGCCGCCCTTGCCAATGATGATGGCCTTCTGCGACGGACGTTCCACGTAGAGGTTCACGCGCACATCCAGCAGCTCGTGCCCTTCGGTGCGTCCCTCGCGGGGCAGGATCTCCTCGACCACCACGGCAAGGGAGTGCGGAAGCTCGTCCCGCACACCTTCAAGCGCTGCCTCACGGATGAGTTCGGCGACCATGACGGCCTCGGGCTCGTCGGTCAATTCGCCGTCCGGGTACAGGGCCGGCGACAGTGGCAGGTAGTCCGCGAAGACCTTGGCCAGGGTTTCAACCTGGAAGTCTTCGACCGCGGAGACGGGCACGACGGCGGCAAATCCCCTTTCGCCGATGACTTCCCGGCCCAGCGCCTCGACGGCGATTAGTTGGTCGGTGACGGCCTGGCGGTCGACAGTGTCGGTCTTGGTGACGATGGCCACAACCGGCTTGTTGCCGACCTGGCCAAGCTGCGTTGCAATGTAGCGGTCCCCGGGGCCGATCTTTTCATTGGCGGGCAGGCAGAAACCGATGACGTCAACTTCCGACAGGGTGTCCGCCACGAGATCGTTAAGGCGCTTGCCCAACAGGGTGCGTGGCCTGTGCAGCCCCGGCGTGTCGACCAGGACCAGCTGAAAGGTCTCCCTGTGGACGATGCCGCGGATGGTGTGGCGGGTGGTCTGCGGCTTGGCCGATGTGATGGCCACCTTCTGCCCAACCAATGCGTTGGTCAGGGTCGACTTTCCGGCATTGGGGCGCCCGGCAAGTACAGCAAAGCCGGCGCGGAACCCCTCACCTTTGGCCTGAATCAGGCCTAACTTGCTCTTGGACTTACTCATGATCGCTCCTGTGGTGCTGTTCGGTCGGGGTGCTGGTGTTCAGTGGGGGTGGTGCTGTGCGTACTGTCATTCTCGGCTGGTTCGACGGCGCTGGCAATGACGTGGCTCACCCGGTTGCGGGAGGCCTCCATCCTTTCGGCCGTCAGGCGGATTCCGTTGACTTCGATGGTGTCACCCACGGACGGGATCTTGCCAAGGTGCTTGGCCATAAGCCCGCCCGCGGTGTCCACTTCGTCGTCGTCAAGGTCCTTGCCGAAGAGCTCGCCGAGCTCGTCAACGGCCATGCGGGCCCGGATCAGGTACCGACCCTGGCCCAGCCCCTGCACGTCAGGGGACACGGAATCGTATTCGTCGGCAATTTCGCCGACGATTTCCTCGATCAGGTCCTCAAGTGTCACAAGGCCCGCCGTGCCGCCATACTCATCGACAACAATGGCCACGTGGGTTGATTCAAGCTGGAGTTCCTTCAACAGGTCATCCACGGGCTTGGTCTCCGGCACGTAGCGGACGCTGCGGGCCAGGTTTTCAACCAGCGGGCTTTCCTCGCCGTCGGAAAGGCGGTACAGGGTTGCCACAACATCCTTCAAGTACAAGATGCCAAGGATGTGGTCGGTGCTCTCGCCAATGACGGGAATGCGAGAGTAGCCGGAGCTGAGGAAAACCTCAAGGGCCTCCTCCAGCGGGTCGCCCTGGCCGATGCTGACAATGTCTGTGCGCGGAACCATGACGGCGCGCACCATGGTTTCACCCAGGTCAAAGACGCTGTGGATGAGTTCGGCCTCGTTGTCCTCGATCATTTCCGACTCGCTGGCGCGGTCGACAAACTCCCGGAACTCCTCTTCGCTGACGAACGTATTGTCCTCGCCGGGGGCGTCCTTGGCGAAGGAGGAACCGATACGGTTCAGCCATTCCGGGACTGGTCCCAGGATGCGCCGGAGCAGGTGGACGAGCCAGGCCGAGCGGCCAAGGAGGGTGCCCGAGTACAGGCGGCCAAGCCTACGGGGCGAAACCCCGACCAGCATGAATCCCAGCAGCGCCATGACGACTGTGGCTATAAGCCCCGCGAGCCACTGGTTGTCGAGCAGGCCGACAAGGAAGATGGCCACAGCAACTGCCGCCGCCATTTCGAACCACACACGCCAAAAACGAATGGCAATCAGGTGTGCCAAAGGCTCGGATAGGACCTTTTCAAGCGAAGCGACGCGGCCGTGGGCAGCGACGGTTTCAGCATCATGGCGGGGGAAGAAATTCAGGGCTGACTCAATGGCGGCCAGGAAGGCTGCAATGGCCGTGAAGATGATCCCCATGACCGGAAGTGCGACAAGCGTCACTTCATTGTCTCCCGGGGGGCTTCACGGCCCAGGAAGCTGGAGAGGAGTTCGCGTTGAATGCCAAACATCTCTTCCTTTTCCTCGGAGTCACGGTGGTCGTACCCCATCAGGTGCAGCATGCCGTGGGTTGTCAGCAGCAGCAGCTCCTCCTCCATGGAGTGGCCTGCGGCGACTGCCTGCTCCTGGGCCACCACGGGGCAAAGGACGATGTCCCCCAGCAGGCCCGCCGGTGTGGGCATGGCGGCCGTGCCGGGACGCAGCTCGTCCATGGGGAAGGACAGCACGTCCGTGGGGCCGGGTTCGTCCATCCACTCGATGTGCAGCTTTTCCATGGTCTCAACGTCAGCCAGGATCACCGAAACCTCGGTCTGGGGGTGGACGTTCATGGCTGCCAGGATGTGCTTGATGAGCCTGACAAGCTCTTCCTGGCGCACCTCCACGCCTGATTCATTGTTGATTTCGATGCTCATCGGGAGGTGCTTTCCTTGGGTGTCGTTGGACCGGGATGTGCTTCATCCCAGTTGTTGTAGGCGCTGACGATGGCACCAACCAGGCGGTGCCGAACCACGTCAGTGGCGTCAAGGACGGCGAAGTGAATGTCGTCCACGTCGTGGAGAATGTCCCTGACGACCCGCAGCCCGGATTTCGTGCCGCTTGGCAGGTCGATCTGGGTGATGTCACCGGTGACAACAATCTTCGAGCCAAAGCCCAACCGTGTCAGGAACATCTTCATTTGTTCGGGGGTCGTGTTTTGTGCCTCATCGAGGATGATGAACGCGTCGTTGAGGGTGCGTCCGCGCATGTAGGCCAGGGGTGCAACCTCAATGGTGCCCGCAGCCATGAGCCGCGGAATGGTTTCCGGGTCCATCATGTCGTGCAGGGCGTCATACAACGGGCGTAGATACGGATCAATTTTATCGTTCAGGGTGCCGGGCAGGAAACCAAGCCGCTCCCCGGCCTCCACGGCGGGGCGGGTCAAGATGATGCGGCTGACGTCCTTGTGCTGGAGCGCTTGGACCGCTTTGGCCATGGCCAGGTAGGTCTTTCCGGTGCCTGCCGGCCCAATGCCGAACACCACGGTGTTCCTGTCGATGGAGTCGACGTAGTCCTTCTGGTTCGCCGTCTTGGGGCGAATGGTCCTGCCCCTGCTGGAGAGGATGTCGTAGCTGAGGATGTCAACGACGGAGGTTTCGGGGCGCGAATGCAGCATGGCGACCAACTGCTCCCACACGGCGGCATTCATGGGGCTGTTGCGCGCAACCATGCCGCGCGCTTCCTCCATGAGGTGCATGATGCGGGGCACGACGGCGGCCGGTCCGGTGATGGTGAGCACGTTGCCGCGGGCGAGGAAGGCTACATCGGGGTACAGGCCCTCGACGACGCGCAGGCCCTCGTCCTCAGCGCCGAGGGCTGCAACCATTTGCTCGGTGGACAGAAAATGCACCACCTCGGTGCGCGTGCCGTCGACTGAGTGCGGAAAGTGCCGTCCGGGCCCCTGGTCGGGATACGGATCGTGGCGGTTCACTGGTGTCTCTGCCATGGCTTCGGCCGTGCCGGCCTGAAATCTCCCCTTGCGTCTGGCGGCGGGTGCCGCCTGAATCCTGGATACTTATACTTCCTCTTGATTCTAGTGCACTGCCCCGGAGGCGTGCTCCGCCATGAATTATGCCGTCAGCGCATCTTTCTTCCGCATGGCGGAGGAAAGTGTTTCGATACGGTTTCAGTTCTCCCGCAAGGCCAATCTGGGCGGTATTCGAGGCAGCTTTTGTGCCAAGCTGGATGAGTTCGAAGCCTTGTGGGGATGCTTTGGATGATCAGTAAGAGGCGGCTCCGGAACCGGGCTGCCAGCCAACCGAATCCCAGAATTGTGAGTCAGCTGCCCCATGCCTGCCTTCCTGCCATCACCGACAGGGCGCCCCGGTGTCTGTGCCGATGCGGCCTCCCGGCAAAAGCTCATCCTCGCGCGGCTGGGCATGGCGGACAAGATTGCCATCATGGGTTTGTCCCTGTCACTTGCCTTGGTTGGCTGTGCCGCCAAGGCCCAGGACCAGCATGATGTATCAATGCCCACAAGCAACGCTTCAATAACATCCGGCATGGTGACCAGTGCACCTCTTGAGACGGCAACCGCCTCGCAAACACTGCCTGTGTATTGGCTTGGCCACAGCAATGACGACGTCTTCCTCTACCGTGAGTTTGTCCCGGCTAAAATCACCGACGACCCCATGGTTGCCGCACTGCGGACCATGATGGGCACAGAGCCCCGGGATCCGGACTACTTTTCCATCTGGAACAGCCCCTCAAGGCTGGGTGCCTCAATCTCAGCCAAGAACGTCATCACCATCGATGTATCAGCAGACGCGTTCGGCCAGAAGGTCGACAAGGGCATCGCTGAACGCGCAATCGACCAATTGGTGTACACCGCAACGGCGGCTGCAGCCATGGCCGGACTCGTTGACACCACCACGTCCATCCAGGTATCCGTCCTCGTGGACGGGCACACCGGCTATGACGCGTTCGGCCATGTAGTCCTTGACAAGCCCCTCACACGCGATGCGGCCTACGTGGCCCCCGTGTGGATCATCGATCCCGCTGATGGCAGCACCTACAGCGCGCTGCCGTTGAAGGTTACCGGCCGCGCCGTCTCCACCACGGGAACTGTGGTGTGGTCATTGGCCCACATGGACGGCGACAAGGTCGACGGGCAGTACCTCAGCGGCACAGCATCCATTCCCCAGGGCCCCAACGAACTGGGCGAGTACGGCTTCAACCTTGTCCCACCGCCGGGAAAGTACCAGTTGTCCGTCTACATCGAGGACCCCATGGCGCCCGGAAAGAAAATCGGCATTGACACGAAGACCGTGACAATCGCCGGGCCGGCCGTCAAGTAGCCTCCACAGACGTGGGGCGGGCTGCTACCAGCGGCCGAGTTCCTGGCTCAGAAGCACGACGGCGGCGGGTCCGGCAGTTGACGAGCGCAGCACGTGCCTGCCCAACAGTGCAGTGCGGGCACCCGCAGCAATGAAGGCGTCAACCTCGGCCGGACTCATGCCGCCCTCGGGTCCAACAATCATCAACACGCCCTGCGGGCCTTTTGCAGCGGGCAGCTCCCCCGCACCTGACGTCTGACCGGAGAGCCATTCACGGGCAACGGCTGACACCGAATCCACGGCATCCTCGTGCAGGATCAGTGCCAGGCCTGCAGACGCGATGAGTTCACACACGGCGGAGGTCCCCACGAGCTGGCCGACCTGCGGAACGGTGGAGCGCCGCGCCTGCTTGGCCGCGGCCGCCACCACCTGGCGCCACTTTTCGGGTCCCTTGACGGCCTTGTCCATCTTCCAGCGCACAATGGACCGCTCGGCCTGCCACGGCACCACCGCGTCAATGCCCAGTTCGGTGGCCATCTCAATGGCCAGCTCATCCCTGTCGCCCTTGGCCAGTGCCTGGACGAGGGTGAACCCGATGGCCGGGGCACCCTCGTGCAGTACGGCCTCCACCCGCACAGTCAATGAGCCCTTTTCGGCGTCCGCGACCGTGCAGACCAAACGCAGCCCTGCGCCGTCGCACAGGTCAACGGGCTCACCGGCGGACAGCCGCTTGACGGTTGTCGCGTGGCGGCCTTCGGCACCGTCAAGGGTGAAAGACGCGCCCGGGCCAAGCCCGGCCAGCTGCTCGGCGACGGCGTAGAAGACTGGGTTGCTCATGGCGTTAGAGGTTGCCGAGCTTGTCGCGCAGCCTGGCGAACATGCCGCCACTGGTGACGAGCTTGCCCTCCGTATACGTCTCACCGCGCAGGGCCGCGAGCTGCTTCAGGAGTTCCTCCTGGGCGGCGTCGGGCTTGGTGGGCGTCTCGACGTGGACGTGGACCTTCAGGTCCCCGCGGCCGAATCCGCGCAGGTGGGTGACGCCCAGGCCGCGCAGGTTGATGGTCTCCCCCGCCTGGGTGCCGGGCTTGATGCTGATGGGCTGCTCGCCGTCGAAGGTTTCAAAGGTCAGCTCGGTGCCCAGTGCTGCGGCCGTCATGGGGACCGTGAGGGTCGCGTGCAGGTCGTCGCCCTCGCGCATGAAGGCGGGGTCGTTATTGACCTTCATCTCAACATACAGGTCACCTGCCGGACCGCCGGCGGGGCCGGCCTCGCCCTGGCCGCTGAGCTGGATCCGGGTGCCTGTGCCGACGCCGGCGGGGACCTTGATGGTGAAGGAGCGGCGGTTGCGGACGCGACCCTCGCCCATGCACTCGTTGCAGGGATCGATGATCATGGTGCCGAAGCCCTGGCATGAGTTGCAGGTGGCCAGGGTCATCACGTTGCCGAGGATGGAGCGCATGGGGCGCTGGATCTGGCCTGCGCCATGGCAAACATCACAGGTGGTGGGCGAGGTGCCCGGGCGGCAGCAGCTGCCGTCGCAGGTGGGGCACGTGACGGCCGTGTCAATTTCGAGCTTCTTGTTCACGCCGAACACTGCCTCGCGCAGTTCAACCCGAACGGTGATGAGTGCGTCCTGGCCGCGGCGGGTGCGCGCCGCGGGACCGCGTCCGCCGCCTCCCCCACCGCCGAAGAACGTCTCGAAGATGTCCTGGAAGCCGAAGCCGTCGCCGCTGAAGTTGCCGCCTGAGCCGTTGTCGTTGCCGTTTTCATTGCCGGTGGTGTCGTAGACGCGGCGCTTTTGCGGGTCGGAGAGGACCTCATAGGCGTGGGTGACGGCCTTGAAACGGTCCTGGGAGTCAGGCTCGCTGTTGACGTCCGGGTGGAGTTTGCGCGCCAGCTTGCGGTAGGCCTTCTTGATTTCCTCGGCGGTCGCGTCGCGGGAGACGCCCAATGCGTCGTAGTGATTGCTCAATGTGTTGCTCTCTTTACGTTGAAACGGTGGCCGCTTAGCCGGCCAAAATTCTGGACAGGTACTGCGCCACTGCGCGCACACTGGACATGGTGTTGGGGTAGTCCATCCGCGTGGGGCCCACCACACCCAACTTTGCACTTTCGTCGGGTCCGTAGCTGGCGGCCACAACCGACGCCTCGGACAGGGAGTCATGGGGATTTTCCCGGCCGATGACAACGGCCATGCCCAGGGAGTCCTGCGCCATGGCCCCAAGGAGGCGCAGCAGCACCACCTGTTCCTCCAGGGCGTCAAGGACGGGTCCGATGCTGAGGGGAAAATCAACGGTTGACCGGGCAAGGTTGGCCGTTCCGGCCATGACGATGCGGTCCTCCCTGGCGTTGCTTGCCAGCAGCATCAGCCCCTGGGCCAGACGGGCTGCCGGGCCCTGTTCGGCCGGCGGCACGGTGGCCGGAATCCCTGCCAGGGCGTCGGGCAGCCTTGCGACAGCCAGTCCGTTCAGGTTGGCAAGGAAAACCTTGCGCAATCCGGCCAGCACGGCGTCGTCAAGGACGACACCGACATCGATGACACTTTGTTCGACCTTGCCCGAGGCCAGGATCAGCACGATCAGGACCTGCCGGGCCGACAGCGAAACGAATTCAATGTGCCGTACAGTGGCCCCGGATGAACGTGGGTACTGCACGACGGCGACCTGGTTTGTCAGGTGCGCCAGCGCCCTGACGGTGCGTTCCAGGACATCGTCGAGGTCAGTGGATCCGTCAAGCAGGGTCGAGATGGCCCGGCGTTCAGCCGCCGAAAGCGGTTTCACCAAGGCAAGCTGGTCGACAAAAAGCCTGTAGCCCGCATCGGTGGGGATGCGGCCGGAGCTTGTGTGGGGGGCCGTGATCAGGCCTTCCTCCTCCAGTGCCGCCATGTCATTGCGGATCGTGGCGCTGGACACGCCGAGTTGGTGCCGTTCGACCAGGGCCTTGGAGCCGACGGGCTCGCGTGTGTGTACATAGTCTTCGACGATGGCCCGAAGGACTTCCAGCTTCCGTGGTTCACTCATGCCCGGCACCTCCTCTCAATGGCACGCAATTTTCTTAGCACTCTACCCAATCAAGTGCTAAGTCTAATACCTTTTGTCGCTCCGCCACTTGGCTCTCCCCGCGCCAAATGCACCCCTGCGCGCCTATCCACCGGTTAGCATGGGTTTTCATCACGCAACGTTCGCCCAGAGCGTTACCCCGAGTGCCAGGAGCCAGGTTTTCACGTGCAGTACAACCAATGGGGACCCCAAGATCTCTCAGCGCCCGCCGCCCGCATCCTGCGCAAGGTCCAGGCCCGTGCCGGACTGGTTGTCGAAGAGGTTCAGACAGGCTGGGTTGGCGCCGTCAAGCGCCTTGAAAAGTCAGGTGGCATGCACATTGTGGAGCTTGCCGACCGCCGGGAGAAAGTGCGCGCCTTCCCGCTTGGATTTGGCTTCCTGCTTGAAGGGGAACCCATCGAACTCATTGCCCCGGTGGTGGTCCCCGTCAAAGAGAAACTCCGCACGGCCTCAGGATCGGTGAAAGTTGCCGATGTGCGGGCCAAGGTTGCCAAGGCCAGCCGCATCTGGGTTGAGGGAAAGCACGACGCCGAACTCGTCGAGAAGGTCTGGGGAGACGACCTCCGAGTGGAGGGCATTGTCGTGGAACCCCTGCGCGGCATTGATGACCTGGCGGCAGCCGTCGCCGATTTCTCCCCCGGCCCCAACCGCCGTCTGGGCATCCTCGTGGACCACCTCGTGCCGGGATCGAAGGAAACGCGCATTGTGGCCAATCTCATGAAGACCCCGGGGATGCGCAACAATGTGCTGGTGGTGGGACACCCCTACGTGGACGTGTGGCAGGCCATCAAACCGTCAACGCTCGGCATCCCCGCGTGGCCTGTTGTCCCTAGATCAATGGAGTGGAAGCTGGGAATCCTCAAGGCCTTCGGCTGGCCGCACACCACCTCCGAGGACATCGGACTCGGCTGGCAGCGGCTGCTGTCTCGGGTCAATTCATACTCGGATTTGGAACCTTCGCTGCTTGGACGCGTCGAAGAGGTCATTGATTTCCTCACGGCACCCGTATCCTAGGAGTGAGGAACGGATTCAGTCCTGCCCGATTTTTTCGCTTGTTGAAAGGCCAGCCACTGTGAGTCATCCGGTCAACCAGTCCAATGGTGCACCCCAACCGCCCCTCACACCCTCTGAAGACAGGCAGTGGGCGTTCATTGCCCATTGCGGCGGTATCCTTGGCTGCATTCCCTCGCTCTTGATTTACAAGTTGCTGGGCCCCCGCGGCCGATTCACCGCTCAGGAGTCCTTAGAGGCACTGAACTTCACGCTACCGCCGACCGTTCTTGCCGTGCTCCTCAATGTCGTGGCTCTCGTGTTCTCGTTCATCAGCCCGGCCACCGGCACGGTGTTCTCCATGCTGGCACTGCTTGTCTGGGTATTCCTGACGGTCTTCTCCGTCATTGCCGCCGTCCGGGTGAACCGCGGCCATCCGATTCGCTACGCCCTGAACCTGCGGCTGATCAAGTAGCTCTGCCGGTCAGTCCAGCAGTGCACGGGTGACGGCGTCGCCCAGCAGGCGGCCCTTGAGGGTCAACACGATCGTGCCGGCGAAGGCCTTCACGGGATCGACAAGCTCCTGGGCAATGAGGCCCGCGATGGCCTTGCGGCCCCCGGCGCTCACCGTCGTGACGGGCATGCCCTCGGCCAGGCGCGAGGTGAGCATGATGCGTTCCATCGTGCGGGTGTCCTCGTCGAGGGTTTCCCGTCCCGCAGCCGGCGACTCGCCCTTGTCAAGGCGGTTCGCATAGGCAGTCGGGTGCTTGACGTTCCACCAGCGCACGCCGCCCACGTGGGAGTGCGCGCCGGGGCCGATGCCCCACCAGTCGTCCCCGCGCCAGTAGGCAAGGTTGTGCTGGCAGGCGTCCTGCGGTGTCCGCGACCAGTTGCTGACCTCGTACCAGGACAGGCCTGCCTCCTGAAAGAGGGCGTCAGCGAGTTCATATTTCACGGCGTGGTCGTCGTCGTCAATGTTGGGCACCTGGCCGCGGCGGATCTGCGCGGCCAGCTTGGTGCCCTCCTCGACAATGAGCGAGTAGGCGGAAATATGGTCAGGTTCATAGCTCAGGGCCGTGCGCACGGAGGTTTCCCAATCGGCGATCGACTCCCCTGGCGTGCCGTAGATCAAGTCAACACTCACGTTCAGACCGACCTCACGCGCCCAGGCGACCGCCTGCGGCACCCGCTCGGGCCTGTGCGTCCTGTCCAGGACCTTCAGGACGTGCGGGACTGCTGACTGCATGCCGAAGGACACGCGGGTGAAGCCGCCGTCGAACAGTTCCTGCAGCGACTCCCTCGTGACGGAGTCAGGGTTCGCCTCGGTGGTGACCTCTGCCCCGTCCTCAATGCCCCACTGTTCGACGGCGGCACCCAGGATGCGGGTGAGGTCGCCGGCGGGTAGCAGGGTTGGGGTTCCGCCGCCAAAGAAAACGGTGCTGAGCTTGCGCTCGGGCAGGCCCGATGCGGCCATGGCGCGCCCGGCAAACTCAACCTCACGCACGGCCGTTGCCGCGTACGCATCCTGGGACGCGCCGCCGCCGAGTTCGGTCGCCGTGTAGGTGTTGAAGTCGCAGTAGCCGCACCGCACCGCACAAAACGGGATGTGCGCGTACAGGCTGAACTTGCGCCCGGCCGCGCCGACGGCGGCCTGCGCGGGCAGGATGCCGTCGGCCGGGGCCGGATCGCCGAGGGGAAGAGCGCTGGGTGTCACTTCTTTGACTTGTCCTTGGAGGATTCGTCGGTCGTCAGCGCCGCGATGAATGCTTCCTGGGGAACCTCGACGCGGCCCACCATCTTCATGCGCTTCTTGCCTTCCTTCTGCTTTTCCAGCAGCTTGCGCTTACGGGAAATGTCGCCACCGTAGCACTTGGCCAAAACATCCTTGCGGATGGCGCGGATACTTTCGCGGGCGATGATCCTGGCGCCAATGGCGGCCTGGATCGGCACCTCGAACTGCTGGCGCGGGATGAGCTCGCGCAGCTTGCCCGTCATCATGACACCGTAGGCATAGGACTTATCGCGATGGGTGATGGCGCTGAACGCGTCGACCTGTTCGCCCTGGAGCAGGATGTCGACCTTGACGAGGTCGGCGACCTGGTCGCCGTCAGCCTTCCAGTCCAGTGAGCCGTAGCCGCGGGTCTTTGACTTGAGGATGTCAAAGAAGTCAAAGACGATCTCGGCCAGCGGCAGGCGATAGCGGATCTCGACGCGGTCCTCGGAGAGGTAGTCCATGCCGCCCATGATGCCGCGGCGGGACTGGCACAGTTCCATGATGGCGCCGACAAATTCAGTCGGGGCCAAGATGGTTGCGGCCACCATGGGCTCGCGCACCTCGGCGATCTTGCCCGAAGGGTATTCGCTGGGGTTGGTGACGTGGATGACCCTCTTGTCCTCAAGGGTGACCTCATACTCCACGTTGGGGGCGGTGGAGATCAAATCGAGGTTGTGTTCGCGCTCGAGGCGTTCACGGGTGATTTCAAGGTGCAGCAGGCCAAGGAAGCCAACACGGAAACCAAAGCCCAGTGCGGCCGATGTCTCGGGTTCGTAAATAAGTGCCGCGTCGTTGAGCATGAGCTTTTCGAGCGCGTCTCGGAGCACGGGGTAGTCGGCGCCGTCGAGCGGGTACAGACCCGAGAACACCATGGGCTTGGCATCCTCGTAGCCGCCGAGTGATTCGGTGGCCGGCTTGTGGAAGGTGGTGACGGTGTCGCCAACCTTTGACTGGCGCACGTCTTTAACGCCTGTGATCAGGTAGCCGACCTCGCCGACGCCCAGGCCCTTGGACGGTGTGGGCTCGGGGGAGCTGACACCAATTTCCAGGAGCTCGTGGGTGGCTCGGGTTGACATCATCTGGATCTTTTCGCGCGGGCTCAGGCTGCCGTCGATCACGCGCACATATGTGACAACGCCACGGTAGGTGTCATAGACGGAGTCGAAGATCATGGCGCGGGCCGGGGCGTTCGGGTCACCCGTGGGTGCCGGCAGGTCGCGGACAATCTGGTCAAGGAGGGCTTCAACTCCCATCCCTGTCTTGCCCGAGACCATCAGGACATCCTCGGGCTTGCCGCCGATCAGGTTTGCCAGCTCAGCGGCGTACTTCTCCGGCTGCGCCGACGGAAGGTCGATCTTGTTCAGCACGGGGATGATCGTGAGGTTGTTTTCCATGGCCAGGTACAAGTTGGCCAGCGTCTGGGCCTCGATGCCCTGGGCGGCGTCAACGAGCAGGATGGCACCTTCACAGGCGGCAAGTGACCTTGAAACCTCGTAGGTGAAGTCAACGTGCCCCGGGGTGTCAATCATATTCAGGCAGTAGGACGTGCCGTCGACCTCCCACGGGATGCGCACAGCCTGTGACTTGATGGTGATGCCGCGTTCACGCTCGATGTCCATGCGGTCGAGGTACTGGGCTTTCATGTCACGCTGCTTGACAACTCCAGTGAGCTGGAGCATCCGGTCCGCCAGGGTTGATTTCCCGTGGTCAATGTGAGCGATGATGCAGAAGTTTCTGATGATCGCCGGATCGGTGGCGGCGGGCACCGGTGCAGTGCGGGCCATGGGTGACACTAGGGTTCCTTACTGTTGCATGGACGCAGGGATTGCGGTGGAACCACCGAACCGTGCAGGAGGTTGTGCCCGCACCGTGGCGGCGGGACACTCATTGCCATCAAGTCTCCCACGTTTAGGGGCCGGGGGCAGAACTGACGGGCCAATCGATTCCACTTATTGGCTACCCTAGAAACCATGCCTTCCACATCCGACCGAATTTTCGGCTTCCTCCGCTCGTTCGCCCGTGTTCTTTTCACACCCGGGCGAAGCGCACCAACCAAGACCACCCGTCCCGGAACCAAGCCCCGCCCGGGTTCCGGTTCGCACCCGGCGGGCCGTCCGGCGTCGAACGCGCCGCTGGCGGGCCTGAGCTCGCCCTATCCCGGGGACTTCAGCGGCACAGCCAAGGTTGCCTATGCGCCCAAGCCCGACGGCGCCGCCGACCCCGGTGAGATCGTGTGGACCTGGGTGCCGTTTGAGGAGGACTACAGCCAGGGCAAGGACAGGCCCGTGCTGGTGGTGGGCAGGAACGGCAAGCGTCTGCTCGCGCTCATGCTCACGAGCAAGGACCACAGCAACGACCGCCGCGGCGACAACGACTACATCGACATTGGCACCGGCACGTGGGACAAGCTGGGGCGCCCCAGCGAGGTAAAGCTCGACCGCATCCTCCAGGTCTCCCCCGCCGACCTGCGCCGCGAGGGTGCGGTGCTTGATGCGAAACGGTTTGCGGTCGTGGCGGGCGGCCTGCGGAGCCGACACGGCTGGACGTAGCAGCGGCACCCTGGGGCCCATATCTGATAAACTTGTTAATTGTGTGTATCCGTGCAGGTCGGCGGATGCAACAGCTTGACCTGACGTTCACCACAATTCGAGCATCCCCACGCCGCTGTCAACGGTCAAGCTACGCCCTCTACGACCGAATTTACGTATCAAAAGAGAGTTATACAACGTGGCTAATATCAAGTCCCAGAAGAAGCGCATCCTGACCAACGAGAAGGCGCGTCAGCGCAACCTTGCTGTTCGTTCAGGCGTCAAGACCGCTGTTCGTGCAGTAAACACGGCAGTTGCCAATGGCGACAAGGATGCAGCTGTGGCTGCACTGGTGAATGCAGGCCGCAAGCTGGACAAGGCTGTCAGCAAGGGTGTTCTGCACGCCAACAACGCTGCCAACCGCAAGTCGGCCATCTCCAAGAGGGTTAACGCCCTCTAAGGGAAGCTGATCTGCTTCGCAACTCTGGCGTTGGGCCCCCACCGATTGGTGGGGGCCCAACGTGGTTAACGTCTGGTTTTCTCAGTGGCTGCGGGGTTACCGCCGCGCGGCCTGCGATATCACCGTCACGGCATGCTCCACCGCATACACCGGGTCCTTCGCCTCGCCCTTGACCTGGGCGTCGGCCTCGGCAAGGACTTTGATGGCAGTGACAAGCGCGGGGCCGGACCAATACCCGGCGTCACGCTGTGCGGCCTCAACCTGCCAGGGGGACATGCCAGTTTCACGGGCCAGCTGTGCGGAGCTGCCGCGCAGGGAAAATACCTTCGCCACCTGCCGGACCTTCATGGCCAGGGCCCCGACGAGGGGAACCGGGTCAACGCCAGTGGCGAGGGCGTGCCGCAGGGTGGACAGGGCGGCTGGCCCGTTGCCCGCCAAGGCCGCATCGGCGACGCGGAAGGCCGTGGCCTCGACCCGCCCGCCGTAATATTTGTCCACGTCATCGGTGCCGACCATGCCGGTGGTGTCGGAAATCAGCTGCGAGCATGCGGCAGCGAGCTCAGACAGGCTGGCCCCGACGGCGGCCACGAGCGCGCGCACGGCCGCGGCCTCGATGCGGCGCTTGGCCAGGGAAAACTCGGCGCCCACGAACTGCGCCTTTTCGACGTCCTTCTTCAACGGCTGACATTCGACCCGCGGCACTCCCAAGGCCTTGAGTGCGTCGAGCAGTTTCTTGCCGCGCACCCCACCGGCATGGATCAGCAGCAGGGTGACGTCGGGCGCCGGATCCTTGATGTAGGCCAGGGCGTCCTGTAGGAAGTCATCGGACATGCTGGCGAGGGCCGTGGCTTCAATCAACTTCGGCTCGCTGAACAGGGACGGACTGGCCACCATGCCAAGCTGGCCGGCCGTGTAATGGGCGGCGTCAATCGACGTCAATTCCAGTTCGGGGCTGCCCGCGCGCAGTTTCCGCCGGACGTCATCGACGGCCCGGCTGGCGATGAAGTCTTCGGGCCCGTAAACCAGCACGACGGGCGCCAGCGGCACGTCGCGCCAATCACCACCTACCTGGCCACGTGCGGAGGTTCTGGGTGCCGCGCTCACGTGTGCGGTCTTTTCATTGCATTCTTCACGTCCTCTACTGTGCCACCCCGTGCTGCTATTCCCAACCCGGCAGGTGCAACTCCCAGCCTCCCCGCTCACAGCCGCACCACGGCCGCCGTCCACCACACGGTGGCCGCGGCAGCCGCGGCTACACAGGCCCCGAAGCCGAAACGCTGACGCCACCTTGCGGGAATATGAACCACCACACCGGTGATTGCCAGCGCAAACCGCTCCCTTGAAACCACCGCAACGAGCCCGCAGAGCACCGCAGCATCAAACAGGGCCATCAATGCTGCGCCCTGAATCCCTGCCGGCCAGGGCAGGCTCGCCGCCGGAAGCACCGACATGAAATGCGCGACGGTGGCCACCCACCAGGCGCCGGCACCACTGGCCGCGGCGCACAGTGCTGCCAGCGGCGGAACCAGGGCTGCGAGGACCATGCCCAGGGTGCCCACCGTGGTCACCAGCGCAACAACGGGGGCCGCGAGCATGTTGGCCGGAACTGTGTAGGGTGTAAGCCTCGCCTGCAACAAGACAATCACAGGTGCGCAGAAAAGCTGGGCGGCCAGGGGTATGGCCACCGCCTGCGCCAGCCACAGGGGCAGCAGGACCGACAGCCACTCAACGCAGCGCCGCCCGACAAGGTGCAGCCCCAGCGTGGCCAGCACCGAGAGGACGAACGCAAAGTCCCCGGCAAGCCATGGATCCACCAACAGCAGCACAAGAATGCTCACCGCCAGCAGACTCCCGGTCCTCCTCGGCCTGCCGCCGGCGATGGCCACGGCGCCGATGCCGCCCATCACGGCAGCCCGAAGAACACTGGCGTCGGGGCCGACGACAATGACAAATCCTGCCAGCCCCGCGATCGCTGCGGCCGCTGCGGCGGGCCGGGGCGCACGGAGCGTACGCAGGATGAGCATGAGTGAGGCCAGCACGAGCGTACAGTTCGCACCGCTGACAGCCGTCAGGTGCGTCAGGCCCACGACCTTCATTGATTCGTCCAGGGAGGCATCCATCCCGCCGCGGTCGCCCATGACCATGCCCGGCAGGAGCCCGGCCACATCGGCGGAAACCGGCGCCCAGACCCGTTGCACCTCTGTCACCCACGAACTGCGGATGGTCCCCGCGACAGCCTGTGGCCCGTCCCTGACCCGGAGGACGTCCATGGGTTCGGTGCCGGGCCTGAGCAGCCCCTTGACGTTGTCGGCCGCGGCGACAGGCACAATCCTTCCAGAGGTGCCCGCACTGTCCCCCGGCTGCAATTTTCCCCATGCCATCGCACCAATCACCCGGATGCGGATCGGCCCCGTCAGTTCCCGCCCCTTCGTGGTTGCACGCAGGACAACAGCGTCGAAAACCACCCGAGGCGCAAGGTTCCCTGAGGCAATGGGGTGGGGCTGGGTGGCGACCTCCAAGGTGAGCGCCATGTCCTCCCCCTGCGCCGCGGCCAGGTCAGATGCCCCGGTTGCAAACTGCCGCAGGGCTATCGCCGCCAGCACGGCAAGGATGCACACGCCTGCAAGCAGCAAAGTGGCACCGAGCAACGGGCCCCGGTGCCGGGACGCGCGCCGTCCGCCCACCTGGCCGGCGCGCCCCTGGTCCCGTGCACCCCGCAGCCGCCAGCGGACAGCCAGGGCGAGCAGCAGGCTTCCGCCAAGCAGCATGGCACCACCGGCAACCAGCGCCGGGGGCCAGCCGACGGCGACCGCCGCGACCAACCACACTCCTGCAACAGCAGGCAGCAGCCTGATGTCCGGGCGGTGCCGCGGCTTCGAATCGGCCTGTGCTGCATGGGCCTCCGACAGGCGGCGGCGCAGGTCCCGGGCCCGATGGCCGATGGTGCCGCGCAGGCGCCCGAAGCGGCCTGTGGCGGGGTCGGGCTCCTTCGCGTCGACGGCGGCCCTGGTAAAACGTGCCCACCGCGGATCCCTGCCCGTCATGAAACCGTCACCAGGTCCCGCAGGCCGGCCAGGAGTTTGGGTCCGATGCCCGTGACGGCAGTGAGTCCCTCCACAGAGGTAAATGGACCGTGGTCCGTGCGCCAGGCAACAATCCGCCCTGCCAGCACGGGCCCGACGCCGGGCAGGGTGTCGAACTCCGCGGCCGTTGCCGTGTTCACGTTGAGCAGCCCGTTACGGGACGCAGCGCCCGCCGGGGCACTTGGCCCTTGGCCGCCCTCGGGCGGATGGCCGGTTCCTTGACGTGCCGCCGCTGCTGCGGCTTCTTCAGCGGTCGGCACAAGAATCTGGGTCCCGTCGGCCAGCGGCGCGGCGAGGTTTAGGGCGTCAAGGGCTGCGCCGGGCAGGGCTCCCCCGGCGGCATCGAGCGCCTGATAGACCCTGCTTCCGGGCGGAAGGGGGAAAACGCCGGGGTTCTTCACCGCACCGGCGACGTGGACAACACGAATCCCCGGCATCGGCGTGGCTGGTGCTGCTGCGGGCGCCGGAGCCGCAGATGGGCGGCTCGCAGGCGTCTTTCCAGCCGTTGCTTGCTCCGCGGAACCGCCTGTATCACCCACCGGCGGCACCACAAGTTTCCGGCCTACCTCGGTGGAGAGCTCGGCTGAAGCGCCCTGCACTCCTGCCGATTCAATCCAGAGGACACCCAGGGCCGCTGAAATCATGGCAAGGACCACAACCAGTGCGCGCAGGGAAATGACCCACCGGGGCCCGCGCCGGCACGGCCTGCCGTCGGGCGGTGAAGTGCCACCGGGACGTGACCAGCGCCCGGTCGGGTCCCGCCCGTTGTCGCCACCTCCGCTGTTGCCTCTCATGGGACAACGCTAGGCTCCACGGGACGGGGCTTGAGCGTAGGACTGCCCGGATGTGCGCAACTACGTTCCGGGCGCCGCCTGTGGAGGAACATCGCCCTGCAGGGAAGGGCCCTGCGGGAGAAGGGCATCGGACACGACGACGACAAGCACACCCAGCCCGGCGTGGGCTGCCAGCACTGCAGGCAGCCTCGTCAGGGTGGCGGCATCAAGGCTAGGGAATGCCGCCTCAAGCGAGCCGCCCAGGGCCTTGGCCTGCTCCTCGTTGCCGAAATGGTGCACGCTGATCTGCGTTGCCGCTGCGCCGCGGGAGGCGATGTCGGCCTCGGCAAGCGCTTGGAGGCGGGCTATCGCCTTTGGTGCCGAACGCACCTTTTCGAGGGGCACCACGGCGCCGTCCCTGATGCCAAGGATGGGTTTGATGTCAAGGACGGTGCCCAGCCAGGAGGAGGCAAGGCTGATCCGCCCGCCGCGTCGAAGCTGCTCAAGGCTGGGAACGTAAAAATAGACTTTTGTCGAAGCCATGGCCGCGGTTGCTGCAGCCATCACCTCTTCTGCGCCGGCTCCCAGCAGTGTCGCGGCGATGGCAGCCTGCACCCCCCTGCCCTGCCCCATGCCGGCCGTGCAGGAATCGATCACGTGCACGGACAGCGGTGCGCGCCGGGACGCCATCAGCGCAGCATCGAAGGTCCCCGACAGCTTCGTGGAGATGTGCAGCGACACAACGGCGTCGTAGCCCGCATCCGCGGCGCCCTTGTACGCGCGGTCAAACTGGCCAGGGGACGGCCGGGAAGTTTTTACAGGGGTGCCCGACGCCAAGGCAAGGGACACGTGGGTCTCAAGTTCGGCGTCGTCGTCGGAGTAGACGTTTTCGCCGATGATCACGGGCATGGGAACGACCGTCAAAAGCCCGTGCCCGGCGAATTCCTGGATCCATTCCGGTGGCAGCGCGGCTGCGGAGTCGGTGACGATGGCAATCCTCGGTCTGGGCGGCCGTGGCAGCCCTGGCCCGCCTGCCGGGGAAGCAACGGACTTGGGACAGAGGCGCTGGACCTGCTGGCGGAGCCAGGTGCGTGCTGCGGCTGTTTCGCTCACCGCTCTCCCTTCCAAAAGCTTCCATCAACGTGGTCGTATAGGTGCCGTTAAGCACCGAGGTGCCTTCCCTGCCGGTGGGCTGGGAAGGCACCAAGGTGGTGTGCCAAACGCTTTCTAGGCAGGAACGATATTGACCAGCTTAGGCGCACGCACGATCACGGTGCGGATGCCACGGCCGTCGAGGGCCTTTTGGACAATCTCGGATGCCATGGCCAGTTCGCGCAGCTCATCCTCGGTGATGTCGGGTGAGACTTCAAGGCGGTCCTTGACCTTGCCCTGGATCTGCACGACGGCAGTGACGCTCTGCTCGACCAGCAGTGCCTCATCCACTGCTGGGAAGCCGGCGTTGGCGACCGATGCGGGGTGGCCAAGGGTCTCCCACATGTCCTCCGCCGTGTAGGGCGCAAACAGGCTCAGCAGGATCGAGACGGCCTCGGCCGCCTCGCGGACGGCAGGGTCTGTTGCGCCGGCGCCGGAGTCAATGGCCTTGCGGGTCGCATTGACAAGTTCCATGAGCTTGGCAACGACAACGTTGAACTTGTGGCCTTCAAGGAGGGCCTTGGCCTCGTGGATGGTGCGGTGCGTCAGGGAACGCAGGGCCGCGTCGCCACCGGCGGCGGGCGTGCCCGCGGCACTGTCGACGTCCCGGGCCAGACGCCAGGCGCGGGCCAGGAACTTGGCCGAGCCCGACGGCGAAACATCCGCCCAGTCGACGTCGTCCTCCGGCGGGCCGGCGAAGATCATGGTGAGGCGGATGGCGTCCACACCGTACTTATCCAGCTGCTCGCCGAGGTTCACACCGTTGCCCAGCGACTTGCTCATGGCCTTGCCGCCGTTGAGCACCTGGCCTTGGTTCAGCAGGCGGCTGAACGGCTCGGTGGCCTCCAACAGGCCAAGGTCATGGATGACCTTGGTGAAAAAGCGCGCGTACAGCAGGTGCAGGATGGCGTGCTCGACGCCGCCGACGTACTGTCCAACAGGCATCCAGTTGTTGACCATGGCCGGGTCGAACGGGCCTTGGGTGTACTGGGGTGAGACGAAGCGCAGGAAGTACCAGGACGAGTCAACGAAGGTGTCCATGGTGTCGGTGTCGCGCTTGGCTGCCTTGCCACAGGCGGGGCAGTCGACGTTGACCCAGTCGGCGGCGGCTGCCAGCGGGCTGGTGCCCTTCGGGGACAGGTCCTCGCCCCGCAGGTTGTCCGGCAGGCGGACGGGCAGCTGGTCATCCGGGACGGGAACTTCGCCGCAGTCGGCGCAGTGGATGATCGGGATGGGGGTGCCCCAGAAGCGCTGGCGTGAGAGCAGCCAGTCGCGCAGGCGGAAGTTCACGAACTTCTCACCTGTCCCGAGCTTCCCCAGGATCTCGATGGCCGCCGGTATGCCTTCAGCCTTGGACAGTCCGTTGAGATCGCCGGAGTTGATCAGTGTGCCCTCGCCGGTGGTGGCGATGCCGGTGTCGGCGGGGTCCTCGGCGCCGGTGTCCAACACCGCACGGACGGGCAGGCCGAAGGCCTTGGCGAAGTCCAGGTCACGCTGGTCGTGGGCGGGGACGGCCATGATGGCGCCCGTGCCGTAGTCGGCCAGCACGTAGTCTGCGGCCCAGACGGGCAGCAACTCGGAGGTCAGCGGGTTGATGGCGTAACGGCCGGTGAACACACCTGACTTGGGGCGTTCGGTTGACTGGCGTTCGATGTCACTGAGCGCCTTGACCTGCTCGCGGTAGTCGCTGAGCGCCTCGGCGTGCTCGGCGGTCACCAGGTCCAGGGCAAGGGGGGCATCGGCGGCGACTACGAAGAACGTTGCGCCGTAGAGGGTGTCGGGGCGGGTGGTGAAGACGGTCAGCTCCTGCTGCGGCAACTGACCGGCTGCCTCGATGACGAAGGTGACATGGGCCCCCTCGGAGCGGCCGATCCAGTTCTTTTGCATGGCCAGCACACGGTCCGGCCAGTTACCCTTCAGTGCGTCCATGTCATTGAGCAGGCGGTCTGCGTAGTCGGTGATCTTGAAGTACCACTGGTTCAGGGACTTCTTGGTCACCAGGGTGCCGCACCGCTCGCAGGCGCCGTTGACGACCTGTTCGTTGGCCAGCACCGTCTGGTCCTTGGGGCACCAGTTGACGGGAGAGTTCTTCCTGTACGCCAGGCCACGCTCGTGGAAGCGCTTGAACAGCCACTGCGTCCACCGGTAGTACTCGGGGTCTGAGGTCTGTAGGCGGCGGGTCCAGTCAACGGAGATGGCATAGCGCTTGAACGACTCGGCCTGCGTGTCGATGTTTGCGTACGTCCACTCGCTGGGGTGCGCGTTGTTCTTGATGGCGGCGTTCTCGGCCGGCAGGCCGAAGGAGTCCCAGCCGATCGGGTGCAGCACGTCGTAGCCGAGCTGGCGCCAGTAGCGTGAGACGACGTCGCCCATGGCGAAGGCCTCAGCGTGGCCCATGTGAAGGTCGCCCGAGGGGTAGGGGAACATGTCAAGGACGTAGCGGCGTTCCTTGGAACCGTCATCAAGGGGCGTGAAAACCTTTAGGTCCTCCCAGACGGCCGGCCATTTGGCTTCGATCTGGGCGAAACTGTAGACGCCCTCTTCGCTGTTCTCATCGGTCTCGAACTGCACGCTCACGTACCCTGCCTCTTCATTCATCATTGGCTTCCTGCGTCTCGTTCCTTACACACAAAAGCCCCTCGACATAGCAAGGGGCGGCCGCAACATCAGTCGCGGCTAGGTAAGGAGGAGAAAGTTATGCACACCTTTACTTTAGCGCACACTCCCCCTCCCCGCTCACTGGTTCCGGAGGACGGTCACCGGTACTTTCGGCAAGGACGACGGCGGCAGATGAGCGCCGCCGTCGTCGCGCCTTAAACCAAAACTGTGACGCACCTATTGCCTGACAATCAACCATATTCGATCGATCTTGGTGCAATAAGCGCGTCACAGACGGAAGGGGTTAGAGCACGTCCTCGTCAACCCAGTCCATGGACTTGGTGACGGCCTTCTTCCACAGGCGCATCTGGCGGTCGCGCTCGGCGGCCTCCATCTGCGGCTCCCATCGCTTGTCCTCGGACCAGTTGGCCGACAATTCGCCCAGGTCGTTCCAGAAGCCGACGGCCAGGCCCGCCGCATAAGCCGCTCCCAGGGCCGTGGTCTCGGTGACCTTCGGGCGGATGACCGGCACCCCGAGGATGTCGGCCTGGAACTGCATGAGCGCATCGTTGGCGACCATGCCGCCGTCGACCTTGAGTTCTGTCAGGTCCACGCCCGAGTCGGCATTGACGGCGTCCAGAACCTCCCGGGTCTGGAAGGCGGTGGCCTCCAAGGCGGCCCGGGCAATGTGGTTCTTGTTCACAAAGCGGGTCAGGCCCACAATGGCGCCACGGGCGTCCGCACGCCAATACGGTGCAAACAGGCCCGAGAACGCAGGCACGATGTACACGCCGCCATTGTTCTCCACCGCTGCCGCCAGCTCCTCAACCTCGGGAGCGGACTTGATCATGCCGATATTGTCGCGCAGCCACTGGATCAGTGAACCGGTGACGGCGATGGAGCCCTCAAGGGCGTAGTGCGGCTTGGCGTCGCCGAGCTTGTAGCCCAGTGTGGTGAGCAGCCCGTTCTTCGAGTGGACAATTTCCTCGCCCGTGTTGAAGATCAGGAAGCAGCCGGTGCCATAGGTGTTCTTGGCCTCGCCCTGGTTGAAAGCTGCCTGGCCAAACGTTGCCGCCTGCTGGTCACCCAGGATGCCGGCCACGGGGACCTCGCGCAGCAGCTGGCTGCCGTGCACGTGGCCGTACACCTCGGAGGAGGACTTGATGGCAGGCATCATGGACTTCGGCACGCCGAAGACGGCCAGGATTTCCTCATCCCACGACAGCGTTTCAAGGTCCATGAACATTGTGCGCGAGGCGTTGGTGACATCGGTGATGTGCACGCCGCCGTCGGGCCCGCCCGTCAGGTTCCAGGTGACCCAGCTGTCGGTGTTGCCGAACAGCAGGTCCCCGGCCTCGGCCCTTTCACGGGCCCCTTCAACGTTGTCAAGAATCCACTTGATCTTGGTGCCCGAGAAGTAGGTTGCCAGCGGCAGGCCCACCTTGGCCTTGAAGCGCTCCACGCCGCCGTCGGCTGCCAGCTCGTCCACGATGGGCTGCGTGCGGGTGTCCTGCCACACGATGGCGTTGTAGACGGGCACGCCGGTGTTCTTGTCCCAGACGACGGCGGTTTCGCGCTGATTGGTGATGCCGACGCCGACAATGTCATGGCGGGTCAGATTGGCCTGGGCCAGCGCGGTGCCGATGACCTCGCGGGTGTTGTTCCAGATCTCGGTCGCGTTGTGTTCGACCCAGCCGGCCTTGGGGAAAATCTGCTCATGCTCGAGCTGGCCGGTGGAGACAATGTTGCCGTCATGGTCAAAGACGATGGCCCGGCTGCTGGTGGTTCCCTGGTCAATGGCAATTACATACTGAGACATGTTTAATTCCTTTGCTCGTGAATCACATTATGAACAAACAGTTGGTTGACTAACTTGCCGCCACCACGAGGGGCAGCCAGGATGCTGCGAGTCCCCCGAGTGCGCCCCCGAGGAGGGGGCCAACCACGGGTACCCAGGCGTAGCTCCAGTCGCTGGAGCCCTTCCCCTTGATGGGCAGCAGTGCGTGCGCAATGCGCGGCCCCAGGTCACGGGCGGGGTTGATGGCGTATCCGGTGGGACCACCGAGGGACGCGCCGATGCCGACAACGAGAAGTGCCACGGGAAGCGGACCGAGCGCGGCGGGGCCGTTGGCAAAGTGCAGGATGACGAATACAAGAACAAACGTGCCGATGACTTCAGTGGCAACGTTCCAGCCATAGCTGCGAATGGCAGGTCCGGTTGAGAAAACACCCAGCTTCGTTGCAGCATCAGGTTCGCTGTCAAAGTGCTGCTTGTAGGCAATCCAGCAGACGACGGCGCCGATGAATGCGCCAACGAGCTCACCACCGAAGTACGTCATGGTGGAAGCGAAATCAACAGCGACACCGGGTGCGTACTCGGCCTTGCCGTTGGCCAACAAACCTACTGTGACGGCCGGATTGAGGTGTGCCCCCGATTTGGCGGCGACAAAGACACCGGCAAAGACTGCCAAGCCCCAGCCCCAGTTGACCAGCAGGAACCCGCCGGAATTACCCTTGGTTCCTTTCAAGGCAACGTTGGCAACGACACCACAACCCAGCAGGGTCAGCATCATTGTTCCCATCACTTCGGATGCGAACACTATTCCTAGAGACATCTTTGACTCCAATTGGTTAATTCCTACACGAAAGGGCCAACCACTGTTGGTTGGCCCTCTTGAGCCCCCATTGCCCCGAAGGGCTAGGCAATCAAGCTTTGTACCTGGACTCCGTGGAAATGGTCCAGGACATACACGGCGTGGCTGATTTCTTCAGCAACCTTCGCCTCGTTCCAGCCCAGCGGCCCCGCAAGTGCGGCCGCGGTCTCGGCCAGTAGTTCGCTGGTGACAAGTCCACGGAAGGCCAGTGAGGTGCGGCGGATCATGACGTCGATGAGATGTCCGACCTGCTCGTTCTCCACCATGAAGGCAACCTCGCGGTCACTGAGTTCATCGGTCGAGTCGAACACGGTGTCCTCGCCTTCCTTCAGGTAGGCCAGGACGTCCTCGGCGCGGGTGCCATAGCGGGTCAACAACGTCCCCGACCGGGCTGCATCCACCGAATCGCCCGTGTGGGAGGCGATCCAGGCTTCAATGCCTGCGCTGGTGTCCGGGAAGTTCACGCCCCCGCCAATGGGGAGTTTGGCCGTCGATGTTTTGCGCGTCTCACCCAGGATGGCCAGGACGTCGTTGGTCATGTGCTCGGACAGGGCACGGAAGGTCGTCCACTTTCCGCCGACCAGGCTGAGCACGGGAACGGAGGCGCCGGCGATGGTGCGGTCCGAACGCTCGATGCGGTAGTCGCGGGAGACGAAACCGGGAGCGGTTTCGTCGTGGCGCGGCAGCGGGCGCACACCGGCGAAGCTGTAGACGATCTCGTCCCTGGTGACGAGGACGTTGGGGAAGACATGCCCGATGAGATCGAAGAAGTAGTCGATCTCCTCCTCGGTGCAAACGGCATCCGCGGTCATGTCGGCGTCGACGTCCGTGGTGCCGACAAGAACCCGATCACCCATGGGGTAGATCAGTACGATGCGGCCGTCGGTGTGTTCGAAGAAGATCTCGCGGCCGTTGCAGGCAGCCAGCAAGCCCGGGTGGTCAAAGACGATGTGCGAGCCCTTGGTGCCGCCCATGAACTTGGTGGCAGCACCCATGGCCGAGTTGGTCATGTCGACCCAGGCGCCTGTGGTGTTGATGATGACGTCGGCGGTGAACGTAAAAGTTTCGCCCGTGAGCTGGTCGGTGAGCTCGACGCCGTCATCCTTGACCGCGGTTGCCGCAACATAGTTGGTGGCGCGGGCCCTGGTCTCTGTGGCGGTCGCCCCGGCCTTCTCACCATCCTGGAGCACGTCCAGGGTCAGGCGCTCGGGGTTGTGCACCGAGGCGTCATAGTAGGTTGCGGCGTACTTGATGCCCGGGTGCAACTGGGGAAGTTCGGCCAAGGCCTTCTTGCGGCCCTTGAAGTCGTGGCGGGGAACTGTGCCGCCGTCACGTGAGAAGGCATCGTATAACGTCAGGCCAACCTTGATCAGGAACGCCCCGCGTTCCTGCGGCTTGCCCTGCTTGTGGGTCAGGAAGCGGATGGGGGCGCTGAGAATGCCCGAGAAGGTGCTGAAGATCGGGATGGTTGTCTGCAGCGGCTTGACATAGTGCGGTGCGATCTTCAGCAGCCCGTTGCGCTCAACCACCGATTCCCGCACGAGGCGGAACTCGCCGTTTTCCAGGTAGCGGATGCCACCGTGGATCATGTGCGAGGACGCACCCGAGGCACCCTGGCAGTAATCTCCACGTTCAACCAGGGCAACATCGATGCCCTGCAGGGCAAGGTCGCGGAACGTTCCGACGCCGTTGATGCCGCCGCCAATGATCAAAACGCGGGCATGCGGGCGCTCCTTAAGGGACTCCACCTGGGCACGCACCACCGGTGTCGCATCCTTGGAATCTTCGTTCTTGCCGGCGTTGCCTAGGATTCTCACATCGACCTCATTCGAGTCCCGTTGTTGCGCGCACTGAGCGCCTGTTCCCATTATTGTTTGAATAAACGGAAAATATAGTCAACAGCATTGCACGAACGTGCAGAAAGGGCTGGGATACCGTGTCATCGAAGCGGACAAAACAGCAAGATGCCCTCAGGGCTGCACAAATGTACTACTTGCAGGACCAAACCATGGACGCCATCGCACGCGAGCTTAGAACGTCCCGATCCACCGTTTCCAGGCTGCTTGCGACAGCGAGGGAAACCGGGCTCGTGCAGATCCAGATCAAGACCCCCTCCGACCGCGCCCCCGAACTTGAACGTCTCATCCGCAATCGCTACCGGGTGGAGGTGCACGTGGTTCCTATTTCCGACACGCTCAATGAGATGGAGGTGCTCGAGCGGGTCAGCATGCAGGCCGCCAGGACCATCGGGCCCTTGGTTGACTCCAACGCGGTCATCGGCGTCGCCTGGGGTTCAACGGTGAGCACCGTGAGCCGCCATCTGACCCGCAAGACAACGCACAGCACCACGATCGTCCAGCTCAACGGTGCCGGCAACACCCAGACCTCGGGCATCACCTACGCCTCGGAGATCATCAGGCGCTTCGGAACGGCCTACGGCGCCAAGGTTGAACAGTTTCCCGTCCCGGCCTTCTTCGACCATGCAGAAACCAAGGCCCTGATGTGGCAGGAACGCAGTGTTCGCCGCATCCTTGACTTGCAGGAACGCATGACCATCGCGATCTTCGGCGTGGGCTCAATGGACGCCGAAATCCCCAGCCATGTCTACTCCGGCGGCTACCTTGACTCCACGGACCTTGACGCGCTTGAGGCCAGCGGTGTGGCCGGGGACGTGGCAACGGTGTTCTTCCGTTCGGATGGGAGCGATGAGGGCATTGCGCTCAACTCACGCTCCAGCGGACCCAGCCTGGAGAGCCTGCGCAAGGTCCGGCGTCGTATTTGTGTTGTTTCCGGACGTACGAAGATCACCGGACTGCGTGGGGCACTCGCTGCCGGGCTCGTCACCGACCTGATTTTAGATGAGACGACGGCGCGTGAACTGGTGGAGCAGGACAGCCATGCCACTGACCCGATTTTTGGCTTCCTCAGCAGCCTTGACGGCATCTGAACCCTCAGGCGATCGCCAACTTTTTGGCTGGGCCGCTTCCCCACAGCCCACCGCTCACCCACTGCTGCAGTTCCTTGGTCTCCCGCTCCTCCAACACCACTCCAGCGCTGTGGCACGATTCCTGAACATGTTTCACCCACACGGCAGCCAATGTGGTTGCCGGGGACTGTCCATCGAGCGGATTCCCTGCGATCTTGAGCCCACGAACAACAAGACTGATCTTGGCCCGCGGCGCCGGGGTTCCGCCAGCCACACAGTCATCCCTGACAAGTTTTGCCAGCTCACCGGCATTCGATGACGAGTGGGACCGCACAGCGAGGGAAAGGAAGATCCGGCGGTACTGCGCCATGGACAGGCAGGGGACGGCCGCGGCTTGGGAAATGCGTTGCTCGAAGGTCATCGCAGGCGGATTTGTAACCGCTGACGTGGAGGGCTTGGGGCCAAGATCTTGCACCGAGAACCGGCGTGAATCCCACACCCAGCCGGGAGAAGCCTTGGGTGCTTAGCCGATGTGCCCGCCGATCTGAGCCACCCAGACCCCAAACTTCTTTCGGCCTGCCCAACCGTTCACCAGGGCAGGTTCCTTTGACGCAGCAAGACCGGCAACAGCGGACGCGTGAAGTGGCCCAGGGGCATGGCGGACCAATGCCCGGACGGCGTCTGCCGCGGGGCCGGTGATTGTGGCGGCGGCCGCCACTGCCGGCGGTGTCACCGGGTCAGCCTTCGCGGGGACCCTGGTGGGCAACTCGACCAGCGCCGCGTATTCGCGGGCGCCCCCACCCAGGGACTTCAGGGCATCAAGGGAGTGAATCACGGCGTCGGCCATTTCGCTGTACGCCGAGGCGACGGCACCTGTGACAATGAGGGTTGTCCGGCGGTCCTTGGCACGCAGGCGCTGCACCAGGGCAGTGAAGTCGGCATCTGGCGACGCTATGAAGAACTCATCAATTCGCACGTCTCCCAGCAGAACGTCCATGGCGTCAAGAACCAGGTGGATGTCGGCGCTGCTCTTGCGGTGCATCGTCAGAGAGGGGCAGTCCATGACGCGGAACCCGGCACGCGCCCAGTATTTTCGATAGGGCGAAAACACCTCGGGGTTCAGGTAGCAATTCCTCATCAGGAAACGCCGGGTGCCCCCTGCAGCGGGCGCATCGGCATTGGACACTGCCTTGAGCCACTCAACCGGTTCCCGGGCAAACCGCTCGGCCACGGCAGGATCAACCTGCCTCAGCCGGGAATAGACATTGTCAAAATCAACGAACATGGCCGAACGGCTCCCGCCGCCAGCCGGTGGATCCTGAGTACCCAATGGATGAATCATGGGCACAGTGTGCCAGTTTGCCGGGGCTTTCTCTAGAGTGGTCCAATAATCGCGCTCATGGGTCAAGTGGTACCCACGCCGGGGCCCTGCATGCGCGGCTCAGGAACTGCACCAATGATGTTGCCGCTGCCTGCACTGGGTAAAGTCATGGGTATGCATCGTTCCCCCAAACACACGCTCAACAACGGCGTCAGCATCGACCAGCTCGGCTTCGGCGTCTACAAGGTCCCGGCGGAGGACTGTGCAGACCTGGTCTCGACGGCGATTGACATCGGATACCGGACCATCGACACCGCGGCTCTGTACGCGAATGAGGCCGGTGTCGGGGCGGCGGTAAACCAGGCTGTCGCCGGCGGCATGCCCCGCGACGAGCTGTTTGTCACCTCAAAAGTATGGAACACCGAGCAGGGCTACGACTCAACCCTGGCGGCCTTCGATGCCAGCATGGAACAGCTTGGCCTTGACTACCTGGACATGTACCTCATCCACTGGCCCTGCCCCGAGCGCGGGCTGTTCATCCCCACGTACAAGGCCCTTGAAACCCTGTACCGGGAGGGACGCGTGCGGGCCATCGGCGTGAGCAACTTTGAGCCCGAACACCTTACTCAACTCCTCGACGTCTGCGAGGTTGTCCCTGCCGTGAACCAGGTGGAGCTTCACCCGTGGCTGGCGCAAACCCCATTGCGTGCCCTGCATGCCGAGTTGGGCATTACCACCCAGGCCTGGAGCCCGCTGGCCCGTGGCGCGATCCTTGATGATCCCATCCTGGTGGCCCTGGCCGCAGGGCATGGCCGATCGGTGGCCCAAATCGTTGTGCGGTGGCATGTTCAGTCGGGGCACCTGGTGATCCCCAAGGCCAGCTCGGCGCAGCGGGTCCGCGAGAACCTTTCAGTCTTTGACTTTGTTTTGACCGACGCCGAGATGGGCCTCATTGCCTCGATGGACAATGGCCGCCGCTCCGGTTCAAGCCCCAGTGCCGTTAATTAGCATGGCGCTGAAGAGAAGCACGACGCCGGACACCCCGCCGCTGGCGGTGAACCTCACCGGGCGCGAGAGTGCCCACCGTCTTGACGTCAACGGAACGCCCGTGCACTTCTGGGAGTATGCCCCGGCGGACGGCGGAACTGCCACGCGCACCATTGTGATGGTTCATGGATTCCGCGGCGACCACC
The DNA here is from genome assembly GCF_046736435.1 of Arthrobacter sp. LAPM80. Lineage (NCBI taxonomy): Bacteria > Bacillati > Actinomycetota > Actinomycetes > Micrococcales > Micrococcaceae > Arthrobacter > Arthrobacter sp. LAPM80. The sequence goes on from NZ_JBCHVD010000008.1 coordinate 42,344, forward strand.
ACGGCCTGGAACGGGTCGTCGAGCTCCTTCCCGATGACCGGATCATCATGGCCGACCTGCCCGGCTTTGGCACCTCACCGGCGCTTGCCCCCGGAATGCACGGCATCACCGGATACGCGGAATTCCTCGCGGGCTTCCTTGACGCTCTCTCCCTTGGCCCGCAGACCGTCCTGCTGGGGCATTCGTTCGGTTCCCTAGTGGTCAGCCATTTTGTGGCGGCCAACCCGGGCAGGGTGTATCCGTTGATCCTTGTCAACCCGATCGCCTCCCCCGCCTTGGACGGGACCAAGGGCATCATGACCAAGCTTGCCGTGTTCTACTATTGGGCTGCGGCAAAGCTGCCCGAATCCCTGGGCTTCGCTCTGCTCCGCAGCAAACTGATAGTGCACGTCATGAGTGTGACGATGGCGAAAACCCGGGACAAGGCGCTGCTGGCGTTCATCCACGGCCAGCACCATGCCTACTTCAGCGGCTTCGCCAACAGGGACATGCTCCTTGAAGCATTCCGGGCCTCGGTCAGCGGCACGGTCCGCGAGGTCGCCGGCAAGCTCACGCTGCCCACCTTGCTAATTGCCGGTGACAGGGATGAAATCGCACCACTCCCCCACCAGCACACACTCCTTGACCTGCTGCCCGATGGCGAACTGGTTGTCATCGAGAACGTCGGACACCTGATCCACTACGAAACGCCCGGGCCTGCCGCGGCCGCCATCACCGACTTCCTTGAAAGGCACCCCGCACTGTGAGCTACCCAACCGCTGCGAGCAAGCCAACTGCCATGGGCAAGCCAAAAATCGTCATGGACGCCCGGTTCACCCGCATGGACCACCACGACGGCATCAGCCGCTACGGCGCGTCCCTCATGGCCGCCCTCGCACCTTACGCCGACGTGACGATGCTCATCCACGACGAGCGGCAGCTTGCCCTGCTGCCGGATCTTCCCTGGGTGAAGATCAACTCTCCACTGTCCCCACTAGAGCTTTTCGTGGCCCGCCATGTGAACAAGCTGGGCGCCGACCTGGTGTTTTGCCCCATGCAGACCATGGGCAGCTGGGGGCGGAAATACCCGCTGGTGCTGACCCTGCACGACCTTATTTACTACGAGCACCCCGCTCCCCCCGGCTTTTTGCCTGCCCCCGTCCGCATCCTGTGGCGCCTCTACCACAAGGCGTACTGGCCGCAGCGGGTGCTGCTGAACCGGGCAAACGTGGTGGCGACGATCAGCGAAACCACCCTGGGCCTGATGCGCAAGCACGCGCTGACCAAGCGGCCCGTCAGGATCATTGGCAATGCGCCGCAGGGCGAACGCACACCGCGCGATCCCGCTGTGGCGCCGGAGAAGTCGCTCACGTACATGGGCTCGTTCATGCCCTACAAGAACGTGGAAACCTTGATCCGCGGCATGGCCGGGCTGCCCGACTTCACGCTGAACCTGCTCAGCCGCATCTCCGCGGAACGGCGCACGGAACTAGAGGCCCTCGTGCCGGCAGGTGCAACGGTGGTGTTCCACAACGGGGTCACCGACGCCGAGTACGATGAGCTGCTCCTGCGCACAACGGCTCTTGTCACCCTCAGCAAGGCCGAGGGCTACGGCCTGCCGCTGGTCGAGGCCATGGCGCTCGGGACCCCCGTGGTGGTGGCCGACACCGAGATCTTTAAGGAAGTGGGCGGTTCCGCCGCGCACTATGTGCCGGCCGATTCGCCGTCTGACTTTGCGGCAGCCGTCCACGCCCTGGCCGATCCTGAAAAATGGGCTGCCAGCTCGACGGCGTCGGTCGCCCAGGCGGCAACGTTCAGTTGGGATTCCTCGGCCCAGGAGCTTGTGTCCATCGCGCAGGAGCTGCGGAGCCGGTACCGCATCTAGGGTGGGTCCGCCACCTTCGCGCTGTGTGCCATGCCGGACATGGACCCGATGCGCGATTCAGTTAGCGGGTCAACGTCGAGTCAGCGGGTTATTATCCGCTGACTCGATGCTTACCCGCTGACTCGGCGACGGAAGGTGGGCTTAGAGTACGTCGAGCCCGTCGCACCGAACCTGAACGGGGGAACCGACCCTGCGCGCCGCATTCGCGGCCTTCAGTGCACGGATGGTGGCTGTCACGGCCGCCGCCATGGGGTACGGGAAGAGCAGGATGGTCCTGTAGTCAGGTGCGTCATCACCGCTGTCTCCGCCACGCCCCACAAGCACCGGCGCGGGACCGATGCTGCGCACCTCAGCGGGCAGTTTCAGGGCGGCTTGGAACGCCTCAACGTCGGCTTCGCTGCCTGTCAGCGACGCAAGCCGGACGGCAGGGGGCAGCCCCAGTTCGTGGCGCAGCGCAAATTCACGTTCGGCATGTCCGGCAGGGTCCCATCGCACCAAGGCACCGACTTCAACGGATTCCTCGGCCGTGACAACGACAATCCCACCGTCCTTGGCGGGACGGACGAGTGCTGCGGCATTCATCCAGCGCCGCAGTGTTTCCTCGCCGGCACGCAGGGATTCCCGGCGCAGCATGGAATCACCGTCCAGAAGCAATGCCGCCGCGTAGCCGTTGGGCGCGACAGGTTCAGCCCCGATCGTCGCCACCACGATGGCGGGCCTGTCGGGCACCGTTGTCTTGATGTGGTCACCCGAGGATGAAATCACCGGGACGGAGGGGAACGCCCGCCCGAGTTCCTCGGCAGTTCGCAGCGCCCCCACGGCTATGGCGCGCAGCTCGTGGTTGCCGCAGGTGTTGCAGCTGAAGGCGGTCTCCGCCTTGCCGCACCATTTGCAGGTCACCATATTCGATGACGAACCCGGGGACCGCGTCTGCATCAAAGGCCCCGCACAGTGCCGGCACCGTGCCACCTCCCGGCACCGTTGGCAGGCTAGCGCCGGAGCGTAGCCCGTGCGCGCAACCTGCACAAGGACGGGTCCGAACTTCAAGGCGGCCTTGGCGGTTTCCCACGCCCTGTGCGGGAGCCGGGCCATGGCGGCCGCCGGGTCGCGCTCCGTTTCGTAGGAATCGGAGGTGCTGACCACCCGGGCGCTCCCTTTGCGCACCTCCGGACGCCCCGCGAGAAGTTCCTGGGCCCATCCCGTGGCAACAAGGCGCTGCGATTCGCTGCTGCGGCTGTGCCCCGCCATGAGGACTGCGGCATCCTCGACCTCCGAGCGCAGCAGCAGGACGTCGCGGCTGTGCTGGTAGGGCGCGCGGCGCTCAACGTGCAGTTCGTCGCCGTCGTCCCAGCAGCATACGAGGCCCAGGTCCGCCACCGGGGCGTAGGCGGCCGAACGGGTGCCAATGACAATCCGCACATCGCCCGAGAGGACGCGCAGAAAGTTGGCGTAGCGCAGGTTGGGGCCGTCGTCGGCGGTCAGCTTCACGAAACTCTCAACCGGCAACACGGAGGCGAAGGCCTGCTCAAGGAGTTCAAGGTCCCGCAGATCAGGCACCACCACAATGGCGCCACGGCCTGAAATCTGGCAATAAGCCACGACTTGGGCCAGCTGGTGATGCCAGGAGTGTGCGCCGTAACCCGCCAGCGAGCCAAGGACTGCCTTGGGGCTGTCCCCCATGGCAAGTCGCGTGAGGAAGTCCTCGGCATGCGGGAAATCAGCGAAGAGGGAGTGTCCCGGTGTGGCGGGCGGTTCGGCGTCAAGGGGGGCATCAGCCATGGCGGACAGGCTCGCGCGCTCCCCCGCCTGCTGGAGAAACACCTTATCCAGGCTGGCGACCCGCGGCGGCACGGCGACGCGCAGCACGTCGGCCACAGTGCCGCAATAACGCGCGGCAACCTTGCGGGCGAGTTCAAGCACTTGCGGCGCAAGGACGGGAACGGCGGAGTACACGCGGGCCAGCGGAACCAGGCGCGCACTCTCGGACTCGGCCACACGCGCCACGATGAAACCGTTCAGGTCCTGGCCCGAGAATTTCACCCGCACCCGCACACCAGGCTGCGCATCGCCGTCGAGCTCCAGAGGCACGGAGTAATCAAAGATCCGGTCCAGATGCGGCAGGGGCGAGTCGATCACCACCTGGGCGACGGGAAGGTTGGGGGCCAGGACAACACCGCTGTGGGGGTCGGCCACGCGTTTCTTGGCCACAAAGCCGCCAAGGAGGCTCAACTGCACGCCGTGGCTGAGATCGTCGTCCATGAAGTCCTCCTGACTGAAGTATGGATGAATGCGGCGGGTCCAAAAGGGAGCCTTAAAACCAGCTAAGCACAGCCCACTGACAAAGTTGTCGGCAGGCTGTGCTCAGTTGTGGACAAACCGTGGTCCAAAAACCCTTAGGCGTTGAAGAAGGCCTTCAGCGCGTCGACGCGGTCCAGGTTTTCCCACGTGAAGTCGGCGTCGTCACGGCCAAAGTGGCCGTGGGCGGCGGTCTTGGCGTAAATGGGACGCTTGAGGTCAAGGCTGTCGATGATCGCCATGGGGCGCAGGTCGAAGATCGCTGCAATCGCGGCCTCGATGCGGCGCGGGTCGACGGTCTCGGTGCCGAACGTCTCAACGTATACCCCGACAGGGCGGGCAACACCGATGGCGTAGCCGACCTGGACTTCGGCGCGGGAGGCCAGGCCTGCCGCCACAACGTTCTTGGCAACCCAGCGCATGGCGTAGGCGGCCGAACGGTCAACCTTTGACGGGTCCTTGCCGGAGAACGCGCCGCCGCCGTGGCGGGCCATGCCGCCGTAGGTGTCGACGATGATCTTGCGCCCTGTCAGGCCGGCGTCGCCCACGGGGCCGCCGACAACAAACGGGCCTGCGGGGTTCAGGTAGGTCTTGATGGCAGAAACATCCAGGCCCGAAGCCTCCATGACAGGTGCGATCACAAATTCCTGCAGGTCCGCGCGCAGCTGGTCAAGTGAGGTGCCTTCGGCGTGCTGGCTGGAGATGACAACGGTGTCCACGGACACGGGCTTTTCGCCGTCGTACCCGATGGTCACCTGGGTCTTGCCGTCGGGGCGCAGGTAAGAGAGCAGGCCGTCCTTGCGCACATTCGTGAGGCGTTCGGAAAGCCTGTGGGCCAGGAAGATGGGGGTCGGCATGTAGGACGCGGTCTCGTCGCTCGCGTACCCGAACATGAGACCCTGGTCCCCTGCGCCCTGGGTGTCGTACTTGTCAACGGCGGTGCCCTCGCGGACCTCAAGTGCGTTGAACACGCCGTCGGAAATGTCCTGCGACTGCTGGCCGATGGAGACAGACACGCCACAGCGCGCCCCGTCAAAGCCATTGGCCGAAGAGTCGTAGCCGATGTCAAGGATCGTGTTGCGCACGATCGCCGGGATCTCAACGTAAGCGTTCGTTGTCACCTCGCCGGCCACGTGAACGAGCCCCGTGGTCGCCATGGTTTCCACGGCCACCCGGGAATCGGGGTCTTCGGCCAGCAGCGCGTCAAGGATGGCGTCGCTGATCTGGTCACAAATTTTGTCTGGGTGGCCTGCCGTCACCGATTCGGAGGTGAAGAGGCGCAGGGGGTTTGCTGAAGTCACTGGTCTACTCTACTTGGGTTTGAATTGCGCTAAGGGGACGCCGGTCGTGGAATGTCACACAGGAGGGGATCATCACCGTGGTGGGCTACCGTGCTGCCAGGCGCTGCGCCAGGAGAAGCACGACGGCGTCCGCCACCTCACGCTTGCTGCCGGCAGCCTGCACGGGGCCGGCACCGTCAAGGGCGAGGATCTCAACCTGGTTGTTGTCCTGGCCGAAGACCCGCTCGGAACCGGACTCCCCCGGACCCACCTCGTTCACGACCAGGAGGTCACAGCCCTTGCGGACAAGTTTTTCCCGGGCGTAGCTGCGTGCGTCTGCCCGGTCGTCACCGGTCTCCGCGGCAAAGCCAACGATCAGCTGCACCTGGTTCCTCGCCGCCCTGTGGGCCACGACCTCGACGAGGATGTCGGGGTTGCGCACAAGGGCGATGACGGGATCGGCGGTGTCATCACGTTTTTTGATCTTGCCCGTGGAGATGGTGGAGGGGCGGAAATCAGCGACGGCTGCCGCCATGATGACGACGTCGGCCGTTGCCGCAGCCGCAAGGGTTGCCGCACGCAGTTCGAGGGCAGTTTCAATCCGCTGGATTGTGGCGCCTGCGGGTGCGGGCACCTCCATCGGTGCGTGGATCAGGGTGACGGCCGCGCCGGCGGCAAGGGCCGCTTCGGCCAGTGCCACACCCTGTTTGCCCGATGACTTGTTGCCAAGGTAGCGCACGGGATCAAGGGGTTCGCGGGTGCCCCCGGCAGTGATGAGCACACGCTTGCCGGCCAGGGGGCCGGATGCTGCGGGAACGGCGGAAGCCGGGGTGGCAGCGGGGGCCGGGGACCCGGCGTCGTGCGTCACGGCGCAAGAGCCATCGACAAGGGCCATGGCCGCGGCGAAGATCGCCTCAGGTTCAGGCAGGCGGCCGGGGCCGGTGTCGGGGCCCGTCAAACGGCCGACAGCCGGGTCAAGGACATGGACCCCACGCGAACGCAGCAGGGCCACGTTTGCCACGGTTGAGGCATGCTGCCACATTTCCGTGTGCATGGCGGGGGCGAACAGCACCGGGCCGCGCGCCATCAACAAGGTGGTGGTTAGAAGATCGTTGGCGTGGCCGCCGGCAGCCTTGGCCAAAAGGTCCGCAGTTGCCGGGGCCACAACGATCAGGTCGGCCTCATGCCCGATCCGGACATGGTTGACCTGGTCCACGGAGTCGAAAACATTGTTCGTGACGGGCCGTCCGCTCAGCGCCTCCCACGTGGCAACGCCCACAAATTTCGTGGACGCGTCGGTGGGTATGACTGTGACAGCGTGGCCTGCCTCCGTGAAGAGGCGCAGCAGCAACGCGGACTTGTAGGCGGCGATTCCTCCGCCCACCCCCAGGACTATGTTCAGGCTCGACACCGTGTGTGTGCTTAATTCAGTTACGCGGTTTCGACCGGCGTGGAGACCAGCAGGCCCTCGTCGATTTCACGGAAGGCGATTGAGAGTGATTTCTCGTTCAGCTTCGTGTCGACCAGGGGGCCGACGTACTCGAACAGGCCCTCGTGGAGCTGTGCGTAGTAGGCGTTGATCTGGCGTGCGCGCTTGGCACCAAAGATGACCAGTCCGTACTTCGAGTCTGCTGCCTCAAGCAGCGAATCGATTGAGGGATTGATGATGCCTTCGGGTTGTGTAGTCAATTACTTCTCCAAAAAATTCGAAAGGGTGTCTTGCAGATCAAACAATGGTGGAACCAAAAAGTCTGATCAAACAATGTGGTGGGGTGTGAGCCCCATCAGGTCAACCAGCGCGGCTGCAGCACGGCTTACATCGTCATTGACAATGACGTAATCAAATTCCGGCGCGGCAGCAAGTTCCAGTTTAGCCGTTTCCAGCCGTCGCTGCTGTTCCTGGGCGCTTTCTGTGCCGCGTCCCACCAAACGGCGGACCAATTCGTCCCAGCTTGGCGGTGCCAGGAAGACAAAATCCGCCTCCGGCATGGCCTCCTTGACCTGCCGGGCGCCCTGCAGGTCAATTTCCAGCAGCACCGACTTGCCGGCGGCAACCGCGGCCTGAACCGTGCTTCGAAGGGTGCCGTAGCGGTTGACGCCGTGGACAACCGCCCACTCCAGCAGGCCGCCGTCCTGAACGAGCGCATCGAACTCTTCGGCCGTCTTGAAGAAGTAGTGGACCCCTTCGTCCTCGCCCGGACGTGCCGTGCGTGTCGTTGCCGACACCGAGAGCCACACATCGGGGTAGTTGTCCCGGATGAAGGTTGAGACCGTGCCCTTGCCGACGGCGGTGGGGCCCGCCAGGACGGTTACCCCGCTGCGGGCCTTGGTGCGGGTGGTGTTCTCACCGGGTACAGGAACAGTGTTCATGATCTGGCCCCCAGGTAGTCCACCAAGGCCCGGCGCTGGTGCACGCCAAGGCCACGCACCCTGCGGGTTGGGGCAATCCCCAGCTCGCTCATGATCACAGTTGCACGTACCTTTCCAATGCCCGGGAGGGCTTCCAATAATTCACACACTTTAAGTCTGTCCAGTGCAGGTTCACCGGCTGCCGCCTCAAGCACGTCAGCCACACTTGCCTGCCCTGATTTGAGGTTCTGTTTTGCCTGGGACCTGACGGCCCGTGCCGCAATGGCCTTGATGCGTGCGTCTGCGCGTTCCTGATGGGACAACTGCGGCAAATTCACGAAAAAGACTCCCCTAAAAATGACTGTCCCCGGTGCGGGGTTCGACTACAGTGATTCATCGAACTTATCCGCACCGGGGAAGCAAATCAATCCAGGCCTGCCGGAGTGCTGCCGATCACCTGCCGCTACAATCCCGCCAGGGTCTCCACCGTGGCCGCGCGCAAACCGGCGACCGTGGGGCCCGCGGCAAGGATGCCACGGCTGGAGGTCGCCAGAACGGCAGGGTAGGCGGCACCGAAGGTGGCCCGCATGTCGGCTCCCGTGGCGCCCTGGGCACCAAGGCCCGGCGCCAACAGCGGCCCGTGGACAGCCGCCAGGTCAATGCCCAGCTCGATGAGCGCGTTGCCCACTGTCGCACCGACAACCAGGCCAACCGAGCCCAGGGCATCTGCTGCATAGCGCCGGTTTTCGACGGCGGCCGCCTGCGCAATGCGCTTGGCCACGGATTCGCTGCCGCCCACGTGCTGCACCGAAGCGCCCTCAGGGTTGGAGGTCAGGGCAAGCACAAACACGCCTCGGCCATTGGCCGCCGCGAGATCAAGCGCCGGACGCAGCGACTCGAAGCCCAGGTACGGGCTCAGCGTCACGGAATCGGCGGCAAGGGCCGAGCCGTCGCGCAGCCACGCATCGGCGTAGCCTGCCATGGTCGAGCCAATATCCCCGCGCTTTGCGTCGGCGATGGTCAGCACCTTCGCCTGTGCAGCGGCGGCAAGCAGTTCCTCAAGAACCGAGAAGCCGGCCGAACCGTGGCGCTCGTACAGTGCCACCTGCGGCTTGATGGCCGCCGCAAGCGGCGCGACGGCTTCGAGCACCGTCTGTGAGAACGTGCGCAGGCCCTGCACGGAATCCTCAAGACCCCAGGTTGCAAGCAGCCCCGGGTGCGGGTCGATGCCAACGCACAGCGGGCCGCGGGCAACCATCGCGGCGGCGAGGCGGGCGCCGAATCCCTGGCCGCCGCGGGGCCCCCCGGCCCCGAGGGACCCACTGCGAGCTTGCGAGCTGTGGGAGGGGCTGGGGATGTTACTTGGCATGCTGGAGCGCCTGACCTGCCGCCAAAACCTTGGCGTGTTCCTGCAGGCTCGTGACATCCCATTCGTACGTACGCAGTGCCTCCATGGCCTGGACGGCCACGTTGAACTCGGCCACCGTGGTGATGCAGGGCTTGCCGTTGGAGACGGCTGCCGCGCGGATCTCGTAACCGTCACCGCGAGCCTGGCCACCCGTAGGGGTGTTGAAGATCATGTCGATCTCGCCGTTGTTGATCAGGTCAACGATGGTTCCCTCACCGGCTTCGGAGGTGCCTTCGGCGATCTTGCGGACAGTCGTGGAGGCGATGCCGTTGCGGCGCAGCACGTCAGCGGTGCCACCCGTGGAGACGATCTCGTATCCGAGGTCGGCGAGGCGCTTGACGGCCATGATGATATTGCGCTTGTCACGGTTGGCGACAGAGACGAAGACCTTCCCGTCAACGGGCAGGGCGCCATTAGCGGCCGCCTGGCTCTTGGCAAATGCCGTGTCGAAGTGCTTGTCAATGCCCATGACTTCACCGGTGGAACGCATTTCCGGCCCGAGCAGGGAGTCCACAACGTGACCCTCAACCGTGCGGAAACGGTTGAACGGCATGACGGCTTCCTTCACGGCGACCGGAGCGCTGTCCGGAAGGGTGCCGCCGTCGCCAATTTCGGGCAGGATGTGGTGGACGCTGCGCAGGTGGGCGATGGACACGCCAACACCGATCAGCGCTGCGGCCTTGGCCATCTGCACGCCGGTTGCCTTGGAGACGAACGGCACTGTGCGAGAGGCCCGCGGGTTGGCTTCGAGCACGTAGAGGATGTCGGCTGCGAGGGCGAACTGGATGTTGATCAGGCCGCGCACGCCAACGCCCTCGGCGATGGCCAGGGTGGCCTTGCGGACCCGCTCCTGCACGTCCTTGCCCAGGGTGATAGGAGGCAGCACACACGCGGAGTCACCGGAGTGGATGCCGGCTTCTTCGATGTGCTCCATGATGCCGCCGAGGTACATCTCCTTGCCGTCGAAGAGCGCGTCAACGTCAATTTCGATGGCATCTTCTAAGAACCTGTCGATCAGGACCGGGTGCGCCTGCGTGATTTCGGTGGCGTTCTTGATGTAGCGCGAGAGGTTGGCCTCGTCGTAGACGATTTCCATGCCGCGGCCGCCCAAAACGTAGGACGGGCGGACAAGGACGGGGTAGCCGATTTCGTCGGCGATCTTCTTGGCGTCGTTGAAGGACACGGCAGTGCCGTTCTTGGGCGCAATCAAGCCCGCCTCGTCCAAAACGCGCGAGAACATGCCGCGGTGCTCGGCCAGGTCAATGGCTTCCGGTGAGGTGCCAAGGATCGGGACACCGGCGTCGGCCAGTTCCTGGGCCAGCTTCAGCGGGGTCTGGCCGCCTAGCTGCACGAAGACGCCCATGACGCCGCCGGTGCGCTCCTCGGCCGCGATGACCTCAAGCACGTCCTCAAGCGTCAGGGGTTCGAAGTACAGGCGGGTGGAGACGTCATAGTCGGTGGAGACGGTTTCCGGGTTGCAGTTGACCATGACGGTCTCATAGCCAGCCTTGCGCAGCGCCATGGAGGCGTGGACGCAGGAGTAGTCGAACTCGATGCCCTGGCCGATGCGGTTCGGGCCCGAGCCGAGGATGATGACGGACGGTTTTTCGTGCAGCGCGATCTCGTCTTCCTCGTCGTAGGAGGAGTAGTGGTACGGGGTGTACGCGTTGAACTCGGCCGCACAGGTGTCCACGGTCTTGTAGACGGGGCGGATGTTCAGTGCCTGGCGGACGCCGCGGACCACTGCCTCTGAGTTGTTCGTCAGGGCGCCGATCTGGGCATCGGAGAAGCCGTGCCGCTTGGCCAGCTTCAGCATTTCCGGGGTCAGCGCGGTTGACTGGCGGATGGTTGCCGAAACTTCGTTCAGCAGCACCAGCTGGTCAAGGAACCAGGGGTCGATGCCGGTGGCTGCGTAGAGCTCCTCAATGGTGCCGCCGCCGAGCAGTGCGCGCTGGACCTGGGACAGGCGCGCCGTGGTGGGGCGCTTGGCTGCTTCGATCAGATCGGGGACATCCAGAGCGTTGACGGTCTTGAAGTCAAGGCTGGAACCCTTCTGCTCGAGTGAGCGCAGTGCCTTCTGCAGGGCTTCGGTGAAGTTGCGGCCCATGGCCATGGCCTCGCCGACGCTCTTCATCGTGGTGGTCAGCGTGTCGTCCGCTGCCGGGAACTTCTCGAACGCGAAGCGCGGAACCTTGACAACAACGTAGTCAAGGGTCGGCTCAAAGGAGGCCGGGGTCTTCTGGGTGATGTCGTTCGGGATCTCATCGAGCGTGTAGCCCAGTGAGAGCTTCGTGGCGATCTTGGCAATGGCGAAGCCCGTTGCCTTGGAGGCCAGTGCCGAGGACCGTGAAACACGCGGGTTCATCTCAATGACGACGACGCGGCCTGTGTCAGGCTCGATCGCGAACTGGATGTTGCAGCCACCGGTGTCAACGCCCACCTCGCGGATGACCGCGATGGAGATGTCGCGCAGGTTCTGGTATTCACGGTCGGTCAGCGTCATGGCCGGGGCCACGGTGATGGAGTCGCCCGTGTGGACGCCCACCGGGTCAAAGTTTTCGATCGAGCACACAACAACGACGTTGTCGTTCTTGTCGCGCATCATCTCAAGCTCGTATTCCTTCCAGCCAAGGATGCTCTCTTCGAGCAAAACCTCGGTGGTGGGGCTGTACTGCAGGCCCTGGCCCACAATGCGCTCCAGGTCCTTCGGGTTGTAGGCCAGGCCTGAGCCGAGCCCGCCCATGGTGAAGGAGGGGCGGACAACCATGGGGTAGCCAAGATCCTTGGCCGCTTCGAAGGCCTCATCCATGGTGTGGATGATGTGGCTGCGGGCCGACTCTGCACCGCAGCGCTCCACGACGCCCTTGAACTTTTCACGGTCTTCGCCGAGCTCGATCGCTGCGATGTTCGCGCCAATCAGCTCGACGTTGTACTTGGCAAGGACGCCGTTCTTGTCCAGGGCAATGGCCGTGTTCAGCGCGGTCTGGCCACCGAGGGTGGGCAGGATCGCGTCGGGGCGTTCCTTGGCGATGATCTTCTCGACCACCTCGGGGGTGATCGGCTCCACGTAGGTTGCGTCGGCAAACTCGGGATCGGTCATGATGGTGGCCGGGTTGGAGTTGACGAGGATGACCCGCAGGCCCTCCTCCTTCAACACGCGCAGTGCCTGGGTGCCGGAGTAGTCAAACTCTGCGGCCTGGCCGATCACAATGGGACCGGATCCAATCACCAGGACGGACTTAAGATCTTCTCTCTTCGGCATTACTTGGATTCCTCAGTCTGTGCGTTCTTGTGGGCTGTCATCTGGGCGATGAAACGGTCAAAGAGGTAGGCGGCGTCGTGCGGGCCGGCTGCTGCCTCGGGGTGGTACTGGACGGAGAACGCCGGGATGTCAAGGCAGGAAAGCCCTTCAACGACCTGGTCGTTGAGGCTGATGTGGCTTACCTCCACACGTCCGAAGCGTTCTTCGGGGGCCTGTGTGGGGCCATCCAGGGGCGCGTCGACGGCGAAGCCGTGGTTCTGGCTGGTAATTTCGACCTTGCCGGTGGTCCGGTCCATGACGGGCTGGTTCATGCCGCGGTGGCCGTAACGGAGCTTGTAGGTGCCAAAGCCCAGGGCGCGGCCCAGGATCTGGTTGCCGAAGCAGATGCCGAAGTACGGGACGCTTGCGTCGAGGAAGCTGCGGACAAATGCAACCTGGCGGTCGGCCGTGGCGGGGTCACCTGGGCCGTTGGAGATGAACACGCCGTCGGGGTTCAGTTCCATGGCTTCGTCGAAGGTGCTCGTTGCGGGCAGGACGTGCAGGCGCACGCCGCGCTCGGCAAAGCGGGTCGGCGTCATGGCCTTCATGCCAAGGTCAAGGGCCACGATGGTGAAGAGCGGCTCACCTTCCCAGCCATGGGCTGAGGGCTCGACGACGTAGGCTTCCTTCACGCTGACCTCCTCGGCCAGGCGCAGTCCGGCCATGGCGGGCTGCGCCAGGACCTCGGCGAGCAGCTCGGCATCGGTGCGCCCGGCGTCGGCGCCCGAGAAGATGCCTGCCTTCATGGCGCCGCGTTCGCGCAGGTGGCGGGTGATGGCACGCGTGTCAACGCCCTGGATGCCGACAACGCCCTGGGAGATGAGCTCGTCGTCGAGCGTGCCCTCGGAGCGCCAGTTTGACGGTCGGCGGGCGGCGTCGCGGACGACGTAGCCGGCAGCCCAAATCTTGGTTGACTCGTTATCTGCCGCGTTGACGCCGGTGTTGCCGATGTGCGGTGCCGTCTGGATGATCAGCTGGCGGGCGTAGGAGGGGTCCGTGAGGGTCTCCTGGTAGCCTGTCATTCCCGTGGTGAAGACAGCCTCACCCAGGGCGGTGCCCTGTGCGCCGTAGCTGGTGCCACGGAAAGTGCGGCCGTCTTCAAGGACCAAAAGTGCCTGTGCAGGCATGGTTGCATCACTCATTCTCAATTGTTCTTTCCGTTGCTCTCTGGTGCACTGCCGTCGGGCAGCAGTGCCTGCAATGCTTGAATCAATGGGCGCTTGGCGCCTGCTTCGGTGGTGCGGAATCCGGTGTCCACTTCAGTGTCCGCCAGAAGCCAGCTGATGACCACCAGCCCGTCCTTCTCTACAAATTTACCGGCCATGCCCGCCTGCGTGTCCACTTGCGTCAGGGCCTTGGCACTGATGAACAGGTCCTGGGCGCCTTTCCGCTCGATGACGACGCCGTGGGGGTGAACGTTGACGACTGCCGGGGTGCGGATGCCGAGTCCGTGGACTGCCATCCGCTCAAGCCAGTCGCCGGCCGCGGTGGTGACCACATATTGGCCGGGAACGCTGATCAAAGCCTCCCCCAGGTTCCCTGGAATCCCAGGCAGTTCGGCCAGCCCGCCCTGGCGCTTGAGCTTGTTGCGCCAGCCCCACCCCATCAGGGCAAAGACGACGAGAACAAGCAACAGCACAAGGACGCCCGGCAGGATCCGCTCGTCCACTAGTTTGCCCCGTGCAGATAAGGGGTGTTCAGCTTGCCTTCCAACACCGTGGGATGGCCGTGGAAGAACGTCGCGACAACTTTGCCCGGCAGTTCCATGCCGGCAAAAGGCGAGTTGCGGCCCTTGGTGGCCATGGCCGCCGGGTTGACGTTCCAGCGTGCGTTGGGGTCAACCAGCACAATGTTGGCCGGCTCCCCCACCTCAAGAGGGCGGCCCTGGTCGGGGACCCGGCCGATCTGAGCCGGCGTGGTTGAGGTGACGCGGGCGAAGTCAGCCCAGGTCATCAGGCCGGTCTCGATCATGGTTTCCTGCACCACCGACAGTGCCGTTTCCAGGCCCGTCATGCCCATGGCCGCGGAGGCCCACTCGCATTCCTTCGCTTCGCTCGGGTGCGGGGCATGGTCGGTGCCGACAATGTCGATCGTGCCGTCTGCCAGCGCGGCACGTAGGGCGTGCACGTCGGCGTCGGCGCGCAGGGGCGGGTTGACCTTGTACACAGGGTTGTAGCTGCGCACGAGTTCCTCTGTCAGCAGCAGGTGGTGCGGGGTGACCTCGGCGGTGACCGAAATGCCGCGCTCCTTGGCCCAGCGGATGATCTCCACCGAGCCGGCCGTGGACACGTGGCACACATGCAGGCGTGAGCCGACGTGGTGGGCCAGCAGGACGTCGCGGGCAATGATGGATTCCTCGGCGACGGCGGGCCAGCCGGCCAGTCCGAGGTCTGCAGATACGATGCCCTCGTTCATTTGGGCGCCTTCGGTGAGGCGGGGTTCCTGCGCGTGCTGGGCGATCACGCCGTCGAACGCCTTCACGTATTCAAGCGCACGGCGCATCATGACGGGGTCGCTGACGCAGATGCCGTCGTCGGAGAAGACGCGGACCTGGGCGCGGGAGTCAGCCATGGCGCCGAGCTCGGCGAGCTGCTTGCCGGCCAGGCCCACGGTGACGGCGCCGACGGGACGCACGTCGACCCAGCCGGATTCGCGCCCGAGGGTGTGGACCTGCTCGACGACGCCTGCCGTGTCGGCGACGGGTGAGCTGTTGGCCATGGCATGCACGGCGGTAAAGCCGCCAAGGGCCGCGGCGCGGGTGCCCGTTTCAACCGTTTCGGCGTCTTCGCGGCCCGGTTCCCGCAGGTGGGTGTGCAGGTCCACCATGCCGGGCAAGGCAACAAGGCCTTTGGCGTCGATGACGGTTGCATCGCCAACGATGTCGGCGTCCAGGTCAACACCGACGGCGGCGATGACGCCGTCGCGGATCAGCACGTCTGCTGTGTCCTGGCCCAACAGGGATGCTGAACGAAGCAGGAAACTCATGAAGGGTCCTTTACTGAAGGGAGAGTTGAGGAGGGTGCGGTTTCGCGCATAGCGCCCGAAAGCAGCAGGTACAGCGTGGCCATGCGCACCGAAACGCCGTTGCGGACCTGGGCCAGCACGGTGGAGCGGGGTGAATCGGCGGCCGCGGAGGAGATCTCCAGGCCGCGGTTCATCGGGCCCGGGTGCATGATGATGGTGTCCTTGAGGTTCAGCGCATCGAGCCTTGCCAGCCTTGCGTCGTCGAACCCCCAGCGGCGGGCATATTCCCGGGTCGAGGGGAAGAAGGAAGCGTTCATGCGCTCGGCCTGCACCCGGAGCATCATGACCACGTCGACGCCGGCCTCAAGGGTCGCGTCCAGGTCGTAGCTGATCTCGCAGGGCCAGTGTTCAACACCGACGGGCAGCAGGGTAGGCGGGGCCACCAGGGTCACGTGGGCGCCGAGGGTGCGCAGCAGCCACACGTTGGAGCGGGCCACGCGTGAGTGCAGCACGTCGCCGACGATCATGACGCGCATGCCCGTCAGGTCGGCGCCAATCGAAGAAGTGCCGCCGAGCTTGGCCCAGTGGGCGCGCATGGTGAACGCGTCGAGCAGGGCCTGGGTGGGGTGCGCGTGGGTTCCGTCGCCGGCGTTGATCACGGCGGCATCGATCCAGCCCGAGTTGGCAAGGCGTGCGGGCGCACCCGATGCCCAGTGCCTGATGACGACGGCGTCGGCACCCATGGCTTCAAGGGTTTGCGCCGTGTCCTTCAGGGATTCGCCCTTGGAGACCGAGGAACCCTTCGCGCTGAAGTTAATGACGTCGGCCGACAGGCGCTTGGCTGCGGCTTCAAAGGAGATGCGTGTGCGGGTTGAATCCTCAAAGAAGAGGTTGACGACCGTGCGGCCACGCAGTGCCGGAAGCTTCTTGACTTCCCGCTCCCCCACGGCAGCCATTTCGTGGGCCGTATCCAGGATCTGGATGGCATTTTCACGGCTGAGTTGTTCAGTTGACAGCAAATGCCTCATGCGCCGGCCTCAATGACTACTTCGTCGTTTGCGGCGTCGCCGCCGTCTATCTCGGCCAGGTGGACCCGCACCTTTTCACTGGAGGAGGTAGGCAGGTTCTTGCCCACGTGGTCTGCCCTGATCGGCAGTTCGCGGTGGCCTCTGTCAACCAGCACGGCCAGGCGGACCGCGCGGGGGCGGCCGAGGTCGACGAGGGCGTCCAGGGCTGCTCGGATGGTGCGGCCCGAGAACAGCACGTCGTCAACGAGGATGATTGTTTTTCCGTCAATGCCGGATGCGGGAAGTTCGGTGCGCTCCGGGGCCCGGGTTGGCTGGCGGGCGAGGTCGTCACGGAACATGGTGACATCGAGCTGTCCGACGATGGCGGCCGGATCCACTGTGGGATCGCTGGCGGCAACTTTGGCCGCCAGGCGCTGGGCCAGCGGATAGCCCCGGCGCGGGATGCCAAGCAACAGCAGATTCGCCGTGCCCTTGTTTGCCTCGAGAATCTCATAGGCGATACGAGTGAGCGCCCGTTCGATGTCCGCGGCGTTCAGAACCACACGGGACACAGCGACAGCCGCAGAGGATTGCTGCTTTTCCCCAAACGCTTCGGAGGAAGTAGTCATTTCTCGCGTCCCCTTTCCCCGCCTCACAGGACGGAATTAAAAGGTTGATTGCGTACAGTTCAAACTACCACAGGCACCGCGACCGCCCGCCAGGGCGGGCCGCGCACGGCTGCGACCGGGCCGCAACCGGGCATTGCCTGCGCGCGCCAGCCGGTTGGGCGCCAGGCACTGGCCTAGTCTTTAAGGCATGAGTGAAACCGGCCATTGGCAGGACCCCGCCGCAGGCGGCCCGCAGCACCAACCGCACCCTGCCCACGCCCCGCTTCCACAGCTTCCGCCTCCACTCCCGGGACACAGCGATCCCTACCAAGGACCCGGCACGGGGCTGAGCCACACCTCCGCATACTGGGCCCATCAGGGGCCTGCGGCGCATCGAAGAAAAGCACGCGGCACCGCCGTGAAGGTGACGAACATCATCTTGCTGTGCGTCTTTGGTCTTGTCGCACTCTTGACCCTGGCGTTCTTTGCCGTTTCCATCGGCGCGAATGTGTTCCTGATCTGCGGCGCCCTGGCACTTGTTCCGCTGGCGATCTGCGTGGCCACCCTGAGGTGGGTTGACAGGTGGGAGCCGGAACCAGTCCCCGCCCTGATTCTTGGTTTTTGCTGGGGTGCGGGCATGTCAGTCGTGACTACGCTTGTGCTGGGCAGCTGGGTCCAGCCGCTGCTCATGAGCGGAAGTTCCGCGGCCGACCCCGACATGGTCAACGCCGTCATCCAGGCGCCGATCGTGGAGGAAATCTGCAAGGGTGCCGGATTGCTGCTGCTGTTCTTCCTGCGCCGGCGCACCTTCGACGGGCCCGTCGACGGCGTCGTCTACGCCGGCATCATCGCTGCGGGGTTCGCGTTTACGGAGAACGTTCTGTACTTCGGACAGGCCTTGCAGGAGGCCAACGGCACAACAACGGGCCTTGTGGGGATCTTCCTCATGCGCGGGCTCATGTCCCCGTTTGCCCACGTCATGTTTACGGCAACACTGGGTGTCTGTGTGGGCTGGGCTGCCCGCAATGGCGGAACCCTGCTTGTTCTTGGCGCGTGGGTTGCGGGCCTGATTCCCGCCATGTTCCTGCACGGTCTGTGGAACAGTTCCTCATTCCTGGGCGGCAGCTTCTTCATTGAGTACGTGGTGTTGCAGATGCCCCTGTTCGCCCTCTTCATCGTGGGCATCATCTTGCTGCGCCGCTCGGAGGCGAGGCTGACACGCAGGCGCCTCTCCGACTACGTCCCGTCAGGGTGGTTTACCCAGCAGGAGGTTCCGATGCTCGCAACGGGTGCCGGCCGACGTCGTGCCCTGGCCTGGTCGAAGACCTTCGGCGCAGGTCCCGTCATGAAGGAATTCATCCGGCTCGCCACCCGGCTGGCCTTCACCCGCCAGCGCCTGCTGGTTGACGCCAGGGGCCACGGCGTGGCGGCTGCACGGTTTGCGGCGGGCCAGGAGCAGGAGCTTGACCTGCTGAACAAGATCACTGCCGTGCGCAGCGAACTCCTGGGCCGGCACGCCTCGGTTGTGTGGCAGGCGAAGAACATGCAACAGCCCGGCTTCTAGCCCTGCAACACAAACTGACCCGCAGAAAACGACGAAAATTCACGATTTTGACGTGACTTTCGCCGTTTTCTGCGGGTCAGTTGTTTGGGCTGCTACGCCAGGAGCGTGGGCTTGATCTGCTGCAAACGGCCCAGCAGGCCGTTGATGAACTGCGGGGACTCGTCAGTGGAGAGGATCTTGGCCAGTTCCACGGCCTCACTGACGGCAACGGCGTCGGGGACGTCGTCGTTGTAGAGCAGTTCCCAGGTGCCGATGCGCAAAATGATGCGGTCGACGGCGGGCATGCGCTCAAGCGTCCAACCCTGGGAGTAGGTCTGGAGGAACTCGTCGATGCTCTCGCCCATGGCGGTGACGCCCTCGACCAGGTCAACCGTGTACGGGTTGATGATCTGGTCGGTCTTTTCGCGGCGTGCGATCAGCGCCGACATGGCTGTTACGTCGCGCTGCTCTGACTCGAACAGGATGTCCAAGGCACGGCGGCGGGCCTTGCTGCGCGCCGAATTTGGCTTGCCCGAAGGGCTGGATTGACTGCTTGCCACTACTCGCTTACACGTCCCTGGTAGCTGCCGTCGCGGGTATCAACCTTGACGAGGGTGTTGTTCTCCACGAACAGGGGAACCTGGATCTCGTAACCGGTTTCAACGGTTGCGGGCTTGGTGCCTGCGGAGGAGCGGTCACCCTGGAGGCCCGGCTCGGTGTAGGTGATACGCAGCTGGACCGACGGGGGCAGCTCGATGTACAAGGGGTTGCCCTCGTGCAACGCGATGGTCACGTTGATGTTTTCCAGCATGAAGTTCGTGGCGTCGCCGACAGTCTTGGCCGAAACCGTGATCTGGTCGTAGTTCTGGGTGTCCATGAAGACGAAGTCTTCGCCGTCCTGGTACAGGTATTGGTAGTCGCCACGGTCAACTGTGGCCGTCTCAATCTTCAGGCCGGCATTGAACGTCTTGTCAACGACCTTGCCTGAGAGGATGTTGCGCATCTTGGTGCGGACGAATGCGCCACCCTTGCCGGGCTTGACATGCTGGAATTCAATGATGTTCCAGAGTTGGCCCTCAAGCTTGAGAACGGTGCCGTTCTTAATGTCGTTAGTCGTTGCCACATCAGCCTCTTAGCGTATAAGTGTTATCAAAAATCCATTGACCATACTACCGCACACAGCCGCCGCACACAGCATGATTCGCACCACCACGGCACGTCCTCCCCGTCACATGACCGACGGAAATCGCACGACGGCGGCCCGCCGGGAGGGTTACTGCCGCTCAGCCAGGTCCAGGGCTCGCTTGAGCGAGACAGTGGCCGAGTAGATGGCCGCGGCGTCGGAGCCGGCGACAACCCGAAGTTCCAGGGATGTGGCGAAGTACTTGGCGGCCGCCTCAAACTGGCCGTTGCTGAAATGCACCTTGCCGAGCTGCTGGAACAGCCAGGCCTCCATCGGCTTGCCCGCAACGGCGGGAAGGATTGACTTCAAGGCCAGTTCGGCCCGATCAAAGTGCCGGCTTGCACGCAACACCTCGGCGTCAAGGACCTGCAACCTGATGGATTCTGGGTCTACCAGGCGCGCCTGTGCCGCTGCCTCCGCGGCCTCGGCCGTCAGCCCCCGTGCCAGCAGGACAAAGATCCTGTCGCCGGCGTCCGAGGACTCCGCAAGAGCGGCGTTGCACGCTTCCTCGTCGACAACCTCGGGCAACAGGGTCTCGGGATTCACTGCGGTTCCAGGGAAGCCGGCCGAGGGCCAATCCTTCAGACTCATGGCTAAGAGGCGATTTCCTGGTAGGCGGCAAAGAGCAGCGACTGGTCCGGCACGTCCAGGACGCGCGGGCGGCCGATGCCGTCAAGGACAACGAAGCGCAGCAGGTCACCGCGGGTCTTCTTGTCACGCTTCATGGCATCAAGGAGTGCCTGCCAGCGGTCGCGGCGGTAGCTCAGCGGCAGGCCGAGCAGGTCAAGGATTGAGCGGTGGCGGTCGGCGTCCTCGTCGCTGAGGCGTCCCACGCTGCGGGCCAGCTCGGCGGCAAACATCATGCCAACGGAGACGGCCGCACCGTGGCGCCAGGAGTAGCGTTCGGTCAGCTCAATGGCGTGGCCAAGCGTGTGTCCGTAGTTGAGGATCTCGCGCAGCCCCTCTTCCTTCAGATCAGCGGAAACAACCTTGGCCTTCACGGCAATGGCGCGTTCGATGAGTTCGCGCAGGACTGCCGAATTGGGGTCCTTGACGGCTTCAGGGTTAGCCTCGATCAAGTCAAGGATCACGGGGTCGGCGATGAAGCCGCACTTGATGACCTCGGCCATGCCGGAGATGAGTTCGTTCGGCGGCAGGGTCGCTAAGGTGTCAAGGTCAACGAGAACGCCGGCCGGGGGGTGGAAGGACCCGACGAGGTTCTTACCTTCCGCCGTGTTGATGCCAGTCTTGCCGCCGACCGAGGCGTCGACCATGCCGAGCAGCGAGGTGGGGATGTTCACCAGCTTGACGCCACGCAGCCAGGTGGCTGCGACAAAGCCGGCGAGGTCGGTGACGGCACCGCCGCCCACAGCCACGATGGCGTCTGAACGGGTGAAGTCGTTCTTGCCCAGGACCTCCCAGCAGAAGGAGGCAACCTGGATGTGCTTGCCCTCCTCGGCGTCGGGGATTTCAGCTGTCAGCGCCGTGAACCCGGCGGCCTCAAGCTCGTCCCTGACGGCCTCGCCCGTCATGCGCAGGGCGCGTGGGTGGACAACCAAGACCTTTTTGACCCGCTCGCCCAGCAACGGCGGGAGTTCGGCCAACAGACCGCGGCCCACTACGACGTCGTAGTTTTCATGCGGCAGGACGCCGGTGACCTTGATGACTGTGTTGGGGACTGCGGTGGTGTTCTCGGTGTTCACGATTTACGAATTCTCTTTCCTTGAGTCTGCCGCCAGCAGATGGATGAGGCGCTCAACGAGCTGCGGCACATTTGAATGGTTGACATCAAGGGTGATGTCGGCGAGGCGGGCGTACACGGGGCCGCGGGCGGCGGCCAGGCGTTCCCAGGTGGCAACCGGGTCCGCGGCCAGCAGCGGCCGGCCGGTGTTGCGGGTGATGCGTTCACGCACGGTGTCGATCTCTGCACTCAAAAAGACAACCGTGGCCCCGGCCAGCAGCTGCTGCGTCCCGGAGTCGAGGACAGCCCCGCCGCCCAGTGACAGGACGACGGCCTTGGCCTTGGGGGCCTGCAGGACATCGGCGATCGCACGGGCCTCAAGCTGGCGGAAGTGGTGCTCGCCCCTGGCGGCAAAGATCCGCGCGACGGGCCCGTGCTTGGCCACGATCTTCTGGTCCGAGTCGAGGAAGTCGATCCCGAGCACACGGGCAAGTTCGGCACCAATCACCGACTTGCCCACGGCCATGGGACCGATCATGACAATGGGCCCAAGGGGCGTGAAGTCCGGCGCCCCCACCGGATCCGTGCCCTGTTCCATCAGTGGCCCAGCGTGTCCAGGTTGGCGGGGATGGCCGCCAGGTAGCTGTCCATGTTGCGCTTGGTCTCGGCCATCGAGTCCCCGCCGAACTTCTCGAGGAGCGCCTCGGCAAGCACGAGGGCCGTCATCGCTTCGGCCACGACGCCGGCGGCCGGCACGGCGCAGACGTCTGAGCGTTGGTGGTGCGCCTTGGCGGGTTCGCCGGTGGCAACGTCAATGGTCTGCAGGGCGCGCGGGACAGTGGCAATGGGCTTCATCGCCGCGCGGACGCGCAGGACGTCGCCGATGCTCATCCCGCCCTCGATGCCGCCTGCTCGGTTGGAGGTGCGGATGATCCGGCCGTCGTCATCGCGCACGATTTCATCGTGCGCTGCAGAGCCGCGGCGTGCGGCGGTGGCGAAGCCGTCGCCGACCTCAACGCCCTTGATGGCCTGGATGCCCATGAGGGCGCCGGCCAGTCGTGAGTCGAGGCGGCGGTCCCAGTGCACGTAGCTGCCCAGTCCTGGCGGCAGGTTGTAGGCCAGGACCTCGACGACGCCGCCGAGGGTTTCACCTTGTTTCTGGGCGGTGTTGACCTCCTCGACCATGGCGGCCGAGGTGGCTGCGTCAAAGCAGCGCAGCGGATCGGCGTCAAGGGCGGCAACGTCGGTGAAGACAGGCAGTGCGGCGTCCCCGGGGGATGCGATGCCGGCGATCTGGACCGTGTGGCTGACGAGTTCGACGCCGACGGCGGCAAGAATCTGGGATGCGACAACACCGAGCGCCACCCGGGTGGCGGTTTCGCGGGCGCTGGCACGCTCAAGGACGGGGCGGGCCTCCTCGAAGGCGTACTTCTGCATGCCCGTGAAGTCGGCATGGCCGGGGCGCGGGCGCGTCAACGGCGCATTGCGTGCCTGGCCGGCCAGCTCATCGGCGTCCACGGGGTCCGCAGACATGATCTGCTCCCACTTGGGCCACTCTGAGTTGGCAATCTGGATGGCAACGGGGCCACCCTGGGTCAGGCCGTGGCGCACACCGCCCAGGATGGTGACCACGTCCTGCTCAAACTTCATCCGGGCGCCGCGGCCATAGCCGAGGCGGCGGCGAGCCAGGGCGTCCTGGATGTGGGAGCTCGTAAGCTCCACACCGGCCGGGACGCCTTCAATAATTCCCACGAGAGCCGGGCCATGTGATTCTCCGGCGGTCAACCAACGCAACATACTCTCTATCCTGCCATGTTCTGTTCGTGGGGATTTCGCCTGTGGACGCCAATTGCGTCGCACATCACATTGATGACGTCCCCGACTTGGTCTGTTGCGAGGGTGCCGTAACCTCCGGCCTCCGCAAACAGTTTGACTTGTTCCACACCTTGGTACAAAAGCATTTCAATGCCGGCCACGACAGTGCCCCCGCACGACTCCCACGCCTGTGCCAGTGCACTGGGCCAGGGGTCGTAGGCGACATCGAGCAGGACCGCACGCTCAAGCATGGCACCCCTGGCGTGCATGTCTGCGGCAAACTCTGCGGCGAGCCCGTCGGCGCCGCGCGGTGGCAGCGTTGAAATCACGACGTCGAACCCGCCGAGCACATGCGCGGCACCTTCGAAGAGTTCAAGGGCGACCGGGGTGTCAAGTGCCGCTGCAACATCAAGCGTCCCTGCAGCCTTGGCCGGGTTGCGCACGAACACGACGGTCTCGACCGCACCGAGCTGCGCCAGCGCGGCAACGGCCGCAACAGCAGTTCCCCCGCCACCTAAGATGGCGGCGCGCGGGCGCTCCCGGGCCCCGGCGTGGCGCAGCGCGTTCACAATGCCCGCCACATCGGTGTTCTCGCCTCGCAGGGTGGTGGTCCCGGCGTCGTTCGTGGTGGCGATGATCGTATTGACCGAGGCCAGCACCCTTGCAACGGCCGTGAGCTCGTCGACAAGTTCGGCGGCCTCGTTCTTCAGCGGCATCGTCACCGACAGCCCGTACCAGTTGCCCTCGGCACGGACCTGGGCCAGGAAACCGGCCAGCCCGGGAACCTCAACGTCAATGGCTCGATAGCTGAAGTTTGCACCGAGCAGCGCGTAGGCGGCGTTGTGCAGCGCGGGCGATTTGGAATGCCCAATCGGGTGCCCCAGGACCGCCCCTTGGAGGGGGGTGTTCACTTACTTGCACTCCCCCGGGTTGGCATCGCACCATGCCACGTACTTGGCAACGTTTACCTGATGTTGGGCGAACGTGGTGGCGTACAGCGTTTCGCCCGTCTTCAGGTTCACTGTCACCCAGAAGTAGTACGGGTTGGTCTCCGGGTGCGCAGCCGCCTGGATGGCCTTGAGACCGGGTGAACCTATGGGCCCCACGGGCAGGCCGGGGTTGGCGAAGGTGTTGTACAGGTTCGACTTGTCCGCCTTCTGGGCGGCAGTGATGTTGTACGTCTTCAGGCCAAGGCCGTAGGCAACCGTGGCATCCGATTCCAGCCGGCCGCCGGTTTCGCCGTTGGGGTTGTTGATGCGGTTCTCGATGGCACCAGAAATCTTGGCGTAGTTCGCCTGATTGCCCTCGAACTCGATGATGCTGGCAATGGTCAGTACTCGGTACTGTTCGGCGGGATCCGTGATGCCCGTCTCAACGAGTGACTTCTTCGTGGCGGCAACCATCTGGGCAAGGATGCCCTTGGCGTCAAGCTCGATCGGGAAGCGGTACTCCCCCGGGGACAGGTAACCTTCGAGGTTCTTGGCCTGGGCCGGCAGTCCGAACAGTTGGGGCTGATTGGACAGCGCCTCAAATTCGCCCACTGGAATGCCCGTGCCGCCGGCCAGGACAGCGAGGGTGTCGCCAATGCGCAGGTTCTGGGCCACGGCCGCGTAGTGGACCTTGTCATTGTTGGTGGCCAGCAGTATCCCGACGGCGTCGGCCGCCTTCATCTGGTGCTTCATGGAGAAGGTTCCCGGCCGCAGGGACGCTGAACCGTCGGCGGCCTTGAGGGCGTCAAGGAACGATTGCTCGCTGGCGACGACGTCCTGGGTTTTCAAGTCGGCTGCAACTGTGCGCCCGGTGGCGCCCTGCGGCACCACAAGCTGCACTGTGCCGGTGCCGGGGCCGGGGTAGTCGGCAACCTGGAAACCTGCCAGCATGGGCTTGACCGCCTGGACAGCGAAATAGACGACGGCAACGAACATGACAAGGATGACAAGGAAGACCAGGCTGCGCCGGCGCCTGCGCACGCGCTTGGACACTCGGCTGCTGCGCCGTGAAGGCAGCAGCGCGTATTCTTCCTCCGCGTGCGTCTCTTCAAACCGCGTCTCGTGGCCGTCTGCCTCATGGAAGGCTTCCTCGTGGAACGCTTCCTCGTGGACGTCACCCCCGTGGCGGCCATGTTCGTGGCGCCCGCCTGGGTAGTGCCCGTCGTCGGGGTAACCGGCCTCATGGTCGCGTGGTTCATGGTCGCCGGGCACGGGAGCGTGCGCCGGGCCGCGGAAAAGCTCATTCATGGTGCCAGTTTCGTTTCTTCAGGCACGCCATTTTGCGTGGTAATGGTGGAAACTTCTTCGTGTTCGGATGCCCAGGCAGCCCCCACTACGCCCGGCATCGGGCCGCGCACCAGCTCCCCTACGTTGGCATTGCGCGCTTTTTGCATGTCGATGGCATGTTGCAATATTTCAACTGCTGCCACCTGATCTACCACTTTACGGTGTTCACGGCTGCTCAATCCAGCGCTGTGCAGTGCAGCGTGCGCGCTGACGGTGGTCAAGCGCTCGTCAATCAGGCGCACTTCAATGGCCATTTCGGCCGATGCCAGCGCCGCAACTAGCAGCTTGGCGTAGCTGCGGGCCATCGCCGCTGAGGCTTTTTCCTCGCCCTTCAAGGTCCGTGGCAGGCCAACGAAAATTTGGCAGGCGCCACGGTTGTCGGCTTCCTTCAGGAGCACCTTGATGTCGCTGTTCTTTTTTGCATCCCGGCCCAGGGTCTTCACGGGTGTTGCCAGGATGCCGTCGGGATCGCAGGAAGCCAAGCCGACGCGGACCATTCCAACGTCCACGCCAAGCTTGACCCCCTGCGGGTAAGTCTTCTCCGACACGGAAACCCTAGGACCGGTTCTTCACGGCGTCGACCACTGCGGTCAGTGCCGCCGCAATGGCCGTGACGTCGCTGCCGCCGCCCTGTGCCATGTCGGGCTTGCCGCCGCCACCGCCGCCAAGGATGCCCGATGCGAGCTTGACCAGGTTTCCGGCCTTAACGCCTGCCTCGCGGGCTGCCTCGTTGGTGAGAACCAGGATGACCGGGCGGCCGTTGCTGGCGCCTGCCGCGGCAATGGTCGATGCCGACGAGCCCAACCGGTCGCGCAGGTCAAGTGCCAGGGCGCGAAGGTCGTCGGCACTGGCGATGTCACCGGCGTCGTGCGCAATGACACGCACGCCATTGGCGTCAACGGCCGAGCCTGCAAGGTTCGCCGCCGCTGCGCCAAGCTGTTCCTTGCGCAGGCGCTCAAGTTCCTTCTCGGCGTGCTTGAGCTTGGCAAGGGTTGCTGCAACACGCTCGGGCACCAGGTGCGAGGGCACCTTGAGCATGTCCGACAGCGAGCTGACGAGGGCACGCTCCGCAGCCAGGTGGCGGAAGGCATCCATGCCGACAAAGGCCTCGACGCGGCGGTTTCCCGAGCCAACCGACTGCTCCCCCAGCAGGGTCAGCGAACCGATGTTTGACGTGCTGGCAACGTGTGTGCCACCGCACAGCTCACGGGACCATGCGCCGTCGATCTCCACGACACGCACTTGGGCGCCGTAGTTCTCCCCGAACAGGGCCGTCGCACCGAGCGCCTTGGCGGCATCGAGGTCCATGACGGTCGTGTCAACGCGGAAGTTGCTGCGGATGGCAAGGTTGGCCACCTCTTCGATCTCCGAACGGGTCGCCGGGCTCAGGCCCTCGCCCCAGGCGAAGTCAAAGCGCAGGTAGCCGGCCTTGTTGTAGGAACCGCGCTGCAGCGCCTCCGGGCCGAGGATCTGGTGCAGGGCCGCGTGGACGATGTGCGTGCCCGTGTGGGCCTGCTCGCCCGCATGGCGGCGTTCACGGTCGACGGCGGCGCGGACCAGCGCGTCCGAAGGCAGCTCGCCCTCGCGCACGATCGCCTGGTGCACGCTCAGTCCCTTGATGGGGCGCTGGACGTCGAGGACCTCGACGACGAAGCCGTCACCGGTGATCAGGCCGGTGTCCGCTGCCTGGCCGCCGGCCTCGGCGTAGAACGGGGTCTCGTCAAGGACGACGGAAATCTCATCCCCCGTGGAGGCGTGGGCCACCTTGGCGCCGTTGGCGAGGATCGCCCGGACACGGCCCTGGCCCTCAAGTTCGGTGTAGCCGGTGAAGACCGTCTCGCCCTGGGCGTGTAACTCATGGAAGACCGAGAGGTCCGCGTGGCCGCTCTTCTTGGCCTTGGCGTCCTTCTGGGCGCGTGTGCGCTGCTCGAGCATGAGGGAGCGGAATCCGGCCTCGTCGACCGCCAGGCCGGCCTCTCCGGCCATTTCAAGCGTGAGGTCGATCGGGAAGCCGTACGTGTCATGCAGGGCGAACGCTTCGGCGCCGGACAGGTTGGTGTTGGCTGCCTTGGATTCCTTCACGGCTTCTTCGAGGCGGGCCGTGCCGCTGGCGATGGTGCGCAGGAAGGACTTTTCTTCCGCGTAGGCGATGCGGGCGATGCGGGCGAAGTCGGTCTCGACCTCCGGGTAGGCACCCTTCATGGCGTCCCGTGAGACGGGCAGGAGCTCGGGCAGCACGGCTGTTTCCACGCCGAGGAGGCGCATGGCGCGCACTGCACGGCGGATCAGGCGGCGCAGCACGTAGCCGCGGCCCTCATTGGAGGGGCTGACGCCGTCGGAAATCAGCATGAGCGAGGAGCGGATGTGGTCGGCCACAACACGCATGCGCACGTCGTCTGTGTGGTGCGGGTCCGCGGGGTCCTCGGTGGAGGTGTACTCCTTGCCAGCCAGTTCTGCTGCCTTGTCAAGGACGGGGCGGACCTGGTCGGTCTCATACATGTTCTCCACGCCCTGGAGAATCATGGCCAGGCGCTCCAGGCCCAGGCCAGTGTCAATGTTCTTGTTGGGCAGTTCGCCGACGACGTCGAACTCTGTCTTGGAGGTGACGTTGTCGATCTGGTACTGCATGAACACAAGGTTCCAGATCTCGATGTAGCGGGTTTCATCGGCGATGGGGCCACCCTCCACACCGTATTCCGGGCCGCGGTCGTAAAAGATTTCAGAGCAGGGGCCTGCGGGGCCGGGCTGGCCGGTGGACCAGTAGTTGTCTTCCTTGCCGATGCGCTGGATGCGGTCCTCGGCGACGCCGACCCTATCGCGCCAGATCTCCAGGGCTTCGGTGTCCTCGGTGTACACGGTAACCCAGAGGCGGTCAACGGGAAGGCCGAAGCCGCCGTCGGCAATTGATGAGGTCAACAGCTCCCAGGCGTACGGGATGGCTGTTTCCTTGAAGTAGTCGCCGAAGGAGAAGTTGCCGGCCATCTGGAAGAAGGTGCCGTGACGGACTGTCTTGCCGACCTCGTCGATGTCGCCGGTGCGGATACACTTCTGCACGCTCGTGGCGCGCTTGAAGGGTGGAACCTCGCGGGCTGTCAGGTAAGGGATGAAGGGAACCATGCCGGCCACTGTGAACAGCAGCGACGGGTCGGAGGACACCAAGGACGCTGACGGCACGGGGGCGTGGCCCTTGCCGGCGAAAAATTCGATCCAGCGCTGTGCAATGTCATGGGATTTCATTAGCCTGGTGGCTCCTTCAATGGTTCTGGCTGGCAAAAGTTCCGGCAGGCGGAACGCCTGGATGTGCGGTGCTTAAGTTTGCGTGGTTCGAAAAATATTGCGTTGTGAATTCTTTAACGGCGTGCGTCGAAGCGTGAAACGCTGGGTGCCTGGTCAATCCCCAGGGCGAGCCGCAAATCGTTTTCCCGTTCATCCATGTTCTCACGCAGGGCGTCCGCGAAGTCATGGACGGCGTCGCTCACCCGGCCGACGGCACGGTTGAGGCCTTCGGGGCCGATGGCGCCCTGTGCGGCGGCAATCTTGCGGGCCGCGATCACGCCGATGGTGATGCCGACGCCGAGCCAAAAGATTTTCTTCATGGTCTTTTCCTTAGGTGGCTTCTGCTAGCGGCTGCGCTTGGCACGGACGGGCTTGCCCCGGCCGGCAAAAGCCTGGCGGACACCGTAGGAAAAGGCTGCAACCTTGATCAGCGGTGAGCCGACCGTGGCGGCCACGAGGGCTGAGAGAGCCGAAATGTTGGCGGTCGCATCGGAAACGTTGTTGGATATACCGTCAACCTTGCCCAGCTGGGTGTTGGTTGTGGCAACCGTGGC
This sequence comes from Arthrobacter sp. LAPM80, assembly GCF_046736435.1. Taxonomy (NCBI): domain Bacteria; kingdom Bacillati; phylum Actinomycetota; class Actinomycetes; order Micrococcales; family Micrococcaceae; genus Arthrobacter; species Arthrobacter sp. LAPM80. The sequence continues at coordinate 71,748 of NZ_JBCHVD010000008.1, forward strand.
CGTGACCTCGTCTATGAGAGGTGTGGTGCCGTCGCCAATTTGCCTGATCGTGGTGCGGATTTCGTCAAATACGCGGCCGAGCTTAAAGATCGGCACGGCCAGCATGGCCACAAGGATGGCAAAGACGCCAGCCGCAATCAGTCCTGCAATATCGCCACCACTCATGCTCGCGCCGCCTCTGTTCCTTGCTCGTTCCTGATTGTCTGCACCTATGTACCTTACCGAAGAGTACGGGTGTCTTGGCTACAAAACAGCCCGTGGCGGATGCCACGGGCTGTTTTGTGTTTCAAGCTTCGAATGATTCGAGCCCTACTGCGCGCTAAGGAAATTTAGCGTGAGTAGAATTCAACGACGAGCTGCTCTTCACAGGTTACGGGAACCTCAACACGCTTGGGCTTGCGAACCAGGCGGGCCTGCAGGCTCTCCAGCTTCACATCCAAGTATGCCGGGACGGCGGGGAGCACGTCGCGGTGGGCGCCGGCTGCAGCAAGCTGCAGCGGAACCATGGTCTGGCTGCGCGGGTGCACGTGGATCAGCTGACCCTCGGCAACGCGGAACGACGGGCGGTCCACGCGGGCGCCGTCGACCATGATGTGGCGGTGCACAACCAGCTGGCGGGCCTGTGCCGTGGTGCGGGCGAAGCCGGCACGCAGGACGAGGGCATCCAAACGGGTTTCCAGGATCTCAACCAGGTTTTCACCGGTCATGCCCTTGGTGTGCTTGGCTTCTTCGAAGGCACGGGTCATCTGTGCTTCGCGGATGCCGTACTGGGCGCGCAGACGCTGCTTTTCACGCAGACGTACCGCGTAGTCGCTGTCCTGCTTCTTGCGGGCGCGGCCATGCTCACCGGGGCCGTACGGGCGGCGTTCCAGGTACTTGGCGGCCTTGGGAGTCAGGGCAATGCCGAGGGCACGCGAAAGGCGTGCCTGACGGCGGGCACGTGTGTTGTTAGCCACTTGTGTCCTTCCAATATTGCAACTTGTATGTGTTCTGGCCTCCATTGTGGAGAGCTGGGGCTGTTGCGGCCCTTCGCTGCAGCACCTGGGCATGAACAACAAACCACGAAAGGGCGCGGAAAATACCCGCCGATTCAGCTTTTGTGTTGTGCATGGAGCCAGGGCTTGCCAGTGCGGCCTTAACTCTACCATCCAGCGGCGGGAGCCCGCAGTTCGAGGGCGCCGTAGCCCGGCCTCTTGCGCCAAGACTGGGCCAAGCCGCGAAAACGACGTGGCCCGACGGGTGTTTCGCAGGTTGGGACCGTCTTCGGCGTGCGGGCGCCACTAATCTTGCCGGATCAGCCCCGCCGCTCAACCCTTGGCGGGCGGGGTGCCTCGGATGATTTCCCGCAGCCTTGCCAGCCTGGGGCCGAGGTCCCGTTCGTGGCCGTTCGCCGTCGGAACGTAGTAGTTGCGGCCCACCAGGTCATCCGGGGCATATTGCTGGGCGGCGATCGAGTGCGGGGAATCGTGGGAGTAGATGTAGCCCTTGCCGTGCCCCAATCCTGCGGATCCGGCGTAGTGGGCGTCGCGCAGCGGCGGTGGAACCGTGGTCCCCCGCCCAGCCCTGACATCGGCAATGGCGGCGTTGATGCCGTTGTAGGCCGCGTTCGACTTGGGCGCCGTCGCCACATGGACCACCGCCTCGGCGAGAATGATCCGGGCCTCGGGCATGCCGATGAGCGCCACGGCCTGGGCGGCGGCAACGGCAGTCTGCAACGCCGTTGGATCCGCCATGCCCACGTCCTCTGCGGCGGAGATCATGATCCGTCGGCTGATAAAGCGCGGGTCCTCCCCAGCCTCAAGCATGCGCGCCAGATAGTGCAGGGCCGCATCCACATCCGAGCCGCGCACCGACTTGATGAAGGCACTGATGATGTCGTAGTGCTGGTCGCCAGCCCTGTCGTAGCGCACGGCGGCGGCGTCAATGGCCCGTTCGGCAATGGCCAGGTCGACAACAACCGGCCCGCCATCGCCGGGCACATCCCCCGCGCCCCCTGCATCGGCGTCCTCGAGTTCGGACAACGCCACACCGGCGGCCGCTTCCAGCGTGGTCAGGGCGCGCCGCGCGTCGCCGCTGGCCAGGCGCACCAGGTGGTCCATGGCCTCGTCGGTGACGCTGACAAGCCCGTCGAGGCCGCGCGGGTCGGCAACGGCTCGTTCAAGTAGTCCCTGGATGTCGGCATTCGTCAACGGCTGCAGGGTCAGCAGGATCGAGCGCGAGAGCAGCGGGGCCACGACGGAGAACGACGGATTTTCGGTGGTCGCGGCGATCAGCACCACCCAGCGGTTTTCCACGCCAGGCAGCAGTGCATCCTGCTGGGCCTTGTTGAAGCGGTGGATCTCATCCAGGAACAACACCGTGGTCCGCCCGTGCAGGTCCCTGTCGCTCAGCGCCTGGTCCATGACCCGGCGGACATCCTTCACGCCGGCCGTGATGGCCGACAGCTCAACGAATTTACGGCCCGGCCCGCGGGCAATCACATGGGCCAGAGTGGTCTTTCCTGTTCCCGGAGGTCCCCACAGCATGACCGACGCCGGTCCGGCGGGCCCGCCCGCACTGCCACCGGCAGCCAGCATCTGCAGCGGCGATCCGGAACCAAGCAGGTGCTGCTGGCCCACCACCTCATCCAAGGAGCGCGGGCGCATGCGCACGGCAAGCGGGCTGCGCGGCCGCGCCACCTGCCCGTCGCGGGTGCCCCCAAAGGTGAGGGATCCGGCGTCGTCTGCGTCGTCGCTGTCAAAGGCGCTGCTAAAAAGGTCACTCACCCCTCTAGGCTATCGCCCCGATGCGGATAGGCTGGCAGGCGTGAATGCCGCCACCCGCACCGCACTTGTTCCCGCCTCCCGCCTGACAGGCTGGCTGGAGCGCTTTTCCGCAGCCCATGATGGGCGGGAGTCCCTGCAGGACACGGACGACGGCGTGCTGTTGCGAATGTGCGACGGCGCCGCGGCGGTGCTCACCCCGCCATGGCCCGACGACGGGCGCCCCGGGCGCGGCGCCGACCTGCTCGAACGGCTGGTTTCGCTGGCGTCCCAGGAACGCTCCATGGGCCTGGTCCTGGTGCGGCGCGCAGGCTTTGCCGTTGGCGTCGCCACCGCCGGAAAGCTGGAGGCCCACAAGGTGGGCACCGCCTCGGCCCGATCCCGCGGCGGGGATGCGGGCGCCGCAACGGTGGAACGCGCCGCCGCCGAAGCGGCCCGAATTTTTGCCGGCCACAGCTTTGAATATCTGGCGACGGGCGGGGACAGGCAGCTGGTGGAGTCCGTGCTTGCTTCACAACCCCTGCGCAAGCATGCGCCACTGCCCAGGCTCGCCCCCCTGCCGGTGACGGATCCGAAGATGGATGTCCTGACACGCGCAGCGGCCGACTTTTGCGCCATCCGGATCAGAATCACCGACGCCGGGACCTGAGGCGGTGGCTGCCGCACCGGCCTGGGCCGCGGCCGTTGCGTTAGTGGAAGGCGCCCCCGACAGAATCACTTTGGCGATGTCACGTTCGGGGTCCCCTCCCCTGCCGTCGACGCGCCACCACAGCTCAAGGCCTGCGTTTTGAGGACGCCTGGTGAGCGGCTTCCGGGTCAACCGGCGCAGCGGCGGGCCAGGCCACGTTCATGAGGTGCTCAAGGCAGTCAAGGCTGACGGTTGCCGTTTTGGTCATCGCACACGCCTATCGGGCACCTCATGGGCGGGGAGTCCGTCGTCGTTTTCGATGAATAACGCCACATGCGCTAAAAGTGAGCCCGGTTCCCGCCGGGTTCACCATCGGAGGTCGCTAAAGGGTGACCAGGACGCAAAAATGCCGGCCACCCAAGGGGGGTGACCGGCATTTTTTACTGGTGCTACTTCTCTTCGGGCTTGGCCTCAGGCTCAGCCTTCTTGGCCTCAGGCTTGAAGTCAACGCCGGCTTCCTTGCGCTGCTGCGGCGTGATCGGGGCCGGAGCCTCGGTCATCGGATCGTAGCCGCCACCGGACTTCGGGAACGCAATGACGTCGCGGATGGAGTCGACACCGGCCAAGAGGGAGACGGCACGGTCCCAACCAATGGCGATTCCGCCATGCGGCGGGGCGCCGAACTTGAAGCCGTCGAGCAGGAAGCCGAACTTCTCGTCAGCCTCCGCCTCGGAGATGCCCATGACACCGAACACGCGCTCCTGGATGTCGCGGCGGTGGATACGGATGGAACCGCCACCGATTTCGTTGCCGTTGCAGACGATGTCGTAGGCGTACGCCAGCGCCTCGCCCGGATCGGTGTCGAAGTTGTCCATGAACTCGGGCTTGGGTGAGGTGAACGCGTGGTGCACGGCCGTCCAGGCGCTGTGGCCAAGGGCCACGTCCCCTGAACCGACGGCAACGCTGGTTGGTTCGAACATGGGTGCGTCAACAATCCAGACGAAGGCCCAGTCCTTCGGGTTGATCAGGCCGGTGCGGTGGCCGATCTCGACCCGGGCTGCACCGAGCAGGGCGCGTGAGGGGGTGACCTCGCCGGCTGCGAAGAAGATGGCGTCGCCGGTTGTGGCGCCCACGGCGTCGGCCAGGCCGGCACGCTCGGCGTCAGTCAGGTTCTTGGCGACAGGCCCGGTGAGCTCGCCCTCTTCCTTGATCAGGACGTAGGCAAGGCCCTTGGCGCCGCGCTGTTTGGCCCATTCCTGCCAGGCGTCGAGCTGGCGGCGGGGCTGTGAGGCGCCGCCGGGCATGACGACGGCGCCAACGTAGGGAGCCTTGAAGACGCCAAATTCGGTGTCCTTGAAGAACTCGGTCAAATCGGTCAGTTCCTGGCCGAAGCGCAGGTCCGGCTTGTCCGAGCCGAAGCGTGCCATGGCGTCGCGGTAGGTCATGCGCTGGATCGGCATCGGGATTTCAACGTCGATCAGCTTCCACAGCTCGGCGACAATCTTCTCGCCCAGGGCGATGATGTCATCCTGGTCAACGAAGGAAGCCTCGATGTCGAGCTGGGTGAATTCCGGCTGGCGGTCCGCGCGGAAGTCCTCGTCGCGGTAGCAGCGGGCAATCTGGTAGTACTTCTCGAAGCCACCGACCTGCAGGAGCTGCTTGAACAGCTGCGGGGACTGCGGCAGAGCGTACCAGGAGCCGGGAGCCAGGCGTGCAGGCACCACGAAGTCGCGGGCGCCCTCGGGGGTGGAACGCGTCAGCGTGGGGGTCTCGATCTCGATGTAGCCCTGATCGTGCAGCAGGTTGCGGGCAACCCGGTTGGCCTCGGAGCGCAGGCGCATGTTGCGCTGCATGCCCGGGCGGCGCAGGTCAAGGTAGCGGTGCTTCAGGCGTGCTTCCTCACCAACCTCAACGTGCTCATCAACCTGGAACGGCAGCGGTGCTGCTTCGTTAAGCACCACGACGTCATCGGCCATGACCTCGATCTCACCTGTGGCGAGGGCCGGGTTTTCGTTGCCTTCGGGGCGCCGGGACACTGTTCCGGTGATCTGCAGGACGAATTCGTTGCGCAGCGCGTGGAACACTTCTTCCTCACGCACCACGATCTGGGCAATGCCCGAGGCGTCGCGCAGATCAAGGAAGGCCACTCCGCCGTGGTCGCGGCGTCGGGCTACCCAGCCCGAAAGTGTGACGGTTTGGCCAATATGTTCTGCCCGCAGGGAGCCCAGGTCATGTGTGCGCAGCACAGCATTCCTTTCAATGGTGGTTTTCAGCCCGCGATTCCGGGCTTCAAAGAGTGTTTGTCTAAAAGTTTACCGGTGTTTCGATGTGCCGGTGGTCGGGCTAGGCCTTGACGATTTGCGGTGTCAGGTCAACGGCTGGCGGCATCCAGACGGCGGGGTCAGCGGCAACCTGGGCGCCGGAGCGGATGTCCTTGACCTGGTGCGCGCCGTCCTCGTCGGTGAACCAGACGTACGGGATGCCGCGCTTGTCGGCGTACTTGATCTGCTTGCCGAACTTGTCGGCCTTTGCGGCGACCTCGGTGGAGATGCCGCGGGATCGCAGGGATGCAGCCACGTCCTGTGCCTCGGACCAGCTGTCCTCATCGGCCAGCGTGATAAGAACAGCCGTGGGAACGCTGCGGGAAGCGGCAGCGAATTCCTGGCTCAGGATTCGGGCCACGAGACGGGTGACGCCGATGGACAGGCCGACGCCGGGGAACTTGCGGTTGCCCTTGGAGGCCAGGGCATCGTAGCGTCCGCCGGAGCAGATGGACCCCAGGGCCTCGTGGCCCACCAGCACTGTCTCGTAGACAGTGCCCGTGTAGTAGTCCAGTCCTCGGGCAATGGACAGGTCTGCCACAACGGAGCCGGGTGCGGCCTTTACGGCTGCGGCGATGACCTGTTCGAGCTCGTTCAGGCCTTCCTCCATCAGTTCCTCGGTGACGCCGAGGGCGCGCACGGCGGCAACGAAGGAGGTGTCTTCGGTGCGGATGGAGGCAAGGGCCAGTGCCTTGGCGGCCTGTTCATCGGTGGCGCCGAGTTCGTTTTTGAGCAGCTCGGCAACCTTCTCGGCGCCGATCTTTTCCAGTTTGTCGATGCTGCGCAGCACCCCTGCGGTGTCGGTCAGGCCGATGCCGCGGTAGAAACCCTCGGCGAGCTTGCGGTTGTTGATCCGCAGCTTGAAGGCCGGGATGGGAAGTGCGGAGAGCGCCTCGGCGATGACAAGCGCAAGCTCAACGTCATAGCGGAAAGGAAGTTCGCCGTCGGCCACCACGTCGATGTCGGCCTGGGTGAATTCGCGGGCGCGGCCCTCCTGCGGACGCTCGCCGCGCCACACCTTCTGGATCTGGTAGCGGCGGAACGGGAAGGAGAGGTAGCCGGCGTTTTCCACTACGTAGCGGGCAAAGGGCACAGTGAGGTCAAAGTGGAGGGCCAGCGCGTTGGGGTCGTCCTTGGCTGCCACGGCGGTGTTCCCGTCGTCGTCCTGCAGCCGGGACAGGCCGTACACTTCCTTATCAATCTCACCTTTGCGCAGCAGATGCCCCACGGTTTCCACCGCCCGGGTTTCGATGGAGCTAAAGCCGTGAAGCTCGAAGGTGCGCCGCAGCGTATCCAACACGTGCTGTTCCACCAGCCGCTCCTCGGGAAGCCACTCGGGAAAACCTGACAAGGAGGCGTTGCGTGCCATGGGTGTTGCTCTCCTAACATGCACCGGATCATGGGTCTGTCACAGGATCCGGCGGGGCGGGTATTCGTCATGGTGCGTGGTTGACCCTGTCATGCTCGACGCTGTGCGAGCGTTGCATGGGTAAACTGGCACCGGCTGCCATTTTATAAGGTTTGGCGGTCCACCCCTAACCTACCCCGCTGGTTTCATTGCCGCGCCGGGTAAACATACCGCTCACATTGAAGGAGAGGCACAGTTGGTCAACAGCAACAAGTCCAACCATGAGGCAAAGGCACGTGTGGCACGCATGAAGGCCAATCAGGCCGTGCACCAGGACAAGTTGAAGCGCCGCAAGCGCGACAACCTGATCGCCTTCATCGCCATTGGAGCCGCCCTGGCCATCGCCATCGTGCTGGCCCTGACGGTGTTCTCACCCAAGGACGCCACAACAGGTAACGCCGCCCCCGCAGCCCCAGGTGCCCCTTCAGAAAGTGCCACGGCGTCCAAGAGCGCCGCTCCCGGAACCAACAGCCCCTCGGTCCCCAAGGCCGACACGGCCAAGGGCAAGACGTTCACCGGAACGCTGAGCCTGAACGGCCAGCCGCTTGGCGTGGAACTTGACGGCACCAAGGCGCCCCAGGCCGCCGCCGTGTTCAAGTCGTTGGCCGACACCGGCTTCATGACGGGCAAGACGTGCCACCGCCTGGCCGACGCGCCCAACTTCGGCGTCCTGCAGTGCGGCTCGCTCAAGGGCGACGGCGCCGGCGATCCCAGCTACCAGTGGGGCCCGGTTGAAAACACCCCGGCCAACGGCATGTACCCCGCCGGAACCATTGCGGTGGCCCGCTCCAGCAGCGTTAACAGCAATGGCACGCAGTTCTTCATCACCTTCAAGGACACCACCCTTGGCCAGCAGGACGGCGGCTACACCATTCTCGGAAAGGTCACCAGCGGCCTCGACGTTGTCTCAGCCATTGCCAAGGACGGGATCAAGGATGGCGCCACCGACGGTGCACCCAAGACCCCAGTGACGATAGACTCGTTCCAGCTCAAGTAATTTTCAAGCGGCCTTCCGGTGTGGCATTCGCGTGCCCACGTCAGGAAAAGCAGCATCGGGGTCCCGGCCAGACCCCCACGCAAAACCTGCCAGTTTCCATCAAGCGAAAGACTTTTAGCGGTGACACACAGTCAAGAATCCGACGAAACACTTGCCTCAACAACTGAGCCCGGCTCAACTGAGGGGCATGACGCAACTATCGAGGCAGTAGTTATTGCCGAGGAAGGCACGACGGCGGCCCCTGCCGTTCCCGCCCCGGTTCCCGCGCCCGCCGCCTCACCGTCGCCGGCAGCATTTGCCGCCCGGCCCAAGGCCCCCGCCGCGACTGCCGCCCCGGCTCCGGCCGCAGCCGCCGCCGCGCCCGCCGTCGACCTGGCAGAAGCTGCCAAGTTTGGCCGCGCAGAGGAAGACGGCCACGTCTTTTTGATCCTTGACGGCGAAGAGTTCCCCGTGGGCCAGTACCCGGGTGCCACCAAGGACGAGGCACTGGCCTACTTCGTGCGCAAGTTCGATGAGATCCTGGCTCAGGTCGCCCTGCTTGAGCAGCGCGTCGAGGCCAAGGCACCCACCACAGACATGAACAAGACTGTTGTGCACCTGCGTGAGCAGCTTGGCGAACGCACCTCCGTCGGCGACGTGAACACCGCACTGGCCCGCCTCGACGCCCTTGAGGCAAACATCAAGGCCCTGGCCGCCACCGAGCGCGCCGCCCACGACGCCGCCCGCGCAGTGGAACTTGCAGCACGCGAGGCAATCGTTGCCGAAGCAGAAGCCATCGCCGCCGAAGACCCCACATCGATCCAGTGGAAGGTCAGCAGCTCCCGCATGAACGAACTCTTTGAGTTCTGGAAGCAGGCCCAGAAGTCGGGCATGCGCCTGGGCCGTGCAACGGAAGAGGGACTGTGGAAGCGCTTCCGCAGCGCCCGCACCGTGTTCGACCGCCACCGCCGCGCCTACTTCTCGCAGCTTGACAACAACAACGCTGCCGCCAAGTCCGCCAAGGAGTCCTTGATCGAGGCCGCCGAGGAATTGGCTACGTCAACCGAGTGGGGCTTCGCCGCAGGGGAATACCGCCGTCTCATGGATCAGTGGAAGTCCTCACCCCGCGCCAGCCGCAAGGACGATGACGCCCTCTGGGCCCGTTTCCGCGGCGCACAGGACAAGTTCTTCGCCGCCCGCCAGGCAGCCAACAACGCCCTCGATGAGGAATTCGGTGCCAACCTTGTGGTGAAGGAGGCCCTGATTGCCGAGGCAGAAGCCCTGCTTCCGATCAAGGACCTCAACTCCACCAAGAAGGCCCTGCAGAACATCCGCGACCGGTGGGAGGAAGCCGGCAAGGTTCCCCGCAACGACATGCAGCGTGTTGAGGCAGGCCTGCGCAAGGTTGAGGACGCCGTTCGCGCCGCCGACGAAGACAACTGGCGCCGCAGCGATCCCGAAGCCAAGGCACGCACCAGCAGCGCCCTGAGCCAGCTCGAAGCCACCATCGCCGGCCTGAAGGAAGACCTCGAAGCGGCAGAGAAGGCCGGAGACGCCCGCAAGGTCGCCAAGGCAACCGACGCACTGGCAGCCCGCCAGCTGTGGCTGGAGCAGATCCAGAAGGCAGCAGCGGACTTCTCGTAGTCCCCACGCCCTCCCAATGTGTTGGTCGCGAGCGACCAACACATTGGGTCCCTCGGGCGCGTGGGCCCAGCGTGGGCCCAACAGAGCTGTCTATCGGGCGCGTGGGCCCGGCGTGGGCCCAACAGAACTGTATATCGGGCGCGTGGGCCCAACGTTCCATTTCATATTTACGGGGCCTCCGGGCCGGGTTGTCCACAATCTGGCACGGGGGCCTTTTGCTTGCCATCGCTAAGGTGCAGTGTGGGCTTATGAACGATCCCGCTGCTTCCGATACACCTTCCGACGTGGACCTGATGGTCCCGGGCACGCTGTTTGTGCTGGCCGAACTTCAGGCCATGACGATCGACGGAGTCCTCGCACCGGTTTTTGGCCAGGCCTTCCACCCCGCCGGGGCCGTTGAGACGCCGGGGCTTCGCGCTGCCGCACTGGCGTTCCATGTTCCCGCCGCACTGGCCCACAGGGCGGCTTTGGGGCAACTGTCGGCCGCATGGGTCTACGGCTGCGCTTCCCCGCCGCAGGTCATTTCCCTCCTGCAGGGCCACGGTGGGAAGAGTGCTTCCCTGCCACCCTTCAGCGGCTGCACATTGCGGCAGGTAAACCTGGAGGCCGGCGACGTGCAAACCATTGGCGGCATCCAGGTCACCGGCCCGCTGCGCACAGCACTTGACGTCGCACGTACGGCTCCGGAAGATATTGCCAGGGAAGTTCTGGAGCGAATGGCCGCCAGGGCGGCACTGCGCTGCCCCCTCGAACGTGTCGGGGAGGCACTGCGCACAGCCGCCCACGTGCCAGGAAAGCTCAGGGGCCAGGAACTGCTTCGGGGCATGCTCCAGAGGCGTCCCGGTGCCGTGATTCAGGCGCGGCGGTGGGAGCCGGTTGAGCGGTAGACGTCAAAGACCCCGTCAATGCGCCGCACCGAGTTGAGCACGTGGTCAAGGTACTTCGGATCGCCCATCTCGAATGCGAACTTTGACATGGCCACACGGTCGCGTGTGGTGCTGACGCCGGCGGCAAGGATGTTCACGTGGCTCTCGGCGAGCACACGTGTCACGTCGGCAAGCAGGCTCTTTCGGTCAAGGGCCTCAACCTGTATTTCCACCAGGAACACCCCTGACTGGGTGGGCGCCCACTCCACATCCACGAGCCTGTCGGGCTCGTTCTTCATGTGCACCAGATTGGGGCAGTCCTGTCTGTGCACCGAGATGCCCGATCCCTTGGTGACAAATCCCGAGATCGGGTCGGGCGGGACAGGGGTGCAGCACCGCGCCAGCTTGACCAGCACATCCCCCATGCCATGGACTATCACGCCCGATTCGGAAATACGCGAACGGGCGTTGGAGACGTGAGTGTCAACGAGCGCCGGCGCGTCCTCGACGTAGTCGCTGATGCCCAGCATGTCGCGCAGGCGCTCAACCACCGACTGGGCCGATGTGTGGCCGTCGCCGACTGCCGCGTAAAGGCCTGCGATGTCCTGGTAGTGGAAGTGCTCCGTGACGGCAAGGAGTCCGTCGTGGGTCATCATTTTTTGCAGCGGAAGGTTCTGCTTGCGCATCTGCTTTGTCAGCAGTTCCTTGCCTTTTTCAATGGACTCGTCGCGGCGTTCCTTGGTGAACCACTGGCGGATCTTATTCCTGGCGCGGGCGCTCTTGACGAAGTTCTGCCAGTCCTGGCTTGGCCCGGCACCCTCGGCCTTGTTGGTGAAGATCTCCACCGTGTCGCCATGGGACAATTCGCTGTTCAGCGGCACAAGCTTGCCGTTGACGCGTGCCCCAATGGTCCGGTTGCCTACTTCGGTATGCACGGAATAGGCGAAGTCGACGGGGGTTGCCCCCTCGGGCAGCGCAATGATCTTTCCCTTGGGCGTGTAGACATACACTTCCTTGGAATTCATCTCATACCGCAGCGACTCAAGGAACTCGTTGGAGTCGCTTGTCTCCTGCTGCCAGTCAAGCAGGGACCGCAGCCAGTTCATGTCCTCCTGGACGGTGACAGGGGCCTTGTTGCCTGACTTGTACTTCCAGTGCGCGGCAACGCCGTACTCGGCACGCTGGTGCATTTCAAGGGTTCGGATCTGGATTTCAACAAGCTTGCCGCCGGGGCCAACCACGGTGGTGTGCAGTGACTGGTACATGTTGAACTTTGGCAGCGCAATGTAGTCCTTGAAGCGTCCGACCAGCGGGGTCCACAGGGCGTGGATCTGGCCCAGTGCCGCATAACAGTCACCCACGGAATCCACAATGACGCGGACACCGATCAGGTCGTTGATGTCGTCAAAGTCCTTGTTGCGGACAACCATCTTTTGGTAGATGGAATAGTAATGCTTGGGCCGGCCCGTGATATCGGCCTTGAGCTTGGAGACCCGCATCGCATCAACGATTTCGCGCCTGATGATGCTCAGCTGTTTCTCGCGCTCCGGGGAACGGTCCTGGACCATCCTGACAATCTCTTCATACACCTTGGGGTACAGCGCGGCAAAGGAGAGCTCCTCGAGCTCCCACTTGACGGCGTTCATGCCCAGGCGGTGCGCCAGCGGGGCGAAGATGTCAAGGGTTTCCCTTGCCTTCTTCCCCGAGGAGGCGGCCGAGACAAAGCGCCACGTACGCGCGTTGTGCAGCCTGTCTGCCAGCTTGATGACGAGCACGCGGATGTCCTTCGCCATGGCAATGACCATCTTGCGCACCGTTTCGGCCTGTGCGGCGTCCCCAAACTCGACCTTGTCAAGCTTCGTCACGCCGTCCACAAGGACGGTGATTTCGTGGCCGAAGTCCCGTTCCAGCTCGGCCAGCGTGTAGGGAGTGTCCTCGACCGTGTCGTGCAGCAGCGCGGCCGCAAGGGTGCTTCCGGTCATGCCCATTTCCGCGAGGATCGTTGCAACGGCAACGGGATGGGTGATATACGGGTCGCCACTCTTGCGCTTTTGGCCCTCGTGGTATTTTTCGGCAACGGAAAACGCCCGTTGGATCAGGTCAAAGTCCTCTTTGGGATTCCTTGCGCGCACAATGCGCAGCAAAGGCTCCAAAATAGGCGAGTAGCTTTCCGTGGACCATCCGGTCAACCGGGCAAGCCGGGACCGTGTCCGTTCGCGGCGCCCGGGAAAGGTGGGGCGCGGTTCCTCCGGGAGCGCAACGGAACTGCCGGCATCGGATGCCGGCCCGCCGCTGGTCCCAGTCACAATTTCATGCGAGGGCGGGTCACCGTTCAACGCACTACCTCCCTTACGCATTTGCACACCATGCGCCCCCGCTGCGGGGCATTAATCCAGTCTAAGGTGCGCTGCGGGAAATCCTGACCAAAATAAAGCCGGGGCCAGATGCATGGCATCGGACCCCGGCTATTCCCCAGGCCCTGGCGGGCCGGGCACTGGACTGCTAAACGGCGTCGACCCTGGCGGCGCTGACAGCTACTTGATGTTGTTGGACCTTCTTGGCCTGCTTGATCAGTTCCGGCTCGCGCTCGCGCAACCATGAGTACATGGGGGCGGCCACGAAGATCGTGGAGAACGTGCTCACGATGATGCCGATGAACAGCGCAAGGGACAGGTCGCGGAGCGTGCCTGCACCCAGCAGCAGTGCACCGATGAACAGGATCGAGCCAACCGGAAGGATCGCAACCATCATGGTGTTGATGGAGCGCACCAGCGTCTGATTCACTGCAAGGTTGACTTCACCTGCAAAAGTGCGCCGTGTCGACTTGGTGATGTCATGGGTGTTTTCACGGATCTTATCGAACACCACCACTGTGTCGTACAGGGAATAGCTCAGAATCGTCAGGAATCCGATGATGGCCGACGGCGTGACCTCGAAGCTGGAGGCTGCGTAGATTCCCGCCGTCACAACCATGACAACCAGCAGTCCGACCATGGCGGCAATCGACATTCGCCAGGTGCGGAAGTACAGGGCCATCAGGATCGTGGCAAGGAGCACAAACACGATGAATCCGATGACGGCCTGGCGTGAGACGTCGGCACCCCAGGTGGGCCCGACGAAGGTCGAGGTGATGTGGTCTTCCGTCACGCCATAGGCGGACTTCAGCGCGTTCTTGACCTTGATGGTCTGGTCGTCTGTCAGCGTGTTCGTCTGCACCTGGATGGTGTCGCTGGCCATGTTTGTGACAACGGCATCCGCGCCCGGCGCTACTTCGCCAACGGCCTTCGCACCGATCGTGACATCGGGCTTGGACACCGAGGAGATGGTAAATTGCGACCCGCCGCGGAAATCAATGCCGAAGTTGAAGCCGCCTCCGAGAATGGGGATCAGGATGGAAATCAGGACGGCCAACCCGGCAATGCTGAACCAGATCTTGCGCTTGCCAACGAACTCGTAGGACCGTTCACCGGTGTACAGTTCGTTGCCGAAAGTGGCGAAGCTCTTCATTAGTTGATCTCCTTGGAGTCGTCGCTTGACTCGGACTTTGCGGCTCCTGCGCCCCGGCTGCCAACCATTTGCTTTTCCTTGGCCGCAAGGCGGCGTTCGGCGATGGTCTGCCGGCGTTCGGCTTCTCCTGCGGCGCGGGCGTTCTTGCCCTTGGCCACTTCCACGCTCTCTTCCGGGGTGCGGAAGCGGCCTGCACCGCGGTACAGCGGAATGGCACCAAGCTGGACAGGGTCAAGACCGGAGAAGTGGTGGCCCTCACCAAAGAACTTGGTGCGTGCCAGCAACTGCAGCATGGGGTGGGTGAACATGAAGACGACGATGAGGTCGGCGACTGCTGTCAGGCCCAGGGTGAAGGCAAAGCCCTTCACGCTGCCCACCGATACGAAGTACAGGACCAGCGATGCCAGGATGTTCACGGCCTTTGAGGCAAGGATGGTGCGCTTGGCACGCGCCCAGCCGTTCTCCACGGCGGCAATCAGGCCGCGGCCGTCGCGCAGTTCATCCCTGACACGTTCAAAGTAGACAATGAACGAGTCGGCGGTTTGGCCGATGGCAACGATGATACCCGCGACACCGGCAAGGGTCAGGCGGTAATTTTCGGTCCAGCCAAGCAGGAGGATGGCCAGGTAGGTCAGAAGGCCGGCAATGACGAGCGAGAAGATCGTGACGAGGCCGAGTGCACGGTACTGGAAGAGTGAGTAGATGACCACCAGGAGCAGACCGATCAAACCGGCCAGCAGGCCCATTTCAAGTTGCTGCAGGCCAAGTGTCGCGGAAATCTGAATTTCACTTTGGATGCCAAAGCTGATCGGCAGTGAACCGAACTTCAGCTGGTCCGCGAGGGCCTTGGCACTGGCTTCGGTGAACTGTCCCGTGATGGAAGACTGCCCGTCGGATATGACGGCCTGGGAAGCCGGTGCCGAAACAATGCTGTCATCCAGGACGATCGCAAAGCGGGCCTGGGGGTCGTTCGGGTTGGCCATGTACTTGGAGTACAGACGCTGGGTGACGGCCTTGAATGCTGCGGCGCCCTCAGGCTTCTCAAGGGTCAGCTGGACGGACCACTCATTGGTGGTGGCACCGTTGGCGCCGGGCTTCAGGCCATAGGTGGCATTCTTGATCCACTTGCCGGGGATCTCCACAGGTCCAAGGATGTACTTGATGCCGGAGCCCGGCTCGCAGCTGACAAGCGGCTTGGCCGGATCCGAGGTTGTCGGACGCTCGGTCAAGGGCGGGACGCAGCTGGTGGCCTCAAAGTCCTTCATGACAGCTGCATCAATCCAGTTCGGATCGCTCGCATTCAGGGGTGCCGCGGTGGGCACGGGAAGTTTGTCGGCAGGTGTCCGGCCAGCCACCGGTGTTGCACCGGCAGGGCCCTGGCTTGCCACGATGACGGGGCGGAAGTTCATGTTGGCCGAGGCCTTGATGAGGTTGCGCTCTTCATCAGTGGGCTTGCCTGCCATGCTCACAACAACGTTCTTGCCACCCTCGGTGGTGATCTGGGCTTCGGAAACACCCGAACCGTCAACACGCTGGCGAATGATGGACACGGCCTGGTCCAGCTGTTCTGCGGAGATACTGTCCTTGCCATCAATCTTCGGCGCCAGAATCATCTGGGTGCCGCCTTCAAGGTCAAGGCCGAGTTTTGGCGCCCAGTTGACGGCCCCTGCAAGAACGCCGCCACCTACTGCCACGGTGCATGCAATGATGATCGCCGCGAGCCACAGAAGAGTTCTGCGGGCTGTGGACGTCGGACCGGTTCGTGCCATCAAGGGATCCTTCTTATTTGTCACGGGTTTTGTGTGCGCAGTGCGCAACGATGAACATGGCGATGCTGCCTCGCCACACAGTCTGTGGCGAAGCAGCGGCCAACCCGGAAAAGGCTAGTTGTCTTTGTTGTTTTCGTTCTTCAGGCGCTCGAGGGAATCCTCAACGGTTTCCCCTTCCACGTTCTTCTTCTCCAGACCGATGGTCAGCGAGGAGGCGTCGTCGGGCACGATGGCGTCGACGTCCTGCGGCTCAATGATTTTGGCGACCGTCTGGCTGTGCACCGTGGCAGTGGTTCCGGGGGAGATTTCCAAGAGGATCTTGTTCTCGTCCTCGTCGATGGCGAGGACTTTTCCGAACAGTCCGAAGTTGGTCATCATCTCGACGCCGGGGGCCAGCTTTGAACGCTTCTCCTGCGCGGCGGCCTTGGTCTTCTTCTGCTTGCGGATCATCATGATGATGAGCAGGGCAAACATGGCGAACAAAAGGAGGTTCATGGGGCTCAGGAGACCTGCCTGGGGGGCGGGGTCAGTGGCCAAAATACTGCTGAAAGACACAGCTGGAGTTCCATTCATTAAGGTAATCAGTGGATGTCGAACACGCCGCAAACGTGCCGGACGTCATACCAGTCTACGCGGTAAAGCTGGACGTCGGATGTTAATAACACCAACAATGACCCCTAATCTGATGCAACGACGGCAAAATACGTCAGCCACTGGCGTAATAAGGCGGTTTTGCGCCCCTTGGCCCGCACCCAATGACCTGTCGCGTCATGTTCAGGAGTCGGCGCCGTCCCCGTCAAAGGGCAGCATGGCCGATGCCACGGCATTTCCGGGCATCTTTAGGCCAAGGTGCTCCCAGGCGGCGGGCAGCGCGATGCGCCCACGCGGCGTCCTGCCCAGCAGGCCCTCCCTGACAAGGAATGGTTCGGCGACGGTTTCCACCGTTTCGGGCTCTTCCCCGACGGCAATCGCCAGTGTTGACAAGCCAACCGGCCCGCCATTGAACTTGGTGACAAGCGCCTCAAGCACCGACCTGTCCAGGCGGTCAAGGCCCCTGGCATCCACCTCATACATGTCAAGGGCGGCGGAGGATGACCTCGCGTCGATGGTTTCGATGCCATGGACCAGCGCCCAGTCACGCACGCGCCGTAGGAGCCTGTTGGCGATGCGGGGTGTTCCGCGTGACCGGCCGGCAATTTCGGCAAATCCCGCACTTGTCAGCTTCAGGTCGAGCATTCCGGCCGAACGGCGCAGGACAAGCTCCAGCTCGGCCACCGAGTAGAACTCGAGGTGGCCGGTAAAACCAAACCGGTCACGCAGCGGCCCGGGCAGCAACCCTGCACGGGTTGTTGCCCCCACCAGCGTGAAGGACGGCAGCTCCAGGGGAATCGCGGTTGCCCCGGCACCCTTGCCCACGATGATGTCCACACGGAAATCCTCCATGGCCATGTAGAGCATTTCCTCCGCAGGCCTGGACATGCGGTGGATTTCGTCAAGGAAGAGCACCTCACCTTCGGTGAGCGAAGACAGAATGGCGGCCAGGTCCCCCGCGTGCTGGATGGCAGGTCCGGAGCTGATCCGCAGCGGCGCGTTCATTTCGGCCGCGACAATCATGGCAAGTGTTGTCTTGCCCAGCCCGGGAGGGCCCGACATGAGAACATGGTCGGCACTGCGGCCGCGGATCTTCGATGCCGCAAGGACGAGGGCCAGTTGCTTGCGCACCCGCTCCTGGCCGACGAAGTCATCGAGGTTCTTGGGCCGCAGCGCGGCCTCAAGCTCGCGTTCCTCGGGCTCGGCCGCGGGAACTGCCAGCTCATGGGCCGCCCCGCGCCCGGCGGACGCCGTATCGCCGCCGATGCTTATTTGTCCCGGCAGGAGCGGGATTGCATCTTCCATGCCAGCCATTGCCTACCGCACACCCGTCCTGGTCCGGGTGTTGTCCTGGCCCAGCCAGCGCAGTGTTGCCCGCAGCACGGCGGGCACATTGGCACCCTCGGCCAGCTCGGGATCGGCAGCCACCGCGGCATCGATCGCCTTCAGCGCGTCCTTTTCGTTCCAGCCCAGGCTCGTCATGGCGGCCACAACCTGGTCCTTCCATTCCATCGCCGCAGAAGCTTCGGGCGCCGAGGAAGGGGCGGCACCCGTGGGCTTCAGCTTGCCCTTGAGCTCCAGGACAATCCGGCCGGCGACCTTTGGCCCGACCCCGGGAACCTTGGTGAACGCCTTGCCGTCGCCGTTGGCAACACTGATCCTGATGCTTTCCGGTTCAAGCACTGACAGGACGGCCAGTGCGAGCCTGGGACCGATGCCGCTGACTGTCAGCAGGGCGTCGAACACCTCACGTTCCTGCTCGTCGGCGAAGCCGTAGAGGGTCATGGAGTCTTCACGCACGATCATGGCGGTGGTGATCGTGGCCTCCTCCCCCTCGCGCAGCTTGCCAAGGGTCTTGGGCGTTGCATGGACCAGCATTCCGACGCCGTTGACGTCAAGGACTACATGGGCCAGGGAAAGCTGGGCGACCGGACCACGGACAAAACTGATCATTGCAACTGCTCCTTGGAAAAACCGAACTTTTGGACCACTGAAGTACAACCAGTGTATCGAACATACTTACTAGCAACTAGTTCCACTTCGGAGCCGGCTTTTCCTTGTTCTTCTTGACCCGCGACTTGCTTTCGGCGTCGCGCCACAGCTGCTGGGCCGCCGTCGTCCCTTCGGAGTTGGCGGCAAAGGAATTGCCGCTGCGCCAGGCATGGGCAATGGCCAGAGCCAGGGCGTCGGCGGCATCCGCCGGGCGGGGCGGCTCGGACAGACGCAACAGCCTGGTGACCATGGCGGTAACCGAGGCTTTGTCCGCGCGGCCGTTGCCCGTCACGGCGGCCTTGACCTCCGAGGGCGTGTGCATGGCCACGGGGATCCCGCGCCGGGCGGCAGCCACCATGACGACGCCGGACACCTGCGCGACGCCCATGACGGTGCTGAGGTTCGTTTGGGCGAAGACACGCTCGATGGCCAGGACGTCGGGCTTAAACGCGTCCAGCCACTGGTCAATCGCATCCGCAATGACCAGCAGCCGGACGGCTTGGGTTTGTTCATGCGTGCTGCCCACCACACCGACACCCACCAGGGTGGCCGTACGGTTGGGGGCCACGTCGACGACGCCGAGCCCGCACCGGGTCAGACCCGGGTCAACCCCTATTACTCGCAGGTCCTAGTCCTCTTCGAGGGCAGCGAGAACTTCGGCGCTCATGTCGGCGTTGGAGTAGATGTTCTGGACGTCATCCAGATCTTCCAGCGCATCGTAGATCTTCATGAACTTGCGGGCGTTCTCGACATCGAGTTCAACCTGCATGGAGGGTACAAAGCCTGCTTCATCTGATTCATATTCAATGCCTGCCTCGTTCAGGGCTGCACGGACGGCCGGCAGGTCCTGGGTGTCGCAGATGATCTCGAAGCTGTCGCCCTGGTCCTTGACCTCTTCGGCGCCTGCGTCGAGCACTGCCATGAGCAGGTCATCCTCGCTGAGACCGTTCTTGGGCAGGCCCACGATGCCCTTGCGGGTGAACATGTAGGCAACCGAACCGGGATCGCCCATGTTGCCGCCGTTGCGGCCAACGGCCAGGCGCACCTCGGAGGCTGCACGGTTCTTGTTGTCCGTGAGGCACTCGATCAGGATCGCCGAACCCTGGGGGCCGTAGCCCTCGTACATGATGGTCTGGTAGTCGACGGCCTCGCCGAGAAGGCCGGCGCCGCGCTTGATGGCGCGGTCGATGTTGTCTGCCGGAACGGAGGTCTTCTTCGCCTTCGATACGGCAAGTTCCAGTGCCGGGTTGCCGGCCATGTCAGGCCCGCCGCCACGGGCGGCAACTTCGATGGTCTTGATCAGTTTGGCGAATGACTTGGCGCGACGGCTGTCAAGAATCGCCTTCTTGTGCTTGGTTGTTGCCCATTTGGAGTGGCCTGACATGGTTACGCTTCTCCTTTAATCATTCGAATAAACAGTTCGTGGATGCGGCGCTCCCCTGTCACTTCCGGATGGAATGAGGTGGCCAGCAAATGTTGCGAACGAACGGCAACAGCACGAACTTCTGAATCAATCCTAGCGTTTTGCGCGGCGCCGGGCAGATTCACCGCGGCCAGCACCTGTACGCCCTGTCCGACACGCTCAACCCAGGGCGCCCTGATGAACACGGCATGCAGTGGCGATTCGGGCTCACCTGCCGGGGCCAGGCCCCTGAAATCAAGTTCCGTTTCAAAGGAATCAACCTGGCGGCCGAAGGCATTTCGGCGCACCGTGATGTCGAGGCCGCCCAGGGTTTGCTGCGGGTTTCCGGCCAGGTCGGTGGCGGGATCGGCGATCTCATCGGCCAGCATGATCATGCCCGCGCAGCTTCCGTAGACGGGCAGCCCGCCGGCGATGCGCTCAACCATGGGCTCGCGCAGGCCAAAGCTGCGGCTGAGCTTGTCGATGGTGGTTGACTCGCCGCCGGGAATGATCAGCCCGTCAATGCCTGCCAGCTCGCCGGGGCGGCGGACGGTGACCGCCCGCGCGCCGCATTCCTCGATGGCACGGGCGTGTTCACGGAAGTCGCCTTGAAGCGCCAGGACGCCCACGACGGGTCCTGTGCGGGATGGGACAGGGGCGCTGGAAACGGAGTCAAAAGTCACGATTTCATCTTAGATGGGCGCTATCTCACACGGATAACTTCCGTTACTCGCCGTGCGGGGTGGGCGGGGAGGGCCCCGCAAGCAAGTAGCATTGGTCAGCAGGACTGACGTACTAAAGATGAGGTAAGTAAGTATGTGCGGAATCGCCGGTTACTACGGTTATGGGGAGAACGAACCCCTGTTGCAGCAGATGAATGCGTGCATGGTGCACCGCGGCCCTGATGGTGAGGGCGTCTACACGCAGGGCAACGTAGGGCTGGCACACCGCCGCCTTTCCATCATTGACGTGGCCCACGGCCAGGAGCCCATGTACAGTGCCGACGGGCAGATCGTGCTGGTCTACAACGGCGAGGTGTACAACTACCTGGAGCTGCGGGCCGAGCTCGAGGCTTTGGGGCGCACCTTCACCACCAAGTCGGACACCGAAGTGGTGCTGCAATCCTACGAAGAGTGGGGCGACGCCGCGTTTGACCGTTTCAACGGCATGTTTGGCTTCGCCATCCACGACCGCCGGAGCAACCGCCTGGTGCTGGCCCGCGACCACTTCGGCATCAAGCCGCTGTACTACGCAACGGCCGGCACCACCGAGGCCCCCACGCTGCTGTTTGGTTCGGAGATCAAGCCGCTGCTTGCCGCGAACAAGATTGAGCCCGGGGTGGATGAGCGCATCCTCTACCGCTACCTTCAGTTCCGGATCCACGACGACGAGCCCGCAACGTTCTTTGCCGGCGTGCAGAAGTTGATGCCCGGCGAGAAGCTTGTGGTGAACACGGTCGATTCCGACGCCGGCCCTGCCGGGACGGTCACGATCAGTTCCTACACCCGCTTTAAGGAGGAACTGGCCGAACTGGCCAACGTCGAAACCCCTTACTCGCAGGCAGTCATCGACGAGTACCGCGAACGCTTTACCGAGGGCGTGCGCCTGCGCCTGCAGTCAGAGGTCCCCGTGGGTACCGCACTGTCAGGCGGACTTGACTCCTCCGCCGTCGTGGTGACCATCAACAAGCTCATGCAGGAAAAAGCCGTCGCCACCGATTCCCTCGGCGCCCGGCAGCAGACGTTCTCCGCGGTGTTCCCGAACTCGCTCAATGACGAGGAAAAGTACGCCGATGCCGTGCTGGCACGTTGCGAAGGCAACGTCATCAGCCACAAGATCCGCCCGCAGGCCACCGAATTTGTCGATGACCTTGAGGACTTTGTGCGCACCATGGAGGAGCCCATCATCTCCTCGGGCCCGTACGCCCAGTACCAGGTGATGCGCGAGGCCTCCAAGCACGTCAAGGTGCTGCTCGACGGCCAGGGCGCCGACGAAATGATGGCCGGCTACATCCCTTACTACTTCGCCTACCTGCGCCAGCTGAAGAAGAACGGCCACAACGCAAAGCTTGCCAAGGAACTCGTGTCCAGCTCGGACATCCTGTTCCGCCTGGCCCGCTTCCGCATCCAAGGCGCCCTCACCTTGAAAAAGGCCAGCGGGATCACTCCCCTGCTGAACAAGAAGTTCACGGCCAAATACAAGTCGGAGACGTTCTCGAACATCCCCGACAACCTGAAGCTTCGCCTCATCGACGACCTCTTCCACAAGTCCCTACCGGCTGTGCTGCGCTACGAGGACAAGAACACCATGCGCTTCTCCCTGGAGGGCCGCGTGCCATTCCTGGACAAGGAAGTGGTGAAGTTCCTCTTCAGCCTCGACGACGAGTCCATCATCAAGGGCGGCTGGAACAAGCGCATCCTGCGCGACGCCACCCGCGAACTTCTGCCCGAGATGATCAGCAACCGCCGGAACAAGATCGGCTTCACCACCCCCGAGGCCGAATGGTTTGGCTTGATGAAGGAAAAGATCTACGAGATCTTCCTTTCCTCCTCCTTCGGCAACCGACCGTACTGGAACCAGGACGCTGTCATCTACGCGTTCGAGGAATACCTCAGCGGCAAGTCCGCAGGTTCCACCATGGTGTTCTGGCGCCTGATCAACACCGAGCTGTGGCTGCGTGAATTCTTCGATGCCCCGGAGGTCAAGGCCGGTATCGAGGGCAAGAGCGACTACATCCCCAACGCCGACAAGGACCTTGACATCACGGTTGACAACGGCGCGGGCACGTTCCGTCGCTATCCGCTGCGCACCGAGGTTTTCTACAAGGAGACCGACTTTGACCCGGCAGTGATGACGTACGTCAAGCGCTTCTTCGACGGCCTGCCCACCGCGGGCGGGGACCACGGGGCAGCCACATCCGCCACCCCCTGGTACCTGTTCGTTTCGGAAAAGATCGTCGCCATGACGCAGGGCAGGTCCATCCCGGTATGGGATATCAAGGTCTCCAACGCGGCACGCATCTTCTCAAAATTCGTCACCCGCAACCCCGGCGGCATCGGCTTGGCCAGTCCCTGGTCCATGCAGCTGGCCATTGACGAGGTGGGACTGCCGAAAATCATGTACGCGTCCGCGCGCTCGGTGATCGGCAAGCTCCAGGGCAAGTCGGGCGTGTTCTACGAGGTTGTGGGACACAACATCAACGCGATCGACGGCGCCGCAGGCTACCAGGTGGGCACCTCCACCCACTCGGTGAAGTATGCACCCATCGACCCCGACGGCGTGGCTGCCCGCCTGAGCGCACAGATCCGCGCCCTGGTCCCGGCCGAGTACGCCGCAACCTTCGCCGGCACCGCCATCATGGATGCCAACGACCTCGGCGTGGTGGCCCTTGGCCACGACACCAAGCTGCCCAAGGCCGTCCTGGAAGACATCTTCCGCGACAACCCGCAGGGCCAGACCACGGAGACAACACCCATGTCGCTGGTTTTCACCCAGAAGTAACAAGCAGTTCCCGGCTGTACCCACCGGCTGTCAGCCACGTTCGGCGGCGAAACCCTCGGTTTCGCCGCCGTTCCTGCTTCAGGAAGCGAAAGCACCCCGCCATGAGAGAAAATCCGTTCCTTGCACCCAGTGTGCTGCCCCACCAGCTGCCTGACTTTGCCGCCATCGAGACCGGGGACTACCTCCCTGCCTTTGAGGCGGGGTTTGCCCAGCAGCTCGCCGAGATCGCAGCCATCATCGCCAACCCTGAACCGGCGTCGTTTGGGAACACCGTGCTGGCCATGGAGCGCAGCGGGGCCATCCTGACGCGCGTTACCAACGTGTTTTTCAACATCGCCGGAGCCGATGGCACGGTGCCGGTCCAGGAGATTGAGCAGAGGATCGCCCCGCGGCTCGCCGAACACGCCGACGCGGTGCTGCTCAATGCTGATCTATACCAGCGCATGCTTGCTGTTCAGGTTGACGGCCTGGCTGCCGAGTCTGCCCGGCTGGTGGTCGAATACCGCAAGTCCTTCACCCGGGCCGGCGTGGGCCTGGATGCGGCCGGGCAGGAACGGCTGCGGGAACTGAACGGACAGCTTTCCGCCCTCAGCACTGAATTTTCCCAAAAGGTCACGCAGGCAGGCAACGAGGCGGCCCTGCACGTGGCTGACGCCACAGAACTCGACGGGTTCACCGACGATGACCTGGCAACGGCGGCTTCGGCCGCCCTCGCGGCCGGACACGCCAGCGGCTTCCTGCTGACCCTCGTCCTGCCCACCGCCCAGCCCGCCCTTGAGGTGCTCACCAACAGGGAGACGCGGCGCAGGCTCCATGCCGCCTCGGTTGGCCGGGGCAGCGCGGCCGGCGGAACCAACGTGTTGGAATTGGCCGCGACCATGGCGTCCCTGCGCGCCGAAAAGGCGGCTCTCCTCGGCTTTGCCTCGGAGGCAGAGCGTTCCATCGAGCCGCAGACCGCCCCCTCGCTTGAGGCCGTGCACGCCATGCTCTCCCCCATCACCGCCGCCGCCGTCCGCAATGCACGCGCCGAGGAAGTGAAGCTGGCCGCCACGGCTGGTCACGCCATTGAGGCGTGGGATTGGGCGTTCTACTCCGCGCAGGTCCGCAGGGACGAATACGGCGTCGACCTTGCGGCCCTGCGCCCCTGGTTTGAGCTGGAATCGGTACTGGCGAACGGTGTGTTTTATGCTGCAACCAAGCTGTACGGGCTCTCCTTCATCGAGCGAAGCGACCTGGCCGGCTACCACCCGGACGTCCGCGTCTGGGAGGTGTTCAACGCCGACGGCTCAACGCAGGGGCTGTTCCTTGGGGACTTCCACACGCGTGAGACGAAGCGTGGCGGGGCGTGGATGAACTCCTTTGTGGAGCAGTCGGCACTCGAGGGCACCCACGCCGTCGTAGTCAACAACTTGAACATCCCCCGCCCGCCGGCCGGGGAGCCTGCCCTGCTGACCTTTGATGAGGTGGTGACGTGTTTCCACGAGTTCGGCCACGCCTTGCACGGACTTTTCTCCGACGTCCGCTATCCAAGGTTCTCTGGCACCAACGTGCCGCGTGACTTTGTCGAATACCCCTCACAGGTCAACGAGATGTGGATCCTGTGGCCCGAGGTCCTGGCCAACTACGCCAGGCACCACGTCACCGGCGAGCCTTTGCCGGCGGGAACGGACGAAAAGCTGGCGGCAGCATCCCTGTGGGGCCAGGGGTTCGCCACCACCGAGTACCTTGGTGCAACCCTGTTGGATTTGGCCTGGCACGAGCTTGCCCCGGGCACAGTCGTCCAGGACCCGCTCGCGTTTGAGGCCGCGGCACTGGCAGCCGCCGGCGTAGACCTCGCTGCCGTGCCGCCGCGCTACCGCACAGGCTACTTCAACCACATCTACGCTGGCGGCTATGCTGCGGGCTACTACTCCTACATCTGGAGCGAGGTGCTCGACGCCGACACCGTTGCCTGGTTCAAGGCCAATGGCGGACTGACCCGGGCCAAGGGGGAGCACTTCCGCAACACCTTATTGCGCCGCGGATTCTCCGTCGACCCGCTGGAGGCATTCCACGACTTTGCCGGCCGCGACGCCGACCCCGCTCCCCTGCTTGCACGACGGGGGCTGGTCTAGGACTATGGTGACACTTTCAGACTGCCAGCGCACACAGCATGCCTGGTTCAGGGCGCTGGCCGAGGCAACAGGCGGACGCTGCTTTTCCACGCACCAAATGGACTGGGTGTGGCTTCCCGAGACCAGGGAAATGCTGTGCCTGTTCCCGACCCAGATCACCGAGGCGGGGCTGCAGCCTGCCCTGGCCGAGGCCGAACGCCGCGGCGCCGCGTCCGTTGGCGTGTGGATGAACGCCGCCGTGCGCGAGGGCATCCTGCCGCACTACCGCTTTGAGCGCGGCTGGCAGCCCTGGTGGATGACCCGCTCCCTTGATGTGGAGAAGGTTGCCGCCGCCAGCGAAAGCCTCGACGGCCGGATCGGGCTCACCGCAGTGGTGGACCACCAGGTCTGGCTGGCAACGGCCCGCAGCGGCGATGAGTGGGCGGGACGCTCCTATGCCTATCTGCCTCCGGACCAGGGCGGCAAGCACCTGGCGGGCATCTTCGACATGGTCGTTGCCCGCGAACACCGCCGCACAGGGCTGGGCACGGCCCTGCTCAACACGCTCTCGGAGGCGGCGTTTAATGCCGGCGCCGAACATCTGCTCCTGAACGCCACACCCGACGGCCAGCGCCTCTACCGCCAGTACGGCTTCGAGCTCATTGGCAAGGGCCAGACCTGGTGGCTGCACCTGGAACAGTAACCCTCGGGCACAAAACCGCCGAGTCAGCGGGTCAGCGTCGAGACAGCGGGAAATTGCCCGCAGCCTCGACGCTGACCCGCTGACTCGGCGTTCAGCCTGAGCGGGCCGGAGGTTACCAGCCGCGCTCGGCCAGGCGGTGCGGCTCGGGGATGTCTGCGACGTTGATGCCGACCATGGCCTCGCCGAGGCCGCGGGATACGTTGGCAATCACTGATGGGTCGTCGAAGAACGTGGTGGCCTTGACCACTGCTGCTGCGCGCTGTGCCGGGTTGCCTGACTTGAAGATGCCGGAGCCGACGAACACGCCGTCAGCGCCGAGCTGCATCATCATGGCGGCGTCGGCCGGGGTGGCAATGCCGCCGGCGGTGAACAGGACAACGGGAAGCTTGCCGGATGCGGCAACTTCCTTGACCAGTTCGTACGGGGCTGCGAGTTCCTTCGCCGCAACGTACAGCTCATCCTCGGGCAGTGCGGCGAGCTGGGCGATCTGGGTGCGGATCTTGCGCATGTGGCCTGTGGCGTTGGAGACGTCACCGGTGCCGGCCTCGCCCTTTGAGCGGATCATGGCGGCGCCCTCGTTGATGCGGCGCAGGGCCTCGCCCAGGTTCGTGGCTCCGCAGACGAAGGGAACCTTGAAGTTCCACTTGTCGATGTGGTGCTCGTAGTCGGCAGGGGTGAGGACCTCCGACTCGTCAACGTAGTCGACGCCGAGGGATTCCAGGACTTGGGCCTCAACGAAGTGGCCGATGCGGGCCTTGGCCATCACGGGGATGGACACGGCGGCAATGATGGCGTCGATCATGTCGGGGTCGCTGGCGCGGGACACGCCGCCCTGGGCACGAATGTCGGCGGGCACGCGCTCCAGAGCCATGACGGCCACGGCGCCGGCATCTTCGGCAATCCTTGCCTGCTCAACGTTAACGACGTCCATGATGACGCCGCCCTTGAGCATATCCGCCATGCCGCGCTTGACGCGGCTGCTGCCGGTCACCGGTGTTACATCGGGTGTAGACACAAAAACCCCTCTGGGAAGGAACCAATAGTTGAACCCGCCAATGTCAGTCATCGCACGGGTTCGGCCAGTCTATTCCCGCCCCGGAGTCGTCAATAAATCAGTGTTACTGTCCCGCCGGCTGGTTGGCTTCCATGGCCTGGCGCCGCACCGTTCCGACGCGCTGGAACACAGTGACAAGGCTGGCTGCAGCGAGCAGGACAAGGACGACGGCGAGCACGGCTTCGGGGATTCCCAGGCCTACCAGCCCGGTCGCCACGAGCACCACGACAAGCCGGTCGGAGCGTTCGGCAATGCCGACATTGGCGCTCATGCCCAGTCCTTCGGCGCGGGCCTTGGCGTAGGAGACAATCGAGCCAAGCACAAGGCAGGTCAGTGCCATGGCGGCGATGAAATGGTTGTTGCCGCCGGTGTAGAACCACACCACGATGCCGGCAAAGACGGCTCCGTCGCCCACGCGGTCAAGGGTGGAGTCAAGGAAGGCGCCCCACTTGCCCGAACGGCCAAGCATGCGGGCCATGAGCCCGTCGATAATGTCCGAAAACACGAAGACCGTGATGACAACCGTGCCCCAGAACAGCTCACCCAGCGGGTATCCGATGAGGGCGCCGCCTGCCACACCCAGGGTGCCGATGATGGTGACGGCGTCGGGTGAGACCTTCATGCGCACAAGGAATGCGGCGACAGGGGTGAAGATTGCCGCGAAGAGTGCGCGGGCATATTTGTTAAGCATTGCCATCCTTTTCGCCCGCGGGCGTCTGCGCCCCGGCGCCTGCCCAGGCGGCCGCGACCTGCTCGCGTACATCGCCCAGAGTCTGCGTGATCGCCTTGGTCCCGGCGATGATGGGCATGAAGTTTCCGTCGCCGCCCCAGCGCGGCACAATGTGCTGGTGCAAGTGCGCGGCAATGCCGGCTCCGCCGGTGACGCCCTGGTTCATGCCCAGGTTGAAGCCCGACGGGTTGGCGACCGTGCGCAGCACGCGCATGGCCTGCTGGGACAGGGCGGCAAACTCCGCCGTCTCCTGAAGTGTCAGGTCCGAGTAGTCGGGCACGTGGCGGTACGGGCACACCAGCAGGTGCCCCGGGTTGTACGGGTATAGGTTCAGGACTACGTAGGCCAGCTTGCCGCGGTGGACGATCAGGGACTGTTCGTCGCTGCGTTCCGGGGCCTCGCAAAACGGGCAGTTGTTCTTTCCTGTGACCTGCTCGCCGCCCTTGACGTAGGCGAGCCGATGGGGCGTCCAGAGTCGTTGGAAGGCGTCAGGAACCCCGGGGAGTTCAAAATCATCTACTGCAACGGGCTCGGGCGCCCCACCGAATTCACTCACGCGGTGCGGTTCCTGACGGCCTCAACAATGCGCCTGACTGCCTCTTCGACGGCCACGCCGTTGTCCTGGCTGCCGTCTCGGAAGCGGAAGGACACCGCATTGGCGTCAGCGTCGTCGCCGCCGGCAATGAGGACGAACGGGATCTTGTCCTTGCTGGCGGTGCGGATCTTCTTCGGGAACCTGTCGCTTGAGATGTCAACCTCGGCGCGGATGCCCTGCTCCTTGAGCTTGGCGACGACGTCGAACATGTAGTCGTTGAACGCCTCGGCAACCGGGATGGCGACGACCTGCACGGGTGACAGCCAGGCCGGGAAGGCGCCGGCGTAGTGCTCGGTCAGCACGCCCATGAAGCGCTCAACCGAGCCGAAGAGCGCGCGGTGGATCATGACGGGGCGCTGGCGGGTGCCGTCGGCCGCCTGGTACTCGAGCTCGAAGCGCTCGGGCAGGTTGAAGTCCAGCTGGATGGTTGACATCTGCCAGGTGCGGCCCAGGGCGTCCTTGGCCTGCACGGAGATCTTGGGGCCGTAGAACGCGGCTCCACCGGGATCGGCGACAAGGTCAAGGCCTGAGGCCTTGGCAACTTCCTCCAGCGTCCGGGTTGCTTCCTCCCAGACGGCGTCATCGCCAACAAACTTTTCCGGATCCTTGGTGGAGAGTTCCAGGTAGAAGTCCTCCAGGCCGTAGTCCTTCAGGAGCGACAGGACAAAGTTCAGTGTCTCAGTGAGCTCATCCTTCATCTGCTCCTTGGTGCAGTAGATGTGGGCGTCGTCCTGGGTCATGCCGCGCACGCGCGTCAGGCCGTGGACCACACCCGACTTCTCGTAGCGGTAGACGGAACCGAATTCGAACAGGCGCAACGGCAGTTCGCGGTAGGAACGTCCACGGGAGCGGAAGATCAGGTTGTGCATGGGGCAGTTCATGGGCTTGAGGTAGTAGTCCTGGCCGGGCTTTCGCACCGTGCCGTCCTCGTTCAGCTCCGCATCAACGTGCATGGGCGGGAACATGCCGTCCCGGTACCAGTCAAGGTGTCCGGAGACCTCATAGAGGTTGGCCTTGGTGATGTGCGGGGTGTAGACAAAATCGTAGCCGGCCTCAACGTGGCGCTTGCGTGAGTAGTCCTCCATCTCCTTGCGGATGATGCCGCCCTTGGGGTGGAACACGGGCAGGCCCGAGCCAAGCTCGTCGGGGAAGGAGAACAGGTCAAGTTCGACGCCGAGCTTGCGGTGGTCCCGACGCTCAGCTTCTGCGATGCGCTCCTGGTAGGCCTTCAGGGCTTCCTTGGTGGGCCATGCCGTGCCGTAGATCCGCTGCAGCTGCTGGTTGTTCTGGTTGCCCAGCCAGTAGGCGGCGGAGGTGCGGGTCAACGCGAAGGCGTTGGAGATCAGCTTCGTGTTGGGCAGGTGCGGGCCGCGGCACAAATCGCACCACACCTCGTCGCCGCTCTTGCGGTCAATGTTGGAGTAAATGGTGATGTCGCCCGCGCCGACCTCGACGTTGACGCCTTCGGCGGTGTCGCCGTCGTTCTTCTTACCCAAAAGCTCCAGCTTGTAGGGCTCATTGGCCATGGCTTGGCGGGCCTCGTCCTCGGAGACCACGCGGCGGGCAAACTTCTGGTTTTGGTTGACGATCTTGAGCATCATCTTCTCAAGCGTCTTCAGGTCTTCGGGAGTGAAGGGTTCGGCGACGTCGAAGTCGAAGTAGAAGCCGTCGGTGATGTACGGGCCGATGCCGAGCTTGGCGTCGGGACGCAACTGCTGCACGGCCTGGGCCATGACGTGGGCGGTGGAGTGGCGCAGCACGTCCAGGCCGGCCGGGGAATCGATCGTGACGGCTTCCACGGCAGCACCTTCAACGATTTCAGCTGAGAGGTCCTTCAGGGCGCCGTCAACGCGCATGACAACAACGTCGCGGCGCTCAAAGAACAGCTCCGCACCGGTGGTGCCTGTGGCCACCGCAGTCGTCTCGCCGTCGACATTGATGGTGATTTGTGAATCCACTGGCACGTCTAACTCCTTGTTTGTCATGTACGGCTCCATGTCCAAGCAACATACGGTGGTTGCTGTGAGCCTCCTTGATGTTATCGGGTTGTCGGGACCCCTTCCAACCCGGGCGGCGCGGGCAGTCCGGCGGTGTCCTGCAGGTCCCAGGCCTCCAGCGCCTGCACCGTGATTCCCTTGGGACCGGTGCGTCGCGTCAGCCCGCGGATCAGGAGCATGCGGGTGCCAAAAAGCAGCGGCCCGGACCTTTCCTGCGCTTCGCTGAAGAAGACTGCATCAATGCAGCCGGTGCCGTCGTCAACGCTGATGAACACCACCCGCTTTCCGCCGCGCATGGGCGGGGTCTGGGTGGCAACCCGCACGCCGGCCACCAGCACCTCTGTATTGTTGCGCAGGCCCAACAATTCATCCGCCCGCCGCACGCCCAGCTGATTCAAAAGTGGGGCGTAGCTTCCCATCAGGTGGGCGCTGGCATCCATGGACAACAGGTCCAGTTCCGTGCGCACTGTCTCGGCCAGGGTGGGGGCCGGAAGCAGCGCCGGGAGGCCGCCCAGTTCCAGTTCCCCCAACGGCAGGTGCAACTGGCCCGCCATGACCTGGCGGCGGCTGGGCGTTGCGGCGGGGAGGCTGTTGACGTGAGCCACCAGGTCCGCCCGGTTGGCCGTGTTGCCGGTGATTCCCTGGGCTTGGCGCTGCAGGGAGTCCAAGGCACCCAGTTGGGCCAGCCGCTTCAGGATGGGCCGGGACACCCTGCCCCTGTCGCGCAAATCCGCCAGGGAATCGTAGGGCTGATGTGCCACGATGCGTTTGAGTTCGGTGCCGGATAGCCCGTAGACGTCGGCAAGACTCAGCCGGATGCCCGTCACGGTCCCGCCGGATGCGTTCCCGGCCACTTCCCTGACCGTCCGCTCGGCACGGTATTCCCCGGTGCTGGCGTTGACGTCAAGAGGCAGGATGGGGATGCCCAGCCGCCTGGCTTCGGCAACCAGCAGGCGCCGCGGGTACATGCCAGGATCGTGCTCCCACAGCCCGGCCAAAAATTCGGCGGGGTGGTGGGCCTTCAGCCACGCCGACTGGTAGGTGGGGATGGCAAAGGCCGCGCCGTGCGCCTTGCAGAAGCCAAAGCTGCCAAAGGCCGCCAGCGTCCCCCACACCTCGTCAATGACGGCTTCGCTGTAGCCACGGCATGCCGACTTCTCCCTGAAGTACTTTTCCACTGCGGGCTCCACCGCAGGGTTGCCCAAACCACGCCTGAATTCATCGGCCCGGGACAGGGTGCAACCGGTCATAATGTGCAGGGTGCGCAGTACCTGTTCGTGAAAAACAGTCACCCCATGTGTTTCCGCCAACGCCCCAATGAGGTCCGGGTGGGCGTAATGCTCCGACGCAAAGCCTGCCCTGTACTCCAGAAACGGCTTGACCATGTTGGATTTCATGGGGCCGGGCCTGAACAGCGAAATGTCTATGACAAGGTCGCTGAACTCCCTCGGGGCCATCTTTCCCACCAGTTCACGCTGGCCGGGCGACTCGATCTGGAAGCACCCCAGGGTATGGGTGCTGCGAATCAGTTCAAAGGTTGGCTCATCATCGAGCGGAACGGCGTCAAGGTCAATGCCGCCGTCCTCGGCGATGAAGGGCGCATCGACGTCATGCCCGCCTTCAGCCGCAACGGCCGCTCTCGACGGATGCAGGCGGATGATTTCCCGCACCGCATACGCCATGGCACTTTGCATCCGCACCCCCAGGACGTCGAGCTTGAGCATGCCCATGGCATCCATGTCGTGCTTGTCGAACTGGCTCATGGGCAGCCCCATGCCGCTGGGCTGGACGGGCGTGCGGTCAAGCAGGGAGGAGTCCCCCAGGATCACCCCGCACGGGTGCATTGAAATATGCCGGGGCAGGCGGTCCAGCCGCTCGGTGAGATCCACCAGCAGGTCAAGCTGGGCGCCGCCGCCATGCACCTGCCGGCCATCGCGGTCGCCGTCGCCGTCATCCGCTCTGGACTGGCGGACCCGTTGGGCAAAGTCGCGCAGCTCAGGCTTTTCCTCCAGCGCCTCCCTGAAGGAACCGGCCGAGAACCGCCACAGCTGCTTGGCTATCTGGTCGATGTCACCCTTCTCCATGCCCAGGGCAAGGCCCGCGTCCCTGACGGCGCCGCGGGCACGGTAGCTGTTCTGCATGCTCATCAGGGTCACGCGATGGGCGCCAAAACGCTCAAAAATGCGCCTGTACACGTTGTGGCGCTGGGCGCTTTCCACGTCAAGGTCAATGTCAGGCAGGGTTGCCCTGTCGTGGGAGAGGAACCTTTCAAAGAGGAGGTCGTTGGCCATGGGGTCAACGGCGCTGATGCCCAGAAGGTAGTTGACAAGCGAGGACGCCCCCGAACCCCTTGCGGCCCGGCGCACCCCCATTTCGCGGATCATTTCGGAGACTTCCGCCACAGTGAGAAAATACGAGTCGAACCCCAGCTCGCCAATGGTGGCCAATTCGGTGTCCAACCTGTTGCGGGCCTGCCGCAGCGTTGCGGCGGGAAGATCGCCAAAGCGCCGGTTCAGCCCGGCTTCGGTGCGCTGGCGCAATTCCACGGCCGCCGGCCGGGACAGTCCCAGGACCTGCGCTTCAGGGGTGCGTGGCTTTTTCCAGCCCAGGTCGCCGGCCGGGTCTAGCCGGCACTTGTCAGCCAATTGGGCAGTGTTGGCCCACAACTGCTCCAACTCAGCGCCGCCGTACCCGCCCTGGTACACGATCTCCCGGGCCACCTCCGCCATCTGCGCGGCGCTTTTCAGCCAGGCCTGGCCTGTGGGCTGCAGGTCGTTCAGCTGGTCAAGGGATGCGATGTTCCTTGCCGCATCCAGGACGTCGGCGGTGGGGGCATCTTCCTCGCGGCTGTAGCGCGCAGCGTTGCTCAGCACGGCGGGGACATCGAATTCCTGCGCGAGTTTGAGCATCCGCACCGCATGCGCCGTGCTCATGGGCGCGCCGGGTGTGCTCTGGTGGCTGAGAACCTCAACAACCAGCGAACCCGCAGGCATGGCGTTGCGCCAGGTGCGGAACATTGTGCGCGGGAGCAGATATTTGTGGCCGTTCAGGGCCCTGCCAACAGGGGAAAAGGGGCCCAGCATGACAGTTAGTGCGGGCTTTCCGGTTTCAGGATCAAGCACCCCGGCGGCCAGTTGCTCAAGCGTCACCCCCACCGTGGGTTGGGCGTGGGCTGTCGAGATCAGTCGGCACAGCCGCGCGTAGCCCGTTCCCGGCGTCGCACAGGCACTTCCATGGGCCAGGACAACCACCCGTCCCGCCACGTGCAGCCCGTGCGCACCTTCCTCCAAGACGGCCAGATCAACACCAATGATCGGGTCGATCCCTGCGGCCATGCACGCCTTGACATGCTTGACCGCCCCATACAGCCCGTCCCTGTCGGTGACAGCGAGTGCATCACCGTCAGCGGCCGCGACCTGCACCAGGTCCTCGGGCCAGGACACCCCGAAGTGGGCGCTAAAGGCGGAGGAGCTGTGCAGGTGGACGAAGTTACGCACCCTCCTGCACCTCCTTGAATTTTTCATCAACGGCGTCATAAATCTTTATGACGCGCCACCGTTCACCCGGCCGGTACCTCACCACATCAAGGGTGAAGTCCTCATCCGCACCTTCACGCCTGACCTGCAACCGCCACATTTCGGTGTCAACAGCCCCCACCCCCTCCCCCGGCGGCATGCGTGTTTCGCTCTCCCACCAGGAGCGCCGTTCATACCAGCACAGGGGGTGCGGCGCAATGGCGTGCCAGGCCCCGCGCCACCGCAGCCGCAGAAGCGCTCCCCCGGGCGAACGCTCCACCTCGACGGCTTCGCTGAAGATGCCCATCCGCACCCCTTCCCCGCCCGGCAGGACAAAAACACGACATACCTTTTAGGTAAATCTTTTGTATTAGTACATATATTCGAATCCAATTTCAGTGTACGCTCAATTTCACGCGGAAAGTAACCGCCTCAATTGGGAAAAAACGCATCGACAGGCATTTTGTTCTGCGCAGAAAGCCTTATGTAGATAGCTGTCAACGCAACAGGCGTCTAGCATGGCCTTATCGCGATTGCCATGGTCGTGCTGCTGGCACCACAACGATTTTTAAGGAGCGTTCCATGACTGACATGGTCACCCTCATCGCCAAGACCACCCCACTGGAACGGGAACTCAAGATTGATTCCCGGACTGTGCAGGCAACCGACGTTCCACGTCTGGGCGAGCTCTACTTCACTGCCTACGATGCAGGCGTTGCCGGCGAAACCCTTGACGTTGCCTTGGCTGACATTCAGGCTTCCATGGCTGGAAAGTACGGCAACTTCCTCCCTGAGGCCTCCCACGTGGCCCTTGATGAGAACGGCAAGATCGTGGCAGCCGTGCTGGTCGTGGAGCGCGCCATCGGCGATGACACCCCCGACACCCCCTTCATCATTGAATTGATCACCGACCGCGACCACCGACGTCGCGGCCTGGCCGAGGACCTGGTGCTGGCCACCTTGGACACCCTGTTCAACGAAGGCCAGAAGGATGTGGCACTGCGGGTGGAAGCCACCAACTCCGCCGCACTGGCCCTGTACCTCTCGCTTGACTTCCACCGCTGGTCCCCCGAAGAGTCCGACGACTAGGCTCCACAATGGAGCAGCGTCTGACGTTTATTTCACTGGGAGTGGCGAATGTGTCCCGCTCCCGCGAGTTTTATCTCACAGGCCTTGGCTGGAGCGCCCATCAGGAAGTCCCCGGCAAAGTCATTTTCCTCCAGCTGAACCACGGGCTCATCCTGTCCCTGTGGAATCGTGCCGACATGGCAGCTGAGCTTGGCGTTGAACCGTCCGACGGCGTCCCTCCCATCACTCTTAGCCACAACGTTGGCAGCGTGGCCGAAGTCGACGCCGTCCTGGCGCAGGCAGTTGAGGCGGGTGCCGTCGTCGGCCGTCCCGCGGTCCAGCAGGTCTGGGGCGGATACAGCGGCTACTTTGCCGATCCCGACGGCTTCCGCTGGGAAGTCGCTTTCAACCCCACCTGGGCAGTGGACGACGCCGGCAACGTCACTGTCTGAGACGCCGGCTCCATCAGCTGACGATGCCGCTGGCGCCCAGCACGTTCCCGATGATGAACGTCGCCGCCAGGGCCACGGCACCGCCCACCATAACTCTGGTGGCGGCACGTACCCTGTTGCCCCCGCCGATGTAGGCCCCAATCCAGCCCGTCAGTCCCAGCGCCACGATGACGGCAACGAAGGTGACGGGAACCCGCCAGGACTCCGGTGGCAGCAGGATCGCCAGCAGGGGCAGGATTGCACCCAGCGTGAAGGCGATCGCTGATGCCAATGCGGCGTGCCAGGCGCTGACGACGTCGTCCTGGTCAATGTTCATTTCAATGGACAGGTGTGCCGACAGGGCATCATGGGCGGTGAGTTCCTCGGCCACGTTCAGGGCAGTCTCCGGACTCAACCCCTTGGCCCGGTACATGGCCGCCAATTCCGCCAGTTCCTCCTCAGGCTGCTCCTCTAGCTCCCGGCGTTCCTTCTCGATCAGCGCTTTCTGGCTGTCGCTTTGACTGCTGACAGAGACGTACTCCCCCAGCGCCATGGAGATCGCACCACCGACCAACGCGGCGACGCCGGCTGTCAGGATCGCACCGCTGTTGGAGGTCACCCCGGCCACGCCAACCACGATGGCGGCGACGGAGACGATCCCGTCATTGGCGCCCAGAATGCCCGCACGCAGCCAATTGAGCCGCTGGGCGAGGTCCGGGCGGTGCGGCTCGCCGTCGTGGGCTGCCGGTTCAGGGTGCGCGCTCATGCTCCCAGCCAAGCACCATTGGCCCCGCGATGCCAGCACCGGTTCGCTTCATGTTGGTCGTGAGGGCTCCAGCGCGGCCTCCGGTTGCTATTGCCAAGGCTCGTGGCCTGTCACCTTGACATACTCCCGTTTCCAACGAATGCGCTTGGCACCCATGATGACTGCTGCAAGTCCAAGACCACCGAAAATGATGAAAATAAAAATTCCCGCACCTATGGCACCGCCGTTGGGCAACACTTCGGGAGCCGCCGCCGCAATGACCACTGCCACGATTCCGGCGAACAGCAGAAAAATTCCAAAGAGTAGAAGGCCCCGCGGGCTGCGAATCTTGGGCCGTGAGCCACCGGGACGGCTCATGTAGGCAAATGGCTCAGCCGGGATAAGCTGCCCCTTCGAATTCCTCGGCTCCTGAGACTCGGAATTGCCGCGGGGGACAAATCCGGC
Organism: Arthrobacter sp. LAPM80; assembly: GCF_046736435.1. Taxonomy (NCBI): domain Bacteria; kingdom Bacillati; phylum Actinomycetota; class Actinomycetes; order Micrococcales; family Micrococcaceae; genus Arthrobacter; species Arthrobacter sp. LAPM80. The sequence goes on from NZ_JBCHVD010000008.1 coordinate 108,511, forward strand.
GTTCATCGGCGCGCCGGAAGGAAAGCGGCAAAGAGCAAGTCAAGGCCGGCGTCGTCCACTAATTTCCGCACCCCGGTACCCGGGCCATCTGCATCCAGGACGGCGTCCCACTTGTTTTGTTCATGGTCGCGGCGCACAAAGACGCTGCGTGGCGCCTGCCCCAAAGTTTCACTGACAAAATACATGGCAGTTGCCGGGTTTCCCCTGACCCTCTCGCGCAAGGTGCTTGTCAAAAGGGCGCCGGCCGGGCTTTCATCCGAGGAAAACCCGGCAAACCAGGTGCCATAGGCCCGCGGCTGCAGCATGGCAATCAGACCGGCTGATTCCACCACAAGGGCAAGATCGGGCTGCTGCGCATTTGCAATACCCATGGTGGTCCAACGACCTCCACGGGCGCCAACGTACTCCAGAAGGGCGGCGGCCGATCGGCTTTGCACTTGTTGGTTCCGTGCGGCGACCCAGCCACGGGCAACAAGGGACGACAACCCAGAGGCCTTGGTTGCCTCAGAGTTGTTTTCCTGGTCAAGAATCAACTTGGCACGGAGCATATCGGCCTGCACAGAGTCGTGTCGGCCAAGCAGGTAGGCCACCTCGGCAAAGCCAAAACCCACAACGTCCTCGGGCAGCTGAACTCCCGCGAACTCGGTTCCGTCAAGAAGCTCGGTCATTTACTACCTTCATTCATAGGTTCGTGTACGTACATTACGGGGAAAGGCCCAGGGTTCCTGGAGATGTCTAGGGGGCAATTCATTGCTTTAGCCCCACGGCCATTTGCCATGAGTGACATTGTTCCAGCCATCCTCGAGCCCCTTGGTCACGTTCTTTGCGGTGTCCTCAACTGCACCGACGCCCCCATCAACAACGTTCTTGAAGCCGGGAATTTTGTCGTACGCAAGTTCACCCAGGCCCATGACCAGGGCTCCGCCGCCAAGAATCAGGTCCGCAGGTGGAGGTGTCAGCAATGCGGCCGTGCCAAGGCCCGTCATGATGCCGTCGTACACGCCCCGTCCGGGTTCCCCCTTGACGAAGTCATTGATAGTTGTGACGGCGCCGATTCCCACACCTAGCGGCCCCAACGCCTTTCCGACGGCGCCCAGCGCCTTTCCCGCCCCGCCCAGCCCCTCGCCTGCTCCGGAGAGGACGCCGGCAAATTTGCTGTCATTGAGTCCGGCGAAGAATGCCTTGTCGTTGAGGAAGGCTGCAGCACCTTTGCTCAGCGCACTCCAGTTATCACCGGCAAGTGCCTCTCCCCAATTTTTCAATCCGCTGGAAGGCAGCACGTCCCAGAGTTGACCGGTGGCCTTCCACCCAAGCACGGGATCAAGATCGCGCCAGAAATCGACGCCCTTCAGTGCCGTTGACGCCCATCCGGGAACATCCAAAAGGACGGCCTTCCAATCGGTAAAAACGTCGAATCCGTGCTCGAATTCGGCAAAATCGCTCTCCTCGGGTTGCTCCCCTGCAAAGGAGCCGCCACTACCGCCAAAGCCGACACCCGCTCCGTTGGGTGCCATACCGTCGAGGCTGTCGAGCGAGCTTGCCCTGTCTTGCTCATCTGCGTTGCGAATGAGTTCCGTGGAGGCTGTGGCGAGGCAGGTGGAAGCCCCCGAAAGGACAAGACGGGAATTAGAGTTCCACCGTTGCCTGAAGCGATCGGCATCCGGGCCCGTCCAGTTGCCGCTGTGGTTGATCCGTTGGGTCAGCGCTGTACTTAGCTGGCTTAACTGGGACGCTACACGCGAAAAGTCCTTTGCGAGCGCACGCAATTGCTGCGGATCTGCGCCAAGCATCGAATCATTCATTAGGGGACCTTCCAGCGGATTTCATTCATGTCAGACTACACAAAACCACGTGTGCGACCGACTGCCAATGGGTAGAACTTCCCACCGCGGATCAGGGAAGGCGCCCCAAAATTAGCTCAAACCAGGGCAGAGCCGATGACCAATCGCTTCCTACGCCGTGACGGGTTCGATCAGTTCGGGGCCGTTGTTGCGCACATTGCCGACGGCGGCACTGACGGGATCAAGGACCCATGTTGCGGCCTGTGCATACGCATCGGCGAGCACCATCTCCAGCAGCTGGGCTGGTGCCGGCGCCTGCGGATCCAGCCACGCCGCCAACCCCTCACGGTTCAAGGGCACGGGGAGCCTGTCGTGCAGGGTGGCCAGTTCGCCGTCGGGCGGGGAAGCCATCGTGAGGATGCTGCACGACAGCAGCCACTGTTCGGGATCGCCGTCGGCCTTGGCCGGGTCCTTCCACCATTCGTAAAGTCCGGCAAAGGTGATCAGGGTTCCGTCCGGACTGTGCACAAAGTAGGGCTGCTTGGTCTTGCCGTCGGGCGACTTCTTCCATTCGTAATAGCCCTGCACCGGCACGCCGGCACGTCTGGACTTCAGGGCAGCCCGGAAGGTGGGTTTCTGCGCAGCTGTTTCACTGCGCGCGTTGAAGGCACGCACCCCCACGGCGGGGTCCTTGGCCCACCCCGGCACCAAGCCCCACTGGGCAACGTGGACCTGGCGGTGCAGTTCCCCGTCAATGATCCGCTCGAGGACAATAGGCACATCGGTGGTGGGGGCAACGTTCCAGGAAGCCCGCAGCTCAAGGGCGGCGTCGGCCTCCGCTTCCAGCTCCGCAACCAAGTCCCCCACAGCCCTTGCCATTACATATCGTCCGCACATGGAATCCATCGTGACACAAGATCAGGAATATGTTCCCGACCCGGTAGCGTTGTGTTCAACAGCAGCATAAATATTCATGACGCAAGGAGCACTACCCGTGGATTTCACCCCCGACGCCGGTACCATCACCATGTTCTCCACCACCTGGTGCGGATACTGCAAACGCCTGAAGAAGATGCTGGACGCCTCCGGGATCGGCTACACCGAAATCAACATTGAGGACGTCCCCGGCACGGCCGAACTGGTCGAGAGCCTCAACGGCGGCAACCAGACGGTCCCCACGGTTTTATACCCTGACGGCTCGGCAGCAACCAACCCGTCGCTAAATGATGTCAAGGCAAAACTCGGCGTCTAACGCACAGTGTGAACCGTGAAGGCGTGTACCCTGTCAGGAACCCCAATGGACATTCCCGATTAGGGTACACAGCCGCTTAAGGAGTTTTTCATGGTTCACAAGGTCAAGGGCGCAGTCGTTCTGAGCAAGAATGCACCTGTCACGCTGGAAACCATCCTGGTGCCGGATCCCGGTCCCGGCGAGGCCCTGGTCGACATCCTGACCAGCGGCGTCTGCCACACGGACCTGCACTACAAGCTGGGCGGCATCAGCGACGACTTCCCGTTCCTGCTGGGCCACGAAGCCACAGGCATTGTCAGCGCCGTCGGTGCCGGTGTCACCAACGTGGTGCCGGGAGACAGGGTCATCCTGAACTGGCGCGCCGTCTGCGGCACATGCAGGGCGTGCGCTAAGGGCCAGGCCCAATACTGCTTCAACACCGCCAACGCCACGCAGAAGATGACCCTCGAGGACGGCACAGTCCTCTCCCCCGCACTGGGCATCGGCGCGTTCATTGAAAAGACCCTTGTTGCGGCAGGCCAGTGCACCAAGATCGACCCAGACGTTGATCCGGGCGCCGTTGGCCTGCTGGGCTGCGGAGTCATGGCAGGCATTGGCGCTGCCATCAACACAGGCGGCGTCAAGCGCGGCGACACCGTGGCTGTTATCGGCTGCGGCGGCGTGGGCTCTGCGGCCATTGCCGGAGCCGCCCTGGCCGGGGCAACCACCGTGATCGCCGTTGACCGCGACCCGAAGAAGCTGGCCGCGGCCCTGACACTCGGCGCCACCCACACGGTGGATTCCTCGCTTGAAGACGCCGTCACCGCCATTCAAAACCTCACCGGCGGCTTCGGCGCAGATGTGGTGATTGACGCCGTCGGACGTCCCGAAACCTACAAGCAGGCCTTCTACGCCCGCGACCTGGCCGGCACCGTTGTCCTGGTGGGCGTACCCACCCCCGAGATGACCCTTGAGCTGCCGCTGCTCGACGTCTTTGGCCGCGGCGGATCGCTGAAGTCCTCCTGGTACGGGGACTGCCTGCCCTCCCGCGACTTCCCCATGCTCGTTGAACTGTACAAGCAGGGCAAGCTCAACCTTGACGCCTTCGTCAGCGAACGCATCACCGTCAACGACATCGAAGCCGCGTTCGCCAAGATGCGCGAGGGCTCTGTGCTGCGATCTGTGGTGGAGTTCTCATGAGCGCCCGCATTGAACGCCTGATTACTTCCGGCACGTTCTCCCTTGATGGGGGCACCTGGGACGTGGACAACAATGTGTGGATCGTCGGCGATGACGAGTCGGTCTACGTGATCGATCCCGCGCACGACCCCGGTGCCATCGCCGCCGCCGTGGCCGGGCGCACGGTCAAGGCCGTGCTGCTCACGCACGGGCACGACGACCACATCCGCCACGCCCGCGACTTCGCGGCCCTGGTGGGTGCGCCGGTGCTGATGAACGCTGCCGATCAGATGCTGTGGGAGGACGTGTACCCGGGCACCGCACCCGACGGGGCCATCGCCGACGGCGACACGTTCGAGATTGCAGGCACCGTTCTGGCCGCGCTGCACACCCCCGGACACTCCCCCGGATCGATGTGCTTCTACGCTGAATCCCTGGGCACCGTATTCTCCGGCGACACCCTCTTCAACGGCGGCCCCGGGGCAACTGGCCGCTCCTACAGCGACTTCCCCACCATCGTGAAGTCAATCACCGGGCGCCTGCTGGTCCTGCCGGCGTCGACCGTTGTGAACACCGGCCACGGCGACTCGACCACAATTGGCGCCGAGGAACCCGGAATCCTGGCCGCCGGGCAGTAACCGGCCCCTTCCCGGTTCGAAACAGCAGCTGATGCGATAAATCCACCTGGTTTATCGCATCAGCTGCGATTTCAAATGAGAGGAAGGGCTAAGGCAAGGGTTCGGGCTGCAGCAGTTCCGTGTGCCCTGAGTACGCCGCCAGGACTGCTGCTTCCACGTCATCGACGGTGATCCCGGGAACCAGGTCCTCAGCGGCGCCTGCGGTGGCCGGATCCCACGCGAGGCCAAGCTCCGCGTAGCTGTCAACGAGCACCCTGCGGATGGGCGCCGAGTTCTCCACCACGATGACCGAGCTGAACAGCCACGCCCCTGACACTACGCGCTGCGCCGTTCCAATGAGCTTCGTGCTGAAGGTGCCGCTGCGGCCGTAAACACTGAATTCACCGGGGCAGTATTCACCGGGAATCTCACCAACACCCGCGTCCAGGCCCAGGGATCGCAGCGCCTGTGCAAACATGTCGCCAAAGAGGCCAAAACGTGCCTTTGCCCCTGCGATGGCGTCGCTCTCCGGCTGGATGTGGTCAACGATCAAGGTGCCCTGATGGTAGGCGGCTGCCCGGCCACCGGCACGCCGCACGGCAGGCACAAAGCCGTTGCGCCTGGCAGCATCCTGCGCAGCGGCAAAGCCGGGCAGCCTGGCATCACGCTGGCCGAAGGCCACGGTGGGCTCCGGCCGGTAGAGCCGCAGCAGGGCGCCCTGGCTGCCTTCCTTCACCTGCTGAAGCAGGTCAAGGGCGTGGTTGAGGTCAGCCTCGGCGCCGCTGTTGACACGTTGCCTGCGGACCTCAAGTTGCGGGGCGAGTGAAAGACTCACTGGGCGGCGGGGATGGGACGGACCGTCAGGATTTGCTCGCTGCGCCCGAACGGGCCGTTGACGTCGTGGAGCACCGAGGAGGTCAGCCCCACGCCGTCGTCGGCAATCGTGACGCGGGTGTCAAGTCCGAGCCACTCACCCACAGGATTGCGGTAAAGGTGGATCGACAGGTCAACATTGGGGAACATGTAGCCGCCGGGCAGGGGGGAAACCCTGGCCGATACGCCGTTGGCACAGTCGGCAAGACCCAGCAGCCGCACCAACGGCGAGGCGGGCTCTGCGCCGTCGAGCACGGCAAACGGTGTGTGCAGCCAGGCGCGGCCGCGGCCCGGTCGGTGCTCGGGCAGCGCACGGCCCTCGAGCGTCTCGATAAAGCCGCCCGGCCAGCTGCGCATGCCATCCCACGGGACAGCGTCCTCGAGGCGGCCCAGGGGCTCATCCTCGCAGGCGGCAACGGCCGATGTGTCATTTCCCTGGAGACGCCAGGCGGTGGCGCGCACCGCGACCCGCCCCTCGGCCAGCATCTCGGCCTGGATCAGTTCGATGGTCCGCCCGGGGCGCAGAAGCGTTGTTTCGATGGTGAATTCGCCGCCGGGTATCAGGCCCAGGATGTCGAAATTGATGCGTGAAATGCGCATGTCGGCGCGCGGCTGGAACTGCTCCAGGGCATGTACCATGATGCTGGCAACGGGTGCCATGTGCTGCTCGGTGGGGTTCCATGCGCCTTGAGCGTGAATGGTCGACTCGTATCGATTCGCGCCAAGATGGCGGTAATAAGTCGAGGTTTCAACAGCCGTGAGTGTCGTCGTGTCTTCCATGAGACGTACTCTACCCGACGGTAACGACCAGCAGATGTGTGTCGACTAGGCCTTGACGGAGGCGGGTAGGACTACTTCGGGGCTCATCACGGGGCAGTCTTCCATGGCGCTGCGGTCAAGCCTGCGGGTGCGTGATACGCGGAACAGGTGGATTCCCAGAACTGCGGCGCCTGCCAGCAAAACAAGGGCAACCAACGCCAGCGGGGAGCCTGCCGCAGCTGCAATGGCGGCTTCAAACGCGCCGATCCCGATGGTGGCGTAAATGGTGGCCCAGGCGATGGAGCCAACCACTGTGGCCGGGATGTAGCGGCGCAGTGGCATGCGACCCAGTCCAGCGGACATGTTGATGGCCGTCTGCAGACCAATGGTCAGGAAACTCACGCTCACGGCAGGGGCGCCCCAACGGGCAACGATTTTTTCGGCGCGCTGCACGGCCGGCGAGTCAAGGTGCTTTTGCACCTTGGTCATGCGTCCGCCGGCGGCGAGGCCCCGGCCGGCCCAGTAGGTTGCGTTGGAGCGCAGCATGACGATGACGAAGAGGATCAGGAAGGCCCAGACAAAGGGGAGGGAGACGATGCTGTCCATCATGAGCGCTTGCTACCCCCTGGGGAAGAAAATAATATAGCTACAGAAGACTGAGCTATTAGTCTTACCTTATCGTACCGAAGGCAGCGCAGCTTGCCCTAATGCCACAAGGTGAGACTGCTCGCTTTTGCAGGGGCGGCCGCCCGGATTTCCAGCAGGTTCCACATGGTGTCGATCATCGGTTGCAGGAACAGGTTCCCCAACTGGCCCAGGACACCAAGGAACTGAACTTTACCGACATGCGCGTCCCGGTTGAAAACCTGTTGGGCGCCGTCCAAGGCCGGGGCTTCTCCCAGCTCATGGAACAACTCCAGGGTCGACACGCCCGTTGGTGCGCCGCGGGCGCTGAGTTAGTAGGCATTAACCCAAGGACGTATTAGCATCATCACATGACCACCGATGTTCATGCTTCCTACGCGTCAGGCACCACCACCACACCGCTTCTGGCTGACACCATTGGCTCCAACTTCCAGGACACGGCAGTGCGCTTCGCCGACCGCGACGCCCTGATCGACAAGCCCTCGGGCAGGCGCTGGAGCTATGCACAGTTGAACAACGACGTCGATGCCCTGGCCCGCGGCCTGCTCGCCGCCAAGGTGGTCAAGGGCGAGAGGGTGGGCATCTGGGCGCCGAATGTGCCCGAATGGGTGATCCTGCAATTTGCCACGGCCAAGATCGGCGCGATCCTGGTCAACGTCAACCCGTCCTACCGGGTCCACGAGCTCAAATACGCCATTCAGCAGTCAGGCATGTCAATGATCGTGGCGCTGCCCGACTTCAAGGGCTCCGACTACCAGGACATGGTCAACCAGGTCCGCCCCGAGTGCCCCGACCTGGTGGCGGCCGTCTACATTGGCACGCCTTCCTGGGACGCGCTCGTGGCGGGCGGGGAAGGATTGCCGGCAGACGCCGTCGAACGTGCCATGGCCTCGCTGGATGCCGGGGAGGCCATCAACATCCAGTACACCTCCGGCACCACCGGGTATCCCAAGGGCGCAACGCTGAGCCACAGCAACATCCTCAACAATGGCTTCTTCGTGACGGAAACCATTGACTTCACCGAGCAGGACAGGCTGTGCGTGCCCGTGCCTTTCTACCACTGCTTCGGCATGGTCATGGGCAATCTGGGCGCCACGACGCACGGCGCAGCGATCATCATCCCGGCGGCGTCCTTCGATCCGTCGGCTACCCTGCGCGCCGTACAGGAAGAACGCTGCACGGCGCTGTACGGGGTTCCCACCATGTTCATCGCCGAGCTGAACCTGCCCGATTTTTCCTCCTTCGACCTCTCGTCCCTGCGTACGGGAATCATGGCCGGTTCGCCTTGTCCCATTGAGGTCATGAAGCGCACCATGACGGAGATGCACATGGCCGGCGTGTCGATCGCGTACGGCATGACGGAGACCTCGCCCGTGTCGATGCAGACCCTGATGGACGACGACGTGGCCCACAGGACCGAAACCGTGGGCCGGGTGCACCCCCACCTTGAGGTGAAGATCGTGGACCCCGAAACCGGGGAGACCGTGGCGCGCGGAACCACTGGCGAGTTTTGCACGCGGGGCTACTCGGTCATGCTCGGCTATTGGAATGATCCAGAGAGGACAACGGCCACCATTGATGCCGAGAAGTGGATGCACACAGGGGATCTGGCGGTGATGTTCGAGGACGGGTACGTGAACATTGTGGGCCGGATCAAGGACATGGTGATCCGGGGCGGGGAAAACCTGTACCCGCGCGAGATCGAGGAGTTCCTCTACCAGCACCCCGACATTGCCGATGTGCAGGTCATTGGGGTCCCCGATGATCGGTACGGCGAGGAGTTGTGCGCCTGGATCATAATGAAAGCCGGCACCGAACCCTTGGATGTTGCCGCCGTGGCCGCCTACTGCGAGGGCCACCTCTCACGCCATAAGGTGCCGCGCTACGTCCTGGTGGTCAACGAGTTCCCCATGACCGTCACGGGTAAGGTGCGCAAGATGGACATGCGCTCCAAGACCGTGGAGATTCTGGGGATCGGCGCCTGAGGCCAATGCATGCCGCAGGCGGTAGCCTTGGTCCATGGACAGCGAGAATTTATGGGAAGCAAAGAAGCGGGAAAATCCCGGCCATTCGGCGTGGTTCATTGCCCGCTTCGCGGGTATGCGTGCCGACGGGGTTGACTTGGATGGCGAGGCCAGGCTGATCGACGCACTGGCGGGCCGGGCCTCCCGGATTTTGGACGCAGGCTGCGGCACCGGCCGTGTGGGTGGGGAATTGGCCCGGCGCGGGCACCATGTGGTGGGAGTGGACCTGGATGCCGAACTCATCGAGGCCGCCCGGCTGGACTACCCCGACGTTGACTGGCGGCTCGGAGACCTCAGCGATTTGTCCCTGCCCGGGGAGACGTTCGATCTGATCGTGTGCGCCGGCAACGTTATGCCGTTCCTTGCCCCGGGCACCGCACAGGCGGTGCTGACCCGTTTCCGTGACTATCTGGCCCCGGGCGGCCGTGCGCTTGTGGGCTTCGGAGCAGGCCGCGGCTACGACTTTGACGATTTCTTCCGTGATGCGCAGAATGCAGGGCTCACCTCGACGGGCCGCTTCACCACATGGCAGCTGCATCCCCTGACGCCGGACGCTGATTTTCTCGTGGCACTGCTGGAGCGCCCGGCGACTTCCAACTAAGAAGTATGGGCCCGTGTGGGGGCCCAAAAAGCTCCTTGGTTAGGAATGCCACACGATGGCAGCACTAATTGACGCTGCCAGCCGCTCAATGGACGTGCACACAGAGGCATCAGGTGAAGTGAAACTGGCCGTTTGTTGGTGAATGAGGGCATCAATCTCTGCCCAGGAAATCCAACAAAACACGTCGTCAATTCTTCCGAGCAGCTCCTGGAGAACCAGCTGATCATTGTTGGTTTCAGCCAAAACTGACTCAAGTTCACTGGCGACTGCTCCTTCAACACTCATCTTCCCCTTGCCGCGCACCGAAAATGGTGGTTTGACTCCCAACAAAAAAATGACCGGTAGTCGATCGCCAGCATGGGCCATGACAGCAACATACTCTCGCGCCAACTGATGAATTTGGAATGCGCTGAATCGGATGCGTTTGGCTTCGACCAACACGAACACCCCGGGGCTAGTGAGCAGCGCACCGGGCCGGAACCATGGTGGCGTCCTCAATTTCTGCCAACAACAAGGCCCGGGCTGCTTCTGCCCCGTGGGCTGCTCGTATGACGGCGCCGAGGAAATGTTCTCGAGGCAAGAAGTTCAGCGCTAACAGAACCTCAGCACTGAGCACGTTCTCACGGCCTCTTCCGCCTTCACGGTAGCTAGCGGCGCGCTCCCAGGAAATCTCTTCAAGGAGCCTGCCCACGATGGAGGGTTGGGCTGTTTCCGGCTCAGGCATGGTTGAGCAACCGCTCCCGCAGCGCCAGCCAGGCCGCGCCAAAACCTGGATGTAACGGGCGGGCTGCGACCTCATCAAGGGCAACCCATTCCAGGGCCAGGCTTTCCGGGTCGCTGATGACGGCTTCAAAAGGCACCACCGCGGCAACGGCCACTGTGGTGTACCTCCAATAGCCCACGTCATAGACGGAGGTGAACATCAGCTGCACGTTCTCACGCGGCACCCCGGCCTCTTCCCACGCCTCACGCAGTGCTCCATCTACTGCAGCTTCGTCCTGGTGGAGGGCGCCGCCTGGCAGCCCCCATGTGCCTCCATGGTGGGACCAGAGTGCCCGGTGTTGGAGCAGGACTCCACGTGCGGCGTCGAACACCAGAAGGCCGGCGGAGCCAAAGCTGCCCCAGAACTTGCCCTGCTCCCCCGAAACCCAGGCATCACCGGGATCACGGTTGCTACCTAAACGCCCTGGACGAACAGCGGCGCCGGCGTCACGAATGAAGCGTGCCGTCGCCGTGCTCTTGTCGCCGTCGGCCTTTTCCTCATCCATGACTTCCACGGTATCAAGTGTGCGGGCGAAGCTTCCGCGACGCGGCCTATTGGGCCGTATATAGCCCTGGCCTCTCAAGATAATCCGGCTTGGCCGGCTCGCGCTGATCGGGGTAGATGGCCCGGTGCGCGGCAAGATCCCTGATGTTCTTCTGCACCGCCACGACAGCGAACAAACTCATGGCGAAGCCGATGCCGTAGAAGCCCTTCTCCGACAGCAGCAGCTCAGCGTTCCACAGGCCAATAAAGTAGACAGCCATGCCCAGCCCCCAGGGCAATCCAGGACGCCCCTATGAATGCCCCTGTTGGTTTTCCCAGCTGATTTGCTTCACTCCTGGCGCGTTCCCCTATCCTTGTGATGACATGATCTGGTCCTGAAAGCACCAGCATAGGCGACACACCGGCTCTCCGCACGAGTTTGTCCATCATATAGCCAAACTCGTTGCAGTCTCTTTCCAACGACTGCCCCCTACGACGGTTGTTCTCATAAAAAAATGCGCGCAAGCCGACCCTCGCGGATCTGCTTGCGCGCATTGAGAAGATAGGGGTTAGAAGTCCCAGTCGTCGTCTTCGGTGTTCACTGCCTTGCCGATGACGTAGGAGGATCCCGAGCCGGAGAAGAAGTCGTGGTTCTCATCCGCGTTCGGCGACAGGGCGGACAGGATGGCCGGGTTCACGTCGGTCACCGCGGACGGGAACATGGCCTCGTAGCCCAAGTTCATCAGCGCCTTGTTGGCGTTGTAGTGCAGGAACTTCTTGACGTCCTCGGCCAGGCCGACGGAGTCATAGAGGTCGTGCGTGTACTGGACCTCGTTCTCGTACAGCTCAAACATGAGCTCGAAGGTCCAGGCCTTCAGCTCTTCCTTGCGCTCTTCGGAGAGACCCTCAAGTCCCTTCTGGTACTTGTAGCCGATGTAGTAGCCGTGCACGGCCTCGTCGCGGATGATCAGGCGGATCAAATCTGCCGTGTTCGTCAGCTTGGCCCGGGAAGACCAGTACATGGGCAGGTAGAAGCCCGAGTAGAACAGGAAGGATTCCAGCAAGGTGGAGGCAATCTTGCGCTTGAGCGGATCGTCGCCGTAGTAGTAGGACTCAATGATCTGAGCCTTCTTCTGCAGGTTCGGGTTCTCCACCGACCAGCGGAACGCCTCGTCGATTTCCTTCGTGGAGCACAGGGTGGAGAAGATCGAGGAGTAGCTCTTGGCGTGCACCGATTCCATGAACGCAATGTTCGTGTAGACGGCTTCCTCGTGCGGGGTGATGGCGTCAGGGATCAGCGAGACGGCGCCAACCGTGCCCTGGAGGGTGTCAAGCAGCGTCAGGCCGGTGAACACGCGCATTGTCAGCAGCTGCTCTTCCGGTGTCAGCGTTGCCCAGGACTGGATGTCGTTGGACAGCGGCACCTTTTCCGGCAGCCAGAAGTTGTTCACAAGGCGGTTCCAGACCTCAACGTCCTTATCGTCCTCGATGCGGTTCCAGTTGATGGCCGTCACGTGGCTCGCCAACTTCAGCTTCTCCGGTGTCATTGCTTTTCCTCTTCACTAAATTCTGGTGGCCACGCAGGCCAAGTCAATCTTAAGGCAAAGGCACGACGGCGGGTCTCCCCCGCCGTCGTGCGCTTCAGTTATCTAGGTGCTACAGCTGGCATGAGACGCAACCTTCAACTTCCGTCCCTTCCAGCGCGAGCTGGCGAAGACGGATGTAGTAGATGGTCTTGATGCCCTTGCGCCATGCGTAGATCTGGGCCTTGTTGATGTCACGGGTGGTGGCGGTGTCCTTGAAAAACAGCGTCAGGGACAGGCCCTGGTCCACGTGCTGGGTGGCAGCAGCGTAGGTGTCGATGATCTTCTCGAAGCCGATCTCGTACGCGTCCTTGTAGAACTCGACGTTGTCGTTCGTCAGGTAGGGGGCGGGGTAGTAAACGCGGCCCAGCTTGCCTTCCTTGCGAATCTCGATCATGGAGGCGATCGGGTGGATCGAGGACGTGGAGTTGTTGATGTAGCTGATTGAGCCTGTCGGCGGGACGGCCTGCAGGTTCTGGTTGTAGATGCCGTGCTCCATGACTGAAGCCTTCAGCGCACGCCAGTCTTCCTGGGTGGGGATGTGCATGCCCTCAAACAGCTCGGCAACGCGGGCGGTCTTCGGCAGCCATTCCTGGTCCGTGTACTTGTCGAAGAATTCACCCGAGGCGTACTTGGAGTTCTCGAAGTTGATGAACGTTGAGTCGTTTTCAATCGCCAACATGTTCGACGCACGGATGCAGTGATACACAACCGTGTAGAAGTAGATGTTCGTGAAGTCAAGGCCCTCAGCGGATCCGTAGTGGACGCGCTCACGGGCAAGGTAGCCGTGCAGGTTCATCTGGCCCAGGCCGATGGCGCGCGACTGGCGGTTGCCCTTGGCGATGGACGGCACGCTGGTGATGTTTGACATGTCCGAGACAGCAGTCAACGTACGGATTGCCGTCTCAACCGTGGCACCGAAATCGGGGGAATCCATGGCCTTGGCAATGTTCAATGAACCCAGGTTGCAGGAGATGTCCTTGCCGGTCTCGGCGTAGGAGAGGTCGTCGTTGTACGTGGTGGGTGCGGAAACCTGAAGGATCTCTGAGCACAGGTTGCTCATGATGATCTTGCCCTCGATGGGGTTCTCACGGTTCACCGTGTCTTCAAACATGATGTACGGGTAGCCGGATTCGAACTGGATCTCGGCGAGGGTCTGGAAGAACTCGCGGGCCTTGATCTTGGTCTTCTTGATCCTGGCGTCGTCAACCATCTCGTAGTACTTCTCGGTGACCGAGATGTCCGAGAACGGCATGCCGTAGACCTTTTCGACGTCGTACGGGGAGAACAGGTACATGTCCTCGTCGCGCTTGGCCAGTTCAAAGGTGATGTCGGGGATGACAACGCCCAGGGACAGGGTCTTGATGCGGACCTTTTCATCGGCGTTTTCGCGCTTGGTGTCCAGGAAGCGGTTGATGTCGGGGTGGTGGGCGTGCAGGTACACGGCACCTGCGCCCTGGCGTGCGCCGAGCTGGTTGGCGTAGGAGAAGCTGTCTTCGAGGAGCTTCATCACGGGGATGACGCCGGAGGACTGGTTCTCGATCTGTTTGATCGGGGCGCCGACTTCACGGATGTTTGTCAGTGCGAAGGCCACGCCGCCGCCGCGCTTGGAGAGCTGCAGGGCGGAGTTGATGGAGCGTCCGATCGACTCCATGTTGTCCTCGATACGCAGCAGGAAGCAGGAGACGAGCTCTCCGCGCTGTGCCTTTCCAGCATTCAGGAAGGTGGGGGTCGCCGGCTGGAAGCGGCCTTCGATGATTTCATCGACGATGCGCTTGGCCAGCTCTTCGTTGCCGCGGGCCAGGTGCAGGGCAACCATGCAGACGCGGTCTTCGTAGCGCTCAAGGAAGCGGTTTCCGTCGAACGTCTTCAGCGTGTAGGACGTGTAGAACTTGAAGGCGCCCAGGAAGGTTTCGAAGCGGAACTTCTTCTTGTATGCGCGCTGGAAGAGCTCACGGGTGAAGTTCATCGAGTACTGGTCGAGTGTTTCGCGCTCGTAGTACTCGTTCTTGACCAGGTATTCCAGCTTCTCTTCCAGGTCATGGAAGAACACGGTGTTGTTGTTCACGTGTTGCAGGAAGTACTGGCGGGCAGCCGCCTTGTCGGCGTCGAACTGGATTTCGCCATCTTTGTTGTACAGGTTGAGCATGGCGTTGAGCTCGTGGTAGCCCAGACCTTCCCAGGCTGCGGGCATCTCCTTGGACGCCTTCACTGTTGCGTCCTGTTCTGAGACAATCGTGTCCAAAATTCTTCCAATCCTTCGCCGACGCGGGCCACGTCGTCTGACGTTCCCATAAGTTCAAAACGGTATAAATGCGGAACCTTGCACTTGGCGGCGATGATGTCGCCGGCCGAGCAGAAGTGTTCGCCAAAATTTGTGTTTCCGGCGCCTATGACGCCCCGGATCAGGTCCCTGTTCCCCGGAACGTTCAGGAACTTGATGACCTGCTTTGGAACTGCCCCATGCCCGGAGTCCCCACCATAGGTGGGAATGACCAGGACAAATGGTTCTTGGGCCAACAGTGTTTCTTCGCGGGTGTAAATCGGCAGCCTGGCTGCATCCATCCCCAGCTTCTGAATGAAGCGGTGGGTGTTCTCGGATGTCGAGGAGAAATAAATCAACCGGCTGCCGGTTTTTCGAGAGGTTATCCGACCAACAGCGGGTTCTGCTGCTACGACTGACATGACTTTCGCTTTCCAACTGCTTGCTTGCTGTTGTGAGGCCGAGCGGTTTACTTCTCAGCCCCACTCATGTGCGCCCTGCGCACGTGAAATTGTGGAGTTTCCGCGCGGGCCATTCGGCCCGCAGGACGCTACGCTACGCTCGAGGCGCTGTTCTGGACCGCTGCAGCGAGTTCGGCAATTTTATCCGGGCGGAACCCTGACCAGTGGTCGGCGTCGGTGATCACAACAGGTGCCTGCTGGTAGCCCAGGCTGAGCACGTGCTCAAGGGCATCGGGATCGGTGGAAATGTCCACGCTTTTGTATGTGATGCCCTTTTTATCCAACGCGCGGTAGGTGGCGTTGCACTGGACGCACGCGGGCTTGGTGTAAACCGTAACGGTCATGATCGGGTTCCCCTTGTCGAAAAAACTGTTCTCTAAATTAGCGTTCACGTACCTCAGGGGCCCGCTCACTGTCGGTGGGGTCTGCAAGCTCTTGGCTACAGCCTCGCCAGCGTTTCAGGCGCTGACCCGAACTGCTTTATTTGATGATTCAATACTACATCTAGTGCACCGTCCAGTAAATGACCCCAACATGATGTATTACACCTTTGTTATTTTATGCACCGCTCATCCACAGGCTGGGAGATTTAAAAGCGCCAGAACTCAAGGTTTAACCTCAGATGTCCACAGGCTGTGGAGTACTTAGGCACAATTTAATGTGCGGCGTGTCTAGTTTTGCGGCGTGTCGGCCCTCGTGGCCAGGACACGGGCGAACACAAGAACCAGGACACCGGCAAGGGGCACCACAAGGAGCCCTGTCCTCAGGGAGGAGGCGTCGGCAACGGCCCCCACGATCGGCGGGGACACGAGGAAGCTGACGCGCATCAACCAGCCAACAAGTGTCAACCCGGTGCCTGCACGCAGCCCGGGCAGATTGTCGGCGGCATGCATGGCCGCCGGAACGAGCGTGGCAATGCCAAAGCCTGCCGCCGCAAATCCCGCGATGGTGCCCGCGACGGTCGGAAACATCAGCGCCTGCCCCATGCCGAGCGCCACGACGAGGCCGCCGGCCTGGGCCACCCGGCGCTGGCCGAACCTGTCAACCAGCGAATCCCCCACCAGACGTCCGATGAATTGGGCTCCCACGAGGGCAACGAAGCCCAGTCCGGCAACCGATGCCGCGGCGCCGAACTGGCCCGAGAGATATACGGCGGCCCACGTGTTGCCTGCGTCCTCCACCAGTGACCCCGAGGCGGCAATCAGCACTAGCGCCAGCAGCACAGCGTATTTGCCCAGCACCCGCGGAGGCAGGCCGGCGTCGTGCGCGGCTTCAGGAGCAACAAGCGAAGGGGCGCCAGCCTCCTCGTTCCTCGGCTCGGGCCCGGACAGCAGAAACCGCAGGCAGCACAGCGAAACTGTGGCGAACAGGATCCCCGACACCGCCAGGTGCAGCTGGACGGGAATGCCCAGCCCGGCGGCCGCAGCACCCATGAGCCCGCCGGTCACGGCGCCTAGGCTCCAGACGGCGTGGAAGGAATTCAGGATGAACCGGCCGTAGAATTTTTGCACGCGCAGGCCGTGAGAGTTTTGCGCGACGTCGGTGATGGCGTCCATGGCCCCTGCCGCGCACAGCCCGGCGGCGAACAGCAGGCCCGACAGCGCAAAACTCGCGGACACCAGGCCCAGTGCGGTCAGCACGGTGCCGGCCACGGCGACCTTTGCCGAGCCAAACCGGCGGATCAGGGCCGCGGCGGCCAGCCCTGCCAGCAGGGCACCGAGCGGGAACGCTGCAACGGCCACTCCAAACTGGGCGTTGGTGAGCCCAAGGCTGTCCTTAATGGCGGGGAAGCGCGGCAGGATGTTCGCAAAGAGGGCCCCATTGGTCAGAAACAGCGCCGCGAGGGCCGCTCGGGCATTCTTCACGGGCCGTGCCACGGCGGGCCGGTTCATTGTCAGGCTCAAGAAATTCTCACAATTCGTTCAACGGCCGCTTCGACCGTGGTTCTGGGCATGGGGGCAAGGGACAGTGCCCTGTGCACGGACAGGCCCTCGATGAGCGCGTCGAGCATCAAGGCCGTGTCGGGGTCAAAAAACCGTCCGATCGCGGCCCGGCTGCGCGCCATCCACGCGTCGGTGACGTGGCGCATCTGCGGGCTGCGGGAGGCCAGCGCGTACAGCTCGTAGGACAGCGCCGTGGTGCGGGGATCGTTTAGCATCTCCCCCGTGATGAGGCTGACGACGGCGGTTCGCGCCTGCGCCTCGTTGCCCACCGCGGCCATGGCCGCCTCAAACCCGTCGGCGGTGCGGTTGCCAAGTTTGGTGAACGCCTCGCCAACGAGCCCCTCGAGGGATTCGAAGTGGTAGGTCACCGAGCCGAGCGGCACGCCGGCGGCCTCGGCAATCTTGCGGTGGGTTGTCCGCGCCACGCCGTGCTCGGCAATGACATCCAGGGCCGCATCGAGGATCCTTGCGCGCCGGTGGGGGTCGTGGCGGCGGCGCTGCTTTTCGGCCGGGCCGTCAGTGGCTGCGGACCAGTCAGGTACTTTCACAGGTTCTTGGTGATGCGGGCCGGATTCCCGGCGGCGACAACGTTGGCCGGCAGCTCGCCGGCCTCCATGCGTTCGCGCATGGTGCGCCTGTCATTGGCACAACTGGGGTGCTGCATGGGAATCCCCTCCTTGGCTGTCGATCGTTATGTACAAATGTACATAACGATCTGTGCGGGCCAGGACCGGCGGCGGCACGTTACACGCGCCGGCGCCTATGCTTGCAGACAGTGAGCAACCACCGAGGAAAGAGAGCCCCGTGATCAACCCCGTGCATCTGCGGACCCTGCTTGAAGTTGTCAGGCGCGGGTCCTTTGCCGCTGCCGCCGCCCAACTGGGGTACACGTCGTCGGCCGTGTCACAGCAGATGTCAGCACTTGAGCGCGACTCAGGGGTGGAGCTGTTCCACCGCTCGGCCCGCAGCATCGTCCCCACTGACGCAGCCCTTGTCATGTCCCGGCATGCGACCAAGGTCCTGACCGACATTGACGCGCTGCTGGCTGCGAGCGCGCGCACAGCGGAGGGGACGAGCCATGAATTGCGGGTTGGGATCTTCCCGTCCCTGGCAACCCATGTGCTTCCGCGCCTGTTGCGCAGTCCGCAGTGGCCTGAGCTGGGGATCAACCTGCATGTGTCCGTGGGTGAGCCGCAGCAGACCATTGGGGGTTTGCGCTCCGGGGGCGAGTTGGACGTTGCCTTTGTATACCAGGTGGGGCAGTCGGGCCTTGCCTGGCCGCACAGCCTGAACCGGCAGTGGATAGGGGACGACAACTTCAGGGTGGTCCTGCCCAAGGCCTGGGGCATCCGGCCCGGCTCGGTGGTTGAGGCGGCGCAGTTATCTGACATGCCGTGGATCATGCACCACCCGGGAACAAGTGATGCCACGGTCATTGAGCGCCTGTTCGCCAGTTGCAACCTGCATCCGCGCGTTGCCGCCTACAGCGACGACTTCAACGCGAGCCTGCACCTTGCAAGTGTTGGTCTTGGTGCCGCACTGGTGCCCGAGCTGGCACTTGCGAACCGTCCTGGGAATGTTGTGGTGCTTGACGTGCCGGAGATCAGGCTGGCGCGCAACATCTTTGCCCTGCGCATCACGGACAACCGCACGGCGCGTGTCGAGGTGTTCGTTGACAAGCTGGCGGCGATCCTGGCGGACGTCACGGGCACCAACCACGTCGATGTGACCCCATAGGCCGTTGCCCCCTCCGCGCAGCGGTCCGCGAGCGCCCGTGCGTCAGTGATTCCTGAGCTTTTTCGCCGGTGCCACGAAGCGCTTGATGACCTGCTGCTTGAAGGAGCCGAAGGGCGGGTAGATCATGGACAGCGTGTCGGGTGAAAGCGGCTTGTCCATGACCGCTTTGCGGTGTGAGAACGTTTCGAGGGAATGCTGGCCGTGGTAGCTGCCCATGCCGCTCTCCCCCACCCCGCCGAACGGCAAGCCGGGGATGGACAGGTGGGCCACGGGGACGCCGAAGTTCAAGGCGCCCGACGACGTCTGTTCCATGAAGTCGCGGCGTACCTCCAGGTCTTCGGTGAAGACGTACAGGGACAGAGGCTTGTCCCGCCCGTTGATGAAGCTGATGGCCTCGGCGGCCGAGCCCACTGTGACAAGGGGCAGCACGGGGCCGAAGATCTCGCCTTCCATGAGCTTGGCTTCGGCGTCGACGTGGATGACTGTTGGTTCTATGTATCGCGTGGCGGCGTCCGTGCGTCCCCCGCTGACGAGGGCGGAGCCTGATTCCTCGCCGAGGTCTTCGGCCATCATCCCCGCAATGCGGGCAAACGCGTTGTCGTTGATGATCCGCCCGTAGGCCAGGCTGTGGGCGGGCTCCGTGCCGTAGAAGTCCTCGATGGCCTTGGGCAGTTCCGCAGCGAGCTTTGCCAGTGCGGCGTCGGTGCCAAGGATGTAGTCGGGGGCCACGCAGGTCTGCCCTGCATTCATGAACTTTCCCCAGGCGATCCTCCGTGCGGCGGCGATCATGTCGACTGTCTCATCGATGTAGACGGGCGACTTTCCGCCCAGCTCCAAGGTGACGGGTGTGAGGTTCCTGGCGGCGGCGGCCAGGACGATCCGTCCCACCCGCCCGTTGCCGGTGAAGAAGATGTGGTCGAAGCGCTGTTCAAGCAGCTCGGTGGTTTCGGCAACGCCGCCTTCAACAATGGACACGGCCCCGCTGAGGTATTCGGGGACCCAGCGGGCCAGGGCGGCGGAACTGGCGGGTGCCATCTCACTTGGCTTCCCCACTATCGTGTTGCCGGCTGCGAGCGCGCCGATCATGGGGGCAAGGAGCAGCTGGATGGGATAGTTCCATGGCGCAATGACAAGCACGACGCCGAGTGGGTCGAGCACCGTCGTTGCCTGCGCCGGCTGCATGGCGAGCGGCACGGCAGCCTTCTGCGGCCTGAGCCAGGCCTCAAGGTGCTTGATGGTGTGGGCAATCTCGGCGGTAAGGAAGCCGATCTCGGTCAGCCACGCTTCCGATGGATGCTTGCCCAGGTCCGCGGCAAGCGCGGCAATGAAGTCATCCTTGTGGTCGACCAGCATGTCGTTCATGGCCTTCAGCTGCGCCACCCGCCAGGTACGGGGCCGTGTCATGCCGCTATTGAAGGCCGTCCGTGCCGCTTCCACCGTCTTTTGTACGCTCATGCCTTCAATCTACCCGCGCAGTCAACTCGATGGGCCACCCAAAGCGAATTAGAACATATCTTCGAATTCAGGTCCTGCGGGGTTGCCCGGAGGTGCACGCACCCCGCCCAAGGGCCCCTGAAATGCCAAAAAGCGCCCCCTGCCCCACAACGGGAGACAGGGGGCGCCGGCAACGCTGACTACACGAGCTGGGCGCGGACTTCCTTGGTGGCGTTGACCAGGTTCCGCAGGGACTCTTCGGTCTCTGCGTAGCCGCGGGTCTTCAGGCCGCAGTCAGGGTTGACCCAGAGCTGGCGGGCCGGAACGTGCTTGACGGCGGTGCCGAGCAGTTCGGTGACCTCGGCCTGGCCGGGGACGCGGGGGCTGTGGATGTCGTAGACGCCAGGGCCGACGCCGCGGCCGAAGCCGTGTGCCTCGAGGTCGTTCACGACGTCCATGCGGGAGCGTGCGGCCTCGATGGAGGTCACGTCGGCATCCAGGCCGTCAATGGCGTCGATGATGACACCAAATTCGGAGTAGCACAGGTGGGTGTGAATCTGGGTGGCGTCGGCGGCACCTGCCGTGGAGAGGCGGAAGGAGTTGACCGACCAGTCGAGGTAGGCGGCCTGGTCGGCGCGGCGCAGGGGCAGCAGCTCGCGCAGGGCGGGCTCGTCAACCTGGATGATCTTGATGCCGGCGGCTTCCAGGTCGGCGATCTCGTCGCGCAGGGCCAGGCCCACCTGGTTGGCGGTGTCACCCAGTGGCTGGTCGTCACGGACGAAGCTCCAGGCAAGGATCGTGACGGGGCCGGTGAGCATGCCCTTCATGGGCTTGGCCGTCAACGACTGGGCGTACTCGGCCCACTCGACGGTGATGGCCTTCTCACGGGTAACATCGCCCCACAGGATCGAGGGGCGGGTGCAACGGCTGCCGTAGGACTGGACCCAGCCATGGACAGTGACGTCGAAGCCTTCGAGGTTCTCGGCGAAGTACTGGACCATGTCGTTGCGCTCGGGCTCGCCGTGCACCAGCACGTCGAAGTCGAGTTCTTCCTGCAGGTCTACGACGCGCTTGATCTCATCCCTCATGAGCTGGGAGTATTCCCCGCCGGTGATGACGCCCTTGTTGGCACGGGCACGGGCACTGCGGATCTCGCTCGTCTGCGGGAAGGAGCCGATCGTGGTGGTGGGCAGCGGCGGCAGGGTCAGTGCTTCGTCCTGGGCGGCTTCGCGGACCGAGTACTCGGAGCGGCTGAAGTCGGCCGGGGTCAGGGCCGCCAGGCGGGCACGGACCTCGGGGCGCTTGACGCCGGCTGCCGCTGCGCGGGAGGCGATGACGGCGGAGGCTTCGGCAATTTTCCCTGCCGCACCTGCGGGGTTCTCCAGGTAGGCGGCGAGCGTCACGACCTCGGTGACCTTCTGGTCGGCGAAAGCCAACCAGCTGCGCAGCTCGGCTGACAGCTGGGTCTCCTCATCGACGTCGTGCGGTACGTGCTGGGTGGAGGTGGAGGTCGACACGGCAATCGTCAACCCCGATGCCTTGAGTGCCTCGAGGCGGTTGGCCGACTCGGCCAGGTCGTTGCGCCAGATGTTGTGTCCGTCGACCACGCCGGCAACAACAGTCTTGCCGGCGAGCAGGGCCAGTTCTTCGGCGGAGGGGACTGCACCCTTGAAGGCGTCAATGTGCAGGGCCTCGATGGGAGTTGCGGCCAGGGTGGGCAGCAATTCGCTCAGCGCGCCGAAGGGTGTGGAGACGAGGATGGCGGGGCGGCCGGCTGCGGCCGCAAGGACCTCGTAGCTGCGGGCAACGGCGGCCTGGATCTCGGCGACAGGGACGTCCTGGTCGGCAACCAGTGCGGGTTCATCAAGCTGGACCCAGGAGGCGCCGGCTGCGCCGAGGCGGGAGAGCAGCTCGGCGTAAACCGGCAGGACATCCTCGAGGCGGGAGAGCGGGTTGAAGCCGGCGGGGGCGTCCTCGCTTGCCTTGCTCAGGAGCAGGAAGGTGACGGGGCCAACCAGGTACGGTCGGGTCTGGAAGCCGTTGGCCAGGGCGTGTTCGAACTGCTCGACGACCCGGGTGGAGGTCAGTGAGAAGTTGGTCTCGGGGCCGATCTCAGGAACGAGGTAGTGGTAGTTGGTGTCGAACCACTTGGTCATTTCCAGTGGCTGCTGCTCAACCGTGCCGCGGGCCAGGGTGAAGTAGGCGTTGATGTCGAGCTGGCCGTCGGCGTTGCGCAGCTCGCCGAAGCGGGCAGGAACGGCGCCGATGTGGGTAAGGGCGTCAAGGACCTGGTCGTAGTAGGAGAAGGTGCCGGGGATGGCGGCTGCCTCGCCCAGGCCCAGTTCGCTCAGGCGCCGGGCGGTGCCCAACTGGATTTCCTTGGCTGCGGCGTCAAGCTCTGCGGCGTCGATCCTGCCGGCCCAGAAGCCCTCAATGGCCTTCTTTAGTTCGCGGCGGCGGCCGATGCGGGGGTAGCCAAGCAGGGAGGCTGTGGGGAATGCGGGGGTGTTTGACATGGAAAATTCCTTAGCTATGGGGGAACAAAAGTTGATGAAGGTTTCAGGCCCGCACGAGGCGTGAGGTGCCTGCGGCGATGGTGGATGCCCGCGGGTGAACCGCCGGACGTCCCGGGCGCAGCAGTTGGAGCTTGTCAAGGACCTCAAGGGCCGCTGCGTGTTCGTTGAACGTGTACAGGTGGATGCCGGGGGCGCCGGCGTCAAGTGCCGCCCGGGCCAACTCGACCGTTACCTTGACGCCGATGCGCCGGCTTTCCGCGGCGTCATCGGCCCTGGCCAGCGCATCCAGCAGGGACGTTGAGGGTTCGACGCCGGTGATGACACCCAGGCGCTGCACGCGGCGCAGGCTTGTCAGCGGCATGACACCGGGAATGATGGGGATGCTGACACCGGCCCTCCGTGCCCTGTTGACCAGGTCCTTGTACTGGTCCGCGTGGAAGAACACCTGGGTGATGGCGAAGTCTGCGCCGGAGCGCTGCTTGGCCAGCAGCACCTCGACGTCGTGTTCGATCGAGGGTGACTCCGGATGCCGCGCCGGGTACGCGGCAACACCGATGGCCACCTTGCCGGCGCACAGCAGTGCCGAACGGCGCTGCTCCACGCGGCGGATCAGTTCGACAAGGTCCTGTGCATAGGCGAGGGATCCATGCCGCGGTTCGGCCGGGGCGCCCTGCGGCAGGTCCCCTCGCAGGGCCAGGATGCCGCGGACACCGTGGTCCAGAAGCTCGGAGATGATCCCCTCGAGCTCCTCCGCAGTGTTGCCTACACACGTCAGGTGCGCCAGGGGCAGCAGTGACGTTTCGGTCAGGAGCCGGTTGAGCAGCTGAACTGCGGTGTCCCGGTTGCTGCCATTGGCACCGTAGGTCACTGAGACGTAGTCGGGGTTGGTGGATTCCAGTTCCCTGATGGTGTTCCACAAAGTGGCCTCGGCGGCCTGATTCTTCGGGGGGAACAGTTCGTAGGAAAGGGCAGTCGGTGCGCTGTGCACCGAGGGCGCCGTCGCCTGTATAAGGCTCGGAGGAGACATTTGCTTTGATCCTTGAGGGTGTGTTGGCCGTCCCTGCCGGAGGCGCCTAGAACACGACGACACGGACAGCCAATTTTTTTCAGAAAGAGGGGGCGGACACGAAGACCCAGCTGCACATGGTGCACTCGCTCTTCGTTGCAATCCACCAGCAAATGTCAGGCCCACATGGGGGCACCCACACCCCCGAATCACTCGGGAGTCGCCGACACACGTTGCAGATATAACGTACAACTCATTCTAGGCACGCTTCTCCCGCGACACCAACACGAAATCGAACTATGTCGCAACTTTTCGCAATGTTTCACCGTTTACGTTCGGTCCCGGTGTACTTTCATCCCGTACCGCCGAATTATCTACACCACCTACGGGGCCTACCTAGGCTTCGAAGGCTGCGAGCGCGAGCAGCCAGTGTGCTTCCCGGCGGCCCGCCCCGTCGCGGGCGCCTGCCTACAGAAGGGGGAGCTGCTTGGGGGACATTGAGCCGGCCGGCAATGACCGTCAGCGAGGTAGTAGATGAGCCGCGCCGAACACAGGCAGCGACAGCAGTGCCAGGCCCAACGGTCAGGCGGGGTTATCGAGCACAGTCTTCTGGGGGCGCCCTGCAGTTTGGGGGCCTCATCGGCGTCCAGCATGGACCCCGACACCGGCCGCCACGGGGCAGCTGGGTCTCCCTGAGCTGGGCAACGGTCAAGCGCTGGCCCCGCAGGAGCGCTTCAGGGCGCGGGCACGTTCAGCCCAGGCGTCGGCCACACCAAGAAACGTGCGGCCTGGGCGGAGGCGATACTGGCGCTCCGCCATGGCCTTTAGCATGGCCGGCCTGGTCTTGGCGCTTGAGCAGTTGATCTCACCGAGCAGCACGATGTTCGCATGCACGGGGCCCAGCCGTGTGACGGGGCTGCCCTTGGCGGCGTCGTAGATCTGGGTGCCCACAATGTCCTTTGGCAGCAGGTCCGGGGCGCACTGGGGAGAACTTCCCATGAACACCTGTTGGCCGCGGCGGGCTCGGGCTACAGTATGGAACATGAACCAGTTGCCAGCCGCGTATGCAGAATATCTTGAGGGCAAGAGCGAGGGCTTTGTTGCCGCCGTCCTGCCCGTCCTGCTGCAGTCAGTCGCCGAAAAAACGCACGGCGTCCATGTTTTGAACAGCCCGCACCTGGTCCAGGCGCACACCGACGACACGATCCCCTTTGGCGAGATCCGCGAAGGCATCGACTGACCCACCGGTGGGTTTTACGCCTTGGCGTCCAGGAGCAGTAGGGCTGCGTTCGGGTTGAAGGTTTTTTCCATGACAAGGCAGGCGGCCCCGAAGGCTTCCCCGCCTGAATCCACGATGGTGCCGGCCACGTCCACCGAATGCACGCCGGTGGTGACGCTGAGTTGTTCCAGCAGTGGCGGGATCAGGACCAGGTGGGTGGGCGCCAGTGCCGGCCAGAACGGTCCGCCGAACACCACACGCTCGACGTCGAGCAGGTTTGTCAGCACCGAAACGGCGCTGGCGAGCCGTTGCGCCGAGCGTGCCAAAATGTCGACGGCGGACCGATTGCCCTCCGCTGCTGCCTGCGCCAGGGAGGCCATGTCATCGAGCAGGGCCGTTTCCGCCTGCGGGTCCGCTGCGGGCAGGATGCCTGCCTCCCGGGCCTGAGCCACGAGTGTTTCGGGCATGCACGTGACCTTGATGCACCCCCGACGGCCGCAGTCGCACAGGGGACCGTCGGTGTCGGCGATGATGTGACCGATTTCCCCGACGTTGCCCGAGGAACCGCGCACCACCTCGTCGTTGAGGACCAGCCCGGCACCAATTCCAGTGCCGATGTAGACAAACACGAAGTCCCGGGCGCTGTCGGAGGAGCCCGCCCACACCTCGGCCACGGCCGAAGCCGTCACGTCCTTGTCGACAACCACCGGCAGGCCCGTGGCTTCGTGCAGGATCTCCCGCAGCGGAACCCGTGTCCAGCCCGGCATGTGGGGCGGGTCCACCACCGTGCCGCTGGCGGCATCTATCGGTCCGGGAGTGGCCACCCCAACACCGGCAATCCTGTTCTCGTCAACGCCTGATTCTGCAATGATCAGGCGGATCCTAGCGCCCATGGCAGCCACGACGTCGGCGGGGTTGCCGGCCAGGTTGGTTGGTTCATCCACCGACACCAAAACGGTGCCGACGGCGTCAAGCAGGGCATAGCTTGTCAGTGCCGGGTCAATGTGGACGCCGATCGCGTACAGGCCGCGCGGGCTCAGGCGCAGGATGGTCCTTGGCTTTCCGGGACCGGATGTTTCCTTGCCGGCTTCCATGATGAGCCCGGAGTCAAGGAGCCTGCGGCAGATGTTGGACACTGTCTGGGCGGCCAGGCCTGCCGAGGCGGCCAGCTCCACGCGGCTCAGTCCCTCTTCGGCGCGGCGGATGGAATCCAGAATCACGGCCTGGTTGTAATCGCCCATCTTGGGCAGATTCGTGCCGCGACGGCGCTGCGGCAACCCGGCCTCGGAAACTCCCAAAATCTTCTCCTTGACACTTCAATGGCACTTCAACGGGGCGAGTTCCCCAATCCCCCAGCAGTCACAGTACCCCGGTCAGGGCCACGTGCGTGCGCGCCACGGCGGGAGGGCCTCCTACGTCCCCGGCCTGGTTGTCACTGAGACAGTGAACTTGCTGTTGCGCCCCATAATCTCGGTCGGGCCCACCAATTTTTCAAGTGACGGCTTGTACTGCAGGTGGCGGTTGTACACGCACCACAGTTCCCCGCCAGGTGCCAGGACACGGGCTGCCGCGGCAAAGAGCTTTAGGGCGATGCCCGCGTGGACGGTTGCACCAACGTGGAAGGGCGGGTTCAGCACAATCAGATCGGCCGATCCGGCCGGGAATCCTGCCAGGGCATCGTCGCGCACGGCATCGATGCGGGCCTCGAGGCCGTTGGCCCGGGCGGTCGCCGTTGTGGAGGCCACGGCCGCGGCCGACTGGTCGGTTGCGGTGACATGAAGCCCTGGCCGGGCCTTGGCGAGCGCCGCGGCGATGGTTCCGTTCCCGCAACCCAGGTCGATCGCCTCGACGGCATCGGTACGCATCTGCGGAATGAAGTCGAGCAGGAACCTGGTGCCGACATCAATTTTCGTCCCGCCAAAGGTTGCCCCGTGAGCACACAGCCACAGCCCGGGCCCGTCATGGAATTCCTTCCGGGGAAAGCTCGACGCCGAAGGTTCCCGCAGCGGTTTCGAAGCCTTCAGGGGGCGGGACTTGCGCCACGCCCGGCCTGCGGAAACATCGGAGAAGTGCTGTTGCAGCACGGCGTTCATGGCCAGGGTCATGTGCTTGATGCGGGCTCCGGCAATGACCTGCACGTCGGGTGAGGCGTGGGCCCTGATGAGCTCGGCGACTTCCGCCAATTCCTCCAGGCCGCGCGGCAGCTGCCACAGCACGACGGTTGCGCCGTCGAACAACGCGCCCTCCAACGGCAGTGAGGAGTAGGCGTCGTTCAGGCCGGCACGCTGGGCATTGGCGTGCAGTGCGAGTTCCCCTGACAGCCCGTCCTGGTGGACCCGCAGGCCGCCGAGGCCGTGGATTCTGGCGGCGGCCACGGTCAGCGCACCGTACCTGTCCCCAACAATGGCGACCTTGCCATCACCTGCTCCCGCCAGCGCCGCTGCCGCCTCGGCAAGAATCAGCTCATCGGTGGCGTCGTGGGCAAAAAGATTCGCCGCTTCGATGTCGGGATATCTACGCAGGGTGCCAAAATCAAAGTCAATGCCGTCACTGCTTGCAGGGCTGTCGCCACTGTCACTGTTGCTGTTTTGCTCCACCGGGCAACTCTACAGGGGTGGATTTCACCAAGGCCCGGCACCGCCCGCGCGCGTGCCAAACATCACAGGGCCCTGGCTGGGGGCGGCCCCGGTTCCGAAAGGTTTCGGGGTCAGCTGATCTCGAGTGCAGCGACGTACAGCCATTGCCTGCCCTGACGTACAAAGCTGCTCGTCTCCGTCAGGGCATCACGCAGCTTGCGGTTCGCGGCCGACCGGTAGTGGGCACGGAAGCTGACGATACCCTCCG
Organism: Arthrobacter sp. LAPM80; assembly: GCF_046736435.1. NCBI lineage: Bacteria > Bacillati > Actinomycetota > Actinomycetes > Micrococcales > Micrococcaceae > Arthrobacter > Arthrobacter sp. LAPM80. The sequence goes on from NZ_JBCHVD010000008.1 coordinate 136,473, forward strand.
TGTCGAAGACCCCGCCGTCCTTTGTACCGAGTATTTCCAGCATGAACCACTGCTGGTCGGGGTCCAGTTCAAGTGCGCCGGGTCGCGTTTCGGGATGCCAGGTGGCCAGAAGGTAGGCCGCATCGCCGAGTGCAAACGCCGTGAAGCGCGAACGCATCAGGGCCTCGGCCGTCGGCGGAAAGGCCGTGCGTTTCCCGTCAATGGACTGCAGGTATCTGGAGCAGCATGCCTCGTACGTTTCGCCGCTGTGGCAGGGACATCTCATGGGTTTGGCTTTCCGTGGGTCGGCATGGTTTGTGCGTGGAACCACTCGATGTGTTCCTTCAACGCCCGGGCCGCGCCAACGCCGTCGTGCGCCAGGACCGCCGCCACGATCCCTTCGTGCTGGCGGCGCAGTGATGGCACCATCTGCGCCCATTTGGTCTCGCTGTCAATGGCGGCACTGACGTAGCCCTGGATGGCCGACCGCAGCGACTCCATCATCGCCGTCACGACGGCGTTGCCCGCCAGGGAGCTGAGCAGCACGTGGAAGGCGGCGTCGAGGACGTGGAATTCCTCGCGTCCCAGAGAAGGGGTGTTCATGGCCTCGAGCAGCTTGCGCAGCTGCGTCTCCTGCGCCGCATCGTGGGGGCGGGCTGCGGCTTCCACTGCGGCCCAGGTCTCCATCATGATGCGGGTCTGGACAATGTCGGAGACCGGAAAGTGGTTGGTGGCCATGTGCAGCCTCAGGGTTGAGGCCAGCCCTGCACTGGGGTTTGCGATCACCACCGCCCCCGACTGCGGCCCCGACCCAACGCCCGTGCGTACCACGCCCATGGCGTCCAGCACACGGATGGCATCACGCACCGAGGCCCGGGAGATCCCGTGCTCCAGTGCCAGCGCGCGTTCGCCGGGCAGCTGCTCCCCCACCTTGATCCGCCCGTCCCGCAGGTCGGCTTCGATGCTTTTCAGGACGGCGTCATAGCTGCGGGTTGGCGGGGCGGGGTGGCTGTGGGGGTGCGCCTCTGGGATGGGCGCGGAATCTGGCGTGGACACGTAGACTATTCTCCCATGCGGCGGTCGGCGGCAAAATGAAAGAAACCCTGCACCGCGATCATGCGGTGCAGGGTTTCTTTCATCTCTTGGTGGAGCTGAGGGGACTCGAACCCCTGACCCCCTGCATGCCATGCAGGTGCGCTACCAGCTGCGCCACAGCCCCAAAAGGTAAAACCTCTATTTAGTTATAACACTCCGGCTTGTTTCCAGCCCTGCGTGTTTGGTGGAGCTGAGGGGACTCGAACCCCTGACCCCCTGCATGCCATGCAGGTGCGCTACCAGCTGCGCCACAGCCCCAAACACTGTATTTCCTGTTCCTTTTCCCCTGACCTTTCGGTCCCGGCTGAAGCAACCTGTCTATCCTAGAACGACTATTGCCCTAGTGCCAAATCGAGTGGCTGCGCGCTTCAATCTTCCACCGGCTCAGCCAAATCTTCCGGCGCCTCATAGGGTTCAGGGAGCGTGCCAACATTGTGTTCAAGCAGCCGCCACGCGCCTTCGCCTGTCCCGCGCGCAGCGGAGCCGGAGGCCTCAACCACGGACCAGTGGCAGTTGGAGAGTCCCGAAAGTGTGCGCCACAGCTCTTCGGGCAGGCCCAGCAGCTTGGCCAGGGCCACGCGCGTTGCGCCGCCGTGGGTTGCCACCACCAGGGTGCCGCCGTCGGGCAGCTGGTCGACGCCTTCCAAGATAGCGTCAACCATGCGCTGGGCCACTTCAACGCGTGTCTCTCCCCCGCCGGCCCGGATGCCCGGCTCGTCGCGCTGCCACCTTTGGATCTGCTCGGGGTAGGAGGAGATGATCTCATCGAAGGTCATGCCCTCCCATTCCCCTCCGAACGTCTCGCGCAGGCGGGAATCAACCGTCACGTCGGTGCCTGTCAGGGCCGCCAGCGCCTTGGCCGTTGAAAAGGCGCGGGCCAGGTCGGAGGAAACAATTTGGAGGGGAACTTCACCGATGGCCCCTGAGACGAGTTTGCCAGCCAGAAGTGCTGCTGCGTGGCTGGCTTGGGACTCACCCACCGAATCCAAGGGAATATCGCTCTGCCCCTGGAAACGGCGCGCCGCATTCCAGGACGTGCGTCCATGGCGCCAAAAAATAACCCGCCGGCGTGGGCCGGCGGGCTGCAAAACTGAGCGCTCGGGTGCAATGGAAGCCATTAAATGACCTTATCCGATCCTGAGCCCCTTGTGAGGGGGTTAGTTTTCGATGGTTGATTCTTCGGGGGCTGCCTCTTCCGGGGCTCCCTCGGTTGACTTTGCCGACGGGTCTGATTCCGCCAACTGCAGGTCAATGACGGGGCAGTCGCCGTAGAGGCGTTCGAGCGCATAGAACACGCGGTCCTCTTCGTGCTGTACGTGCACGACGATGTCTGCGTAGTCAAGGAGTACCCAGCGGCCGCCTGAACGGCCTTCGCGGCGTACGGGACGCAGCTCGAACTTGTGCAGTTCGTCCTCGATGCCGTCCACGATGGCGTTGACCTGGCGCTCGGTGGCTGCCGAGGCGATGAAGAAGATGTCTGTGATGGCCAAGCGTTCGCTGACGTCGATGGCTGTCACGTTCAATGCCAGCTTGTCCGAGGCCGCGCGGGCCGCTGCCCGTGCGATTTCGATGGACTGATCTGTTGCTGTCACTACTGTTTCCTTTGGTTGGTGTAAATCTAGCGTGCGAGGTTGGTGAGGATCACGATGGCGCTGACAACTAGTGCGGCACCGCCAACGATGATGCTTCCCCACTGTATGAGCAGGTTGCGCTGGGTGCGTCGGAGCCCGGCAGTCATGGCGTCTAGCGGTTCAAGGCCGTGGGCGTAGTCTGCGGGCATCGGCGGCATCTGGGAGCGTTGCACTTCAACCGGCTCGGTGGAGGGGCGAAGCATTGGGTGCCCGCCGGTCGCCATGGCCTCGGCCTGCAAGAGCGTGCTGCTGCGCCCTCCGGTCAGCGTGCGATTACCCGGGCCGGGGCGGTGCACGGCACGTGATGCCAGTGCGGCGTCAAACCGTTCGGCGCTGACGCTGGGCACCGTTGCCCGTGGCTCGTCCTGTGAAGCGGGGCTGCCGCCATGGGATTGCCCCGATGCTGCCTGGGTGGACGGCGGCCTGGCGGGAGGTGTGCGCTTGGTTGCCGGACGCTTCGACGTTCCGCTGCCGGTTGCCTTGGCCACGATGGGTACGTGGGTTGTGGTCGGCTGGCGGAGCACCGGACGGCTGGCCCCGGGAACCTCGATGAAGTCGAGCGGTGTGACCATGGCCAGGTTGTTTGTTGCCGTGGGGTCCGCGGCGGGGCGCCGGTTTTTGGCGCTTTCCTGTGCGAGCCTTTCACGGGCCTGGGCACGTTCGGCCAAAATCGCGGCACGTTCGCTCTCGGCCCGCTGGGCGGCGAGATCGCGGAGTTCCTCGGTGGTGGGTGCTACCACGGCCGGCGGCGGACCTGCCGACACCGGGTAGTAGGCGCCACCCGGGACCAACCCTGGCAGCGGCGGATAAACGGCGGCTGTCGCCTCCTTGGCCCCGGGTTCTTCAGCTGCGGCGTCCTGCACGGCTTCCGCGGGCGCATCGGCAGCTGCCGCATCAATCCCGTCCCTGACAGCCGGCGCCGATGAAGGCTTCTGCCTTGCGCCGTTCGGCGCGGCGCCGGAAGGTGCCGCGGTGACTGCTGCAGAACGTCGGGCGCCGCGGGTGCGTGGGGCCGGCGCCGGTGTCGTTGCCGGCACCTGATCCTTTGGTGCGCCCAGGGTGGCTTCGATGGATTGCCCGGCTTCGGCGCGGGCTGACACCTGCGGCGACGGCTGGGTCCTTGGCGCGTTCAACGGCGGGACGGGTGTGGCTGAAACGACGGGGTTGACGGCTGTGATGGGCGCGCGTTCGGCGTCGATCTGAGCCTGGCGCAGGGCGCGGCGCGACGGCAGCGGGCTCATTCCCGCAGGATCTATGAGCTCCTTGTAGGCGCGCAGGGCCGCCCTGTCGCGGGCCCTGGTCTGGGACTCCCGCTCGCCCTTGGGCGCCCCCGGCTCGGAGCGCGGGGCTATTGCGGGTGCGGGCGCGGCCGATTCGGCGTCGGGCGCTTCGGGTTCAACGGGTCCCGGCACGGCAGCTGCCTTCGGGGCAGGACGAACAGGCACCGGCGGGGTTCCCGCGGCGCCTACTGCTTGTGCCGATTTCTCACGCAGTTGCCTGCGGCTGAGAATCGGCTCCGTTTCCTTGCTCATCACTTACTCATTCGGTTCTCGAGGTCACCGGCAACAGGCCTGCACTGGCATCCGTGCCGGGCTGAACGTAAAGCCCATACTTGGCAATATATTGCACCACACCGTCAGGAACCAGATACCAGACGGGATTGTGCTCGGCAACACGCTTCCTGCAATCGGAGGAGGAGATCGCCATGGCGGGCACCTCCAACAAACTGACGTCGGTGCGGCCCCTGTCATCAAGGACATGCCCGGGGCGGGTGACGCCCACAAAATGGGCCAGGTCCCACAGCTCGTCGTTGTCTTTCCACGACATGATCTGGGACATCGCGTCCGCACCGGTGATGAAGAACAGGTCAGCATCCGGACGCATGGTGCGCAAATCCCGCAAGGTGTCAATGGTGAATGTGGGGCCAGGACGGTCAATGTCAACCCGGCTGACGGTGAACTGGGGGTTCGCCGCCGTGGCGATGACTGTCATCAGGTAGCGGTGTTCGGCCGCACTGACCTGGCTTTTGGCTTTCTGCCAGGGCTGGCCCGTGGGCACAAAAACGACTTCATCAAGCTTGAAAACACTCGCAACCTCACTGGCTGCGACAAGGTGACCATGGTGGATTGGATCAAACGTGCCACCCATGACTCCAACGCGGAGACGGTTCCGGGCGCCTTCAAACGAAGGCACCCGGAGTTTGCCCTTAGTGATTGGAGGACGCCGAATCGTCGCCGTGCATGTGCTTATTCGTGTGCTGGCGGTGGGGGTCATCAGTTGCGCTGACAGCCGAGTGGCGGTTACCCAGGTTCATGAACGACACAGTGACAACCATCAGCAGCAGCAGGGCTGCAAGCATGGAGCCACCAATCACAAACGGGGGCGCGATCAACGGCGCAAGCTCTTCGTGTTCCTGTGCGGCAGCCAGTACGACGCCGGCAAGCTGGGTCAGCATTATTTCTCCCCTTGGGTACGTGGCCGGGCGGCAGTAACACCACAACCGGTCCGGTTATTGCTTGAATTCCTTCTAATGGTACGTGCATTCGGCGCGCGCCGACACACCGACCCGCTGCCGGGACGGCACGGCGTCAGCCGCGGACCTGACCTTCGCCCTGCACAATCCACTTGGTGGTTGTCAGCTCCGTCAGGCCCATGGGCCCGCGGGCATGCAGTTTTTGGGTTGAGATTCCCACTTCCGCACCGAGGCCCAGCTCCCCGCCGTCGGTGAAGCGTGTGCTCGCATTCACAATGACGGCGGCGGAATCAATCTCTGCGATGAACTTTTCCGCGTTGCCGAGGTCGTTGGTCAAGATGGCCTCGGTGTGGCCGGTGCTCCAGGTGCGGATGTGCTTGATGGCTTCATCCATGGAGTCGACCATCTTCACCGCCAGGTCAAGGTCCATGTACTCAGTGGCCCAATCCTCATCGGTGGCCGCCGTCGCGGTGACGCCTGCGGGCAGGACCGCCTGGATGCGCTCGTCGACATGCAGGCGGACCCCTGCCTTCGTGAGCGCCGTCAGCACGGCAGGGAGCACGGTGGAGTCCTTGTGCACAAGGAGCGTTTCGACCGTGTTGCAGACGCTGGGTCGCTGGGTCTTGGCGTTCAAGAGGATCTCGACGCTCATTTTCTCCTTGGCGCTGGCGTCAATGAAGATGTGGACGTTGCCCTCGCCGGTTTCAATGACGGGCACTTTCGAGTTTTGCACGACTGTCTGGATGAGGTCGCGGCCACCACGGGGAATCAGCACGTCAACGGCGCCACGGGCGGCCATGATGAGGTTGGCGCCCTCGCGGCCAAACTGGTCAACCGACTGCACGGCATCGGCGGGCAACCCGACGCCTTCCAGCGCGTCACGCAGGATGGCAAGCAGGGCCACGTTGGTGTTGGCTGCGGCGGTTCCACCGCGCAGGATGACGGCGTTGCCGCTCTTGAGCGCCAGACCGGCAATGTCAACGGTGACGTTGGGGCGTGCTTCGTAGATTGCAGCAACAACGCCCATGGGGACATTGATCTGTCGCATGCGCAGTCCGTTGGGTAGCGTCTGTCCGCGCACAACGTTGCCGACAGGGTCCGGCAGGGTGGCGAGGTTCTCCAGCGCATCGGCCAGTCCCTGGACCCGCGGGCCTGTCAGCGTGAGCCTGTCAAGCATGGGTGCGGAGCTGCCGTTGTCCCGGCCGGCCGCTACATCCTTGGCGTTGGCGGCAAGGATGGCGCCCTGATTATCAAGGAGTGCCTTGGCGATGGCGCGCAGACCCTTGTCCTTGAAGGCACGGTTGGCCCCGGCCATGCGCCGCGCAGCCCTGCGGGCACGGTCGGTGATGGCCCGAACTTCGGCGGCAATATTTTGTTCAACAATCTGCTCGGTCATGCCCCAAGTCTAAGGCACCGCCGCGGCCTGTGCAGTGCCGTGCGGGTGCCTTGGGTCATTTGCCGGCGGGGTTGGCGTTCAGGAGCACGAGGTCATCGACGTGGACAACTTCGCGTTCAAACTCCCGGCCCAGGTCCTTTGCCAGTTCCTTCGTGGAGCGTCCCAGCATCTGCGGAAGATCCGAGTGGCGGTAGTTGACAAGCCCATGGGCGAAAACGTTGCCGTGCGCATCACTGATTTCGACGGCGTCGCCTGCGTCAAAGTCGCCGGTGACGGCGGTGATTCCGGCTGGAAGCAGTGATTTGTGGCGTTCGCTGACGGCCCGCATGGCACCGTCGTCGAGCACTAGGCGTCCACGAATGTCGGCCAGGTGGGCCAGCCACAGCATCCGAACAGGACGCTTGTTTCCGTTGATGCCGAACCAGGTGCCCACGTCCTCCCCCGCCAAAGCTTCTGCAGCCTGTGCCGTGGAGGTCACGAGCGCCGGAATGCCCGTTTCGGCGGCAATCATTGCGGCCTGGACCTTCGTTGCCATGCCGCCGGTGCCCACCCCTGCCTTGCCGGCACTGCCAATGACGATGCCTTCAAGGTCCTCGGGCGAGTCGACCTGGCTGATGCGGGTGGCCCCTTCCGACGGCGGACCGTCGTACAAGGAGTCGACGTCGGAAAGCAGCACCAAGGCGTCGGCCTTCACAAGGTGTGCAACGAGGGCAGCGAGCCTGTCATTGTCGCCAAAGCGGATCTCGTGCGTAGCCACCGTGTCATTTTCATTGACGATGGGCACCACCCCGAGGTGCAGCAGGCGCTCAAGGGCGCGGTGTGCGTTGACATATTGGTGGCGCCGGGTCAGATCCTCCGCCGTCAACAGGACCTGCGATGCAGTGACCCCGTGGGCCGTGAACGCCCGGTTGTACTGCGCCATCAGCAAGCCCTGCCCCACACTGGCGGCCGCCTGCTGGGTTGCCAGGTCCTTGGGCCGCCGGGACAGGCCCAGGGGCATCAGCCCGGCCGATATGGCGCCTGAGGAAACAAGAATGATTTCCGTTCCCGCCAGGCGCCTTTGCGCCAGCACGTCGACAAGGGCGGTGAGCGCCTCCGCGGAAATGCCGCCGGCAACCGAGGTCAGGGACGAGGAACCAACCTTGACCACAATGCGGGCCGCGGTGGCGATCCCGCGTCGTGATTCAAGCGGACTTGCCGTGCCCTGTTCGCTGACTCCCTTTAGCTCGGTGCTCATTGGCCCTGCGCTGCACCTGTCTGATCGGATGCGCCTTCGGCTGCAAGGTCCTCGGCGATGCTGTGGGCCTTGGCCGTGGTCCGGTTGTCACTGAGCTCTGTCCAGATGCCGGCCTTGCGCTCGGATTCCAGCTCGGCGCGCGCGGCAGCCTTTGCATCGCGGCGGTCCTGCTGCTCCTGGCGCTTTTGCGAACGCGTGGGGCGGCTCTCCAAATCGAGCAGGCGCAGGTCGGTGCCGCGGGGTGCGGCGAGGTGCTCGGCACCACCCATCATGGTGGGCTCCCAATCGAAGATCATGCCGTGCTCGCCGCCGATGACCACGGTGTCTCCCGGTGTGGCACCGAGACGGAAAAGTTCCTTCTCGACGCCGGCCTTCGCCAACCGGTCTGCCAGATAGCCGATTGCTTCCTCGTTTTGGAAATCGGTCTGCTCAACCCAACGCTCGGGCTTCTCTCCGCGGACACGGAACAGGGGCTCGAGGTTGCGCTCTTCCCTGACAATGGTGAACGAGGTCGCGTTGATGGCACGCGGGCGCAGCACCACGGGTGCAACCTTGACGGGGGTGTCCAGGACTGCCTGGCGTGCGGCGGAAACAATCTCGGCCATGGCATAGCCGAGGGCCTTCAGGCCTTCGTGGCTTGCGGCGGATACTTCAAAGACTCGGTAGCCGCGTGACTCCAGGTCTGCCTTGACGAACCCGGCCATGTCGCGGCCGTCGGGGGAATCCACCTTGTTCAGCGCAACCAGGCGGGGCCGGGCGTTCAGGGGAACCACGTCGCCGTCGGTTCCCGCAAAGCTCATGTCGACGTCGTACCGGTCCAGTTCGCGCTCAATGATGGCCAGGTCACTGATGGGGTCGCGGTCCGCTTCGAGCGCGGCGCAGTCAAGGACGTGCACAATGGCCGCGCAACGCTCCACGTGGCGCAAGAAGTTGTGGCCCAGGCCCTTGCCTTCGCTGGCGCCCTCAATGAGGCCGGGGACATCGGCCATGGTGAAGCGAACGTCGCCGGCCTGGACCACGCCCAGGTTGGGGATCAAGGTGGTGAAGGGGTAGTCGGCAATCTTGGGCCGGGCAGCTGACATGGCGGCGATGAGGCTGGACTTGCCGGCGGACGGGAAACCCACCAGGGCAATGTCTGCAATGGACTTCAGTTCAAGGACAATGTCGGCCTCTGAGCCTGCGATGCCCAACAGGGCGAAGCCCGGGGCTTTGCGCTTGAGCGAAGAAAGGGCGTGGTTGCCGAGCCCGCCGAGGCCACCCGCGGCAGCGACGTATTCCGTGCCGATGCCCACGAGGTCGGCCAGGACGTTGCCGTCCTTGTCCTTGATGACCGTGCCATCGGGAACTTCAAGGATCAGCGAATTGCCGTCCTTGCCGTCGCGCCAGTCACCCATGCCGGGCTGGCCGTTGCCGCCGCGGCGGTGGGGTGCATGGTGGAAGTCAAGCAAGGTGGTGGTCTGGTCGCTGACACGGAAGGTGACACTGCCGCCGTCGCCGCCCTTGCCGCCGTCGGGGCCGCCCAACGGCTTGAATTTTTCACTGTGCACGGAGACGCAGCCATGGCCGCCAGTCCCGCCGGATACATGCAATACAACCCGGTCAACAAAGCTGGCCAATGAAATCTCCTTGAATAGAACTTGCCTTGCGCACTCATTCTAGTCCGCAAGTAATCGTTGGCCTGAGTCAGGCCGGTAAAGCTGTGTTAAAAGCCAGTGGAGCGAGCCATGCGGCCCGCTCCACTGAAAAAGCTTTGGTATTAGACCGCAGCGACGATGTTGACAACACGACGTCCACGACGTGTGCCGAACTCGACGGCGCCTGCATCCAATGCAAACAGCGTGTCATCCTTGCCACGGCCAACGTTCTCGCCGGGGTGGAAGTGTGTGCCGCGCTGGCGAACGATGATTTCGCCTGCCTTGACAACCTGACCACCGAAGCGCTTTACGCCCAAGTACTGAGCGTTGGAATCACGACCGTTGCGAGTGGAACTCGCACCCTTTTTATGTGCCATTTGAAAATGCCTGCCTTTTTGCTAAAAGTATCTAAGTGGATCGAACTTCGTTGCGCTTGATTAAGCGATTGAAGTGATCTTGACCTTGGACAGTTCCTGACGGTGACCCTGGCGCTTCTTGTAGCCGGTCTTGTTCTTGAACTTCTGGATGACGATCTTCGGCCCGCGAAGATCCTCCAACTTCTCAGCCGTAACCTTTACATTAGCCAGGTCCTTAGCGGCTGTGGTGAGCTTGTCACCATCAACCAAGAGCAAAGCGGGCAGCTCAAGTGTGCTGCCGACTCCTCCGGGGACGCGGTTCATGGTCACGTGGTCTCCTACGGAAACCTTTTCTTGACGGCCGCCTGCGCGGACAATCGCGTACACCACTGGGGAACTCACTTCTCTCGACGTTATTACAAAGTTTTTATGCCGGCACTGATCATGTTTGACCATTGCCAACCGCATGCGCCGCAGTTCAAGATTGAACAGACGCGGTGTGCATACTATGTGCCTCAACGCCGTGGACCTCAATGGAGTTCTGCCATGGAGTGGTTGCCCTAGGTGTTGGCGTAAGCACCGAAGAACAAGAATACGCTAATTCTGTCCCCGGGGGCAAATGACACTGGTTTCGCGTCCTTCCACTGCCGCCTGACAAACATGGTTTGTCAGGAAAACTTGGAGGTCTTGAAACTGCACTTAGCAACATTAGCGCGATTGGCCGGACTTTTTGTCATTTAGGGGGGTGACGCGCTAATTATTTGCCCCACTAGGCGGTGTGGTTAATCACGCAAGTCAGAATCGCCGGCTTCCACATGGACATGCGGGGCCGCAAAAAAGTCCACTTCGTACTGCGCGGAATGGGCAAAGGCCGCCCTCATGCGTTCGCGTTGTGCAGCCGATCCCCCGCGCGCAGCCGCGTCGGCGAAGCCAATGGCGGTTTCCGTGGCACGGGCAAAATCCTCGTCCGCATAACTTTGCAGCCAGTTGCCGTACGGGTGCTCGCCGTCAAAGGAGAGGTAGTCGGCATGCAGCACCCGGCCCACCTCGGCGTAGAGCCAGTAGCAGGGCAGCACCGCGGCCACCACCTCGCCGTAGCTGCCGGTGAAGGCGATTGCCTGCAGGTGGTCGACATAATGTTTGGTTGCCGGGCCCTGTGCACGGCCGGGCAACGTGGCCGGCTCCTGCGGGTACTGGCTGAGCCAGTCGCGGTGCAGTGCCATTTCCACGTCAATGCAGTTTTGCGCCCCGCCGGCCCAGAATTTTTGCTCTGCTTCCGTCGGCGCGAGCGAGCTGGCGCGGGCAAGGACGCGTGAATAGGCGCCAAGATACTGGGCGTCCTGGTCAAGGTAGTAGGCGAAACGGCTGCGCTGCAGGGTCCCGGCTGCCAGTTCCTTGATGAAGCCAAGGGCAAAGATGGCTTCACGTTGCGGCGCACAGTCCTCCCACACCATCCGGGCGAAGCTGCCGGGCACCGGCTGGGCACTTTCCCACAGGGCGTGCAGGTGGTTGACGGGTCCCGCCCCGCTGCCCACGGCAAGCGCGTCCGAGGTTTCAAGTGCCATGCCCAGCCAGGCCTTGGCAAGGCGCACACTCTCGGACCAGCCGCCGGCCCGTTCAGCCCCGGTTTCGGCGGGCCGGAGGGTTGCATGGGCCTGGAGTGTGGCCACGGCTGCCGAGAGCGAGCAGCCGGTGCCGTGCGTATTGGGGGTGTCGATGCGGGGGGCAGTGAATTCCTGGACTGTGCCGTCGGGCCCGATGAGTGCATCGGGGCACTCTTCCCCGGGCAGGTGCCCGCCCTTGACCAGCACGAGGATCCCGTGCGCGGCCGCCAGCTCCCGGCCCTGTTCAAGCGCCTCCTGCCAATCGGCGGCCTGCGGGCGGTCAAGGAGGACCGCCAGTTCCGGGATGTTCGGGGTTGCCAGATGTACGTTGCGGAACAGCTCTAGCAGTGCGTCGCGGGCTTCCGGATCCACCAGCACGTCCCCGCTGGTGGCCACCATGACGGGATCAAGCACGACGACGGCCGGCCGGGTCCGCCTCAGCCACTCCCCCACGGTGTTCATGACCTCCGCGGTGCCCAACATGCCGATCTTGACGGCGTCGATCATGACGTCCGAGGAGACGGCATCAAGTTGCGCCGCAAGGAACGCTGCCGGCGGCACGTGGACGCCCTGCACCCCCTGGGTGTTTTGGGCGGTAAGTGCGGTGATGGCCGCCATGGCGTAACCGCCGTGGGCGGATATTGACTTGATGTCGGCCTGGATTCCGGCACCGCCGGACGGATCAGAGCCTGCAATGCTCAGGACCCGTGGATGGTTCACAGGGTGACTTGCTTGCTGAGCCTCCCCTGGCTGTGCGGAAATCTCGCTGGCAGGGGCCACAAAGGTGCTGGTTGTCATGGGACATCCCTTCGCCGGTGCTAACCGGGCAGGTTCAACGGGTATTGTCTCAGCCGGCCCTGGTGGCCTGGCACCCCGTGTCGCTCCCCAGCCTAGTGCGGTCCCCTCCCCTTTGAACAACTGACCCGCAGCAGTGGTCGAATAACACGCGAAAACGCGTCATATTCGACCACGGCTGCGGGTCAGTTGGAAGGGGTGTGACGTTTTAGAGCTCCGAGGCCGGCACTCCAACCCCAAGGATGATCGGCTCGGCCGCCTTCTTCACCACGGGTGGCGCAGCCGCGGCGCTGCTGTGCGCTGCGGATCCCTGGCCGGCAGAAACCTGTTCCATGGTCTCCACTGCGGTATCGGCCCCGCCCTGTGCACTGCGGGCGCTGCGGTTGCGGCGTCCCCTACGTGCACGTGAACGGTTGCCGCCGCCAGCTTCGGGAGCATCGGCATCGCTCTCGTGTGAGGAGTCGTGCGACGTCTCGTGGCCGGGGGCAGCGAGCTGGTCCAGGGCCTGGGCCAGTCCTGCGAGGGCCGCAGCGTGGTCGGCATTGTTCGTGCCCGGCGTGCTGCCGCCGTCGTTGTGGTGTCCGCGAGGCAGCTCAATGGCTTCCCCGCCCAGCGTCAGGGTTGCCGCATCGGACACATCGGCTGGTTCCGACGCATCCGCAAAGACTGTCTCGCTGGGCGCGGGGGCGTGGTGGTGCTCGTCGCCATCGTGCTCGTGGTGCGAGGCGGCAGCCGCAGCGGCAATGTTCGCCAGCGCGGCACGTGCCTCGTGGGCCCGCTGCGCCTTCTGGGCGTCGCTCACGTCATCCGCGACAGGCGCCGGGGCGATTTCCTGGTGCTGCTCGGTTTCGGGCTGCTGCGTGCGGTTGCGATTTCGCTTGCGTTCGCTGCGGGTCGAGCGGTTGGCCGTGCGGTCGTTGTCGCGGTTCTCCTGCTTGGGGGCATGGACCTGCGCAACTTCGACGGCGGGGCTGTGCGTGCGGCGGTGCTCGACGGGGATCTCGTGCGTGACCATGCCGCGGCCTGCACAGGTGGGGCACTGCTCGCCAAAGACCTCGAGCAGGCCGGTGCCCATGCGCTTGCGCGTCATCTGGATCAGGCCCAGGCTTGTCACCTCGGCCACCTGGTGCTTGGTCCTGTCACGGCCCAGGCACTCGACAAGACGGCGCAGCACCAGATCGCGGTTGGACTCGAGCACCATGTCGATGAAGTCGATGACGATGATGCCGCCAATGTCGCGCAGGCGCAGCTGGCGCACGACTTCCTCGGCAGCCTCAAGGTTGTTCTTGGTGACTGTCTCTTCAAGGTTGCCGCCGGAGCCGGTGAACTTGCCGGTGTTGACGTCAACCACCGTCATGGCCTCGGTCCTGTCAATGACAAGGGAGCCGCCGGAGGGAAGGAACACCTTGCGCTCAAGGGCCTTGTTGATCTGCTCGTCAATACGGTGCGCGGCAAAGATGTCCTCGGGCTGGCTCCACTTTTCGAGGCGGTCAAGCAGATCCGGGGCAACATAGGTCACGTAGGCCTCGATGGTGTCCCACGCGTCCTCGCCGGAGACGATCAGCTTGGTGAAGTCCTCGTTGAAAACGTCGCGGACAACCTTGATGGTCAGGTCGGGTTCGCCGTACAGCATCTCCGGCGCCAGCGTCTTGTGCGAGGAGGCCCGCTCGTTGATGCCTTCCCACTGGGCGCGCAGGCGGTTGATGTCATTGGTCAGCTCTTCCTCGCTGGCACCTTCTGCGGCCGTGCGCACAATGACGCCGGCGTTTTCGGGCAGGTGGTCCTTCAGGACGCGCTTGAGGCGGTTGCGTTCGACGTCGGGCAGCTTGCGGGAGATGCCGGTCATGGAGCCGCCGGGCACGAACACCAGGTAGCGCCCGGGCAGGGAGATCTGGCTCGTCAGGCGGGCGCCCTTGTGTCCAACGGGGTCCTTTGAGACCTGGACGAGGACGGTGTCCCCGGACTTCAGGGCGTTCTCAATGCGGCGCGGCTGGCCGTTGAGGTTCGCGGCATCCCAATCCACTTCGCCTGCGTACAGGACGGCGTTGCGGCCGCGTCCGATGTCCACGAAGGCTGCCTCCATGCTGGGCAGCACGTTCTGGACCTTGCCCAGGTATACGTTGCCGATCAGTGAGTCCTGCTGCGTCTTGGAGACAAAGTGCTCGGCAAGAATGCCGTCCTCGAGGACGCCGATCTGGATCCTGTCCTCGCTCTGGCGCACAACCATGACGCGGTCAACGGATTCCCGGCGGGCAAGGAACTCGGCCTCGGTGATGACCGTGCGGCGGCGGCCGGAGTCGCGCGAGTCGCGGCGGCGCTGCTTCTTGGCTTCCAGTCGGGTTGAGCCGCGCAGGCTGGTGACACGGTTTGATGCCGTGGACGTGGACTCGGCCGGCGTTCGCGGGGCGCGCACGCGGGTGACAGTGTTGGGCGGATCCTCGTCGGTGCCGCCGGTCAATTCCAGGTCGGCATCGCCGCGGCGGCGGCGACGGCGGCGGCGGGAGGTCACACCGTCCTCGGCCCCATCGGCGTCCGTGTCCTCGGCGTCGCCGGTCTCGACCGCGTCAGCAGCATCGACATCGGTGCCACGGGCGCGGCGGTTGCGGCGGTTGCGGCTGCGACGGTCGCCGTCCTGGTTGTCGGAACCCTCATCGGATTCGTTGTCATCATCGGCGCCAGGACCGGCTGCCGCGGGCACGGCAAGGCTCATGTCGGGGGCCAGGAAGAGTGCCGACATCCCCGTGGAGGGTGCCAGGAACGGCGACGCTGCGGTCGGGGCCGCTGCGTCACCTTCGTCGTTGGCTGCTTCGTCAGCTGCCGGTGCCTGTTCGGCCGGTGCTTCGGCAGCTGTCTCGGGAACTTCTTCAACCGCTGTGGTCTTGGCGGCGGTCCGCCGGCGGCTGCGGGTTGCCTTGGCAGGGGCGCCCTCGCGGGCAGGGGCCTGGGCAACAACAGGCGGTTCGGCGGCGGCCTCGGCTGCAACTGCATCGCTGGGTACGGCAGTTTCGGCCTGGACAGGGGCGGATCCGGCCGGGGCCGTTGCCTTCCGGCTCCTGCGGCGGGCGGGGGCCTTTGCGGCGGGGGCTTCAACGGACGGCTCGGCGGCGGTCGTCTCGACTGCGGTTGTCTCGGCCTCAACAGCGGCCTCGGAGGTTGCTGTTGCGGGGGTTGCGGCGGCCGGTGCCTTGGAGGTTGCGGTCCTTGCTGCTGCGGTGCTGGTGACGGGGGCCTTGGCCGACCTCGTCCGCTTGGCCGGCGCCTTTGCGGCGGGAACCTCGACGGCGGGGGTCTCGACGGCGGGGACCTCGACGGCGGGGGTCTGCGCGTCGTCGCCTGCAAGGCTCAACTCGCCCTGAACACCGAGGTCGGCCTGCACGGCTGTGGGAGCCGTGACCGGTGATGAGGCCCGGCGGCGGGTGGCCCGCTTGGCAGGGGCGGCAGGTTCTGCCGCGGCTTCCGTGATGCCGTCAAGCAGTGACGGTCCGTCGGTGCCGGCGGCCGGAGCCGCGGCGATGGGGGGCGCTACCGGATCCTGAACTTTTTTTGCCCGGCTGCGGCGCACAGGTGCCTTCTTAGCCGGGGCGGCTGCCGCGGGTGCACTTGCAGTCTCGGCGACTGTTTCAGCGGCCGTTTCAACGGCGGCGGCCGCCTTGGTTGCGGCCCCAGGGCTTGTCACGGCCGCGGTTGCGCGGCGTGAGCGGGTGGCCCTTGCCTTGGCGGGTGCTGCTTCGGCGATGTCAGGTGTGGGCTGTTCATTTTCCATTATGGGCGTTACTTTCGCGCCGACCCGGAACCCCCACATCAGGCCCCGAATGCGGCAGATGTGCCAACACCCGCGGGCGTTGACGGAAGTCGTCTAAATACTTCACAGGCGGCACCAACTTCTGGGTGCGCAAGCTCTGAAAAGCCAATGGTTTGCGGAAACCGGCCGGTGGATGGCCGCACGCACTGGCAGCGTCGTCACCGGACGGCCCGTGGTCGGGCCATTGGACTGGAGGGCGCATGTGGATCGCCGATCAGCCGAAACCATTGTCTCATACGCTCCCCGCCCCGGCGCGTTTCCACGCATGGCGCGCCAAGAATCTCACGCTAGAATCAGGACACAATCACCGTTCCAACAGGTAGGACGCCATGCCCAGCACCAAAGTTGCCACCTCCGACCCGGCGGAAGCGGACCTGCCCGCCATGGTCCGGGCCAAGCCGTTTGGCTGGTTCCTGATCATTGCTGGCGCCATAGCGTGGATTGCATCGTTCACTTTGGTGCTTGAGCGCCTGCACCTGTACACAAACCCTGACGCCAAGATCAGTTGCGATGTCAACTCCTGGATATCCTGCGGCGACGTGATGAAGACCCCGCAGGCTGCCATCCTCGGTTTCCCCAACCCGTTCATCGGCGTAGTTGGCTTCGCCATCCTCGTCACCATTGGTGTTGTCCTGCTGGCCGGCGCCCGGATGAACCGCTGGTTCTGGATCTGCACGCAGATCGGCCTCACCGCCGGCATGGCCCTGGTGGGCTGGTTCTGGTTCACGGCCCTGTACACCCTGGCCGTCCTGTGCCCCTACTGCATGATCGTGTGGGCCGTGATGATCCCGCTTTTTGTCTTCACTACCGTGCGCAACCTCAACTACGGCGCCATCGCGGCCCCGGCGGCCCTGACAAAGTTCCTCAACGACTGGGCCTGGGTTATCGTCGGCCTGCTGTACCTGGCGACGCTGGCCTCGATCTTCTTCAGGTTCATGCACCTGATCGTCCCCTCCAACGCCTAGCCCCCACGGTCTGTGACGCAGTTATTGCACTGGAAAGCGCTTCCTGGGGCATTTTTCGTGCAGTAACTGCGTCATAGACGGTAGAGGTGGTTAAAGTACGACGACGGGTGCTCACCTTTCTATGTGAAAGGTGAGCACCCGCCGTCGTACTCAGGTGAGGCCTAGTCGAACCAGATGCCGATCTCGCGCTCTGCGGAGAGAACGGAATCCGAGCCGTGGACCAGGTTCTGTTGGACCTTCAGGCCCCAGTCGCGGCCGAAATCGCCGCGGATGGTGCCCGGGGCTGCGACGGTGGGATCCGTGGCGCCGGCCAGTGAACGGAAGCCTGCAATGACGCTGTTGCCTTCGAAGATGGCGGCAACGATGGGGCCGGAGAGCATGAATTCAACGAGTGGCTCGTAGAACGGCTTGCCGACGTGCTCCTCGTAGTGTGCCTCAAGGACCTCGCGGGTGGCGTTGACCATCTCGAGCTGGACCAGGGTGTAGCCCTTGGTCTCGATGCGGGCCAGGATGGTGCCGGTGAGGTTGCGTGCCACGCCGTCGGGCTTGATCAGGACAAGGGTGCGCTCAATGCTCACGGTAACTCCAATAACTTAGGTGGAAAGGACAGTCTTTTCAGTTTACTTGGCTTGCGCCGTCGGGCTGTCGTCGGGATGCGCTGCATCCCAGTCGGCCTGCGCCCGTGCGCGGGCCACATTTTCGCGGTCAATCCGGGATCCGGTGTGGAGGGCGTACCACCAGGCCACGGCAAACAGGATGCCCACAACAACCATTGACGGTTCCCAGAACCCGCCGGCGATCAGTGCCAGCTGCAGCAGCCAGCCAAAGGCCGGTCCCCACGACTTGCGGATAACGCCGCAGGCCCCAATGAACAGCACGGCCATGACTGCTGCCGCCACAAGGTAGGCGGGGTTCTTGCCGTGCAGACCAAACAGGGCCAGCCCGAGGAACAAGGCCACGAACGCTTCAAGCATCAGCACGACTGAGGCGAACATCATTCGCGTCGAGCGTGCCTTCTTGGGCGTGTTTGGCTTCCATTCGCGCTGGGCCTTTGTCAGCTTTGCCATCTTAGGCACCTTCCTTTTCACCGGGGCGGCCCAGCAGGATGCGGGCCTCACCGACGAGCGTGATGGATCCGGTGATCAGCACACCGCCTGCGAGGTCGTTGTTGGACTCGGCCCGTTCGACGGCCCATTCAATGGCGTCGTCGAGCTTCTCGGCGATGTGCACGTCTTCCTCGTCCCAGCCCAGGTCAACGGCCATTTCGGCCAGTTCCGCCGCGGGGATGGCCCGCGGGGAGTTTGACTGGGTCAGGCAGATCTCCGATGCCTCCTCACCGTAGGACTCCTTAATGGTGTTCAGGATTTCCTCGGCGTCCTTTTCGGCCAGGACCCCGAGCACCACAACGAGCTTGCTGAAGGCGAAGGATTCCTGCAGGGCCGCAGCGGTTGCCGCAATGCCGGCGGGGTTGTGCGCCGCGTCGACCACAATGGTGGGCGAGGTGCGCATGACCTCCAGGCGCCCCGGCGAGGTGACGGCGGCAAAGCCCTCCTGCACCAGCTCAAGGTTCAGTTCCCTTTCGCCGCCGCCAAGGAACGCCTCAAGGGCGGCAAGGGCGACGGCGGCGTTCTGGGCCTGGTGTTCACCATGCAGCGGGAGCAGGATGCCCGGGTAGCGCCCGGCCAGGCCCTGCAGGTCTAGCTGCTGGCCGCCAACTGCCACGATGCGTGACTCCACACCGAATTCGACACCCTCAAAGCGGAACTCGGCATGCTTCTCCCGCGCCGTCTCCAGGATGACCTGGGCTGCGTCGGCGGGCTGGGCGGCGCTGATCAGGAACGCGCCTTCCTTGATGATGCCGGCCTTCTCCTGCGCGATCAGCCCGGTGGTGTCACCGAGCAGCTCGGTGTGGTCAAGGGAGATGGGGGTGATCACGGCGACCTGGCCGTCGCCAACGTTCGTGGCGTCGGTAATGCCGCCCAGACCAACTTCCATGACGGCGACGTCGACAGGCTCGTCGGCGAAGATGGCGAACGCCAAGATGGTGATGCACTCAAAGTACGTCAGGCGCGGATCGCCCGCAGCTGTCAGCTCGGCGTCGACCATGTCAATGTAGGGGCGGATTTCATCCCAGATCCGCACGAACGTCCCGTCACTGACGGGGGCCCCGTCAATGCTGATGCGCTCGGTCACCTTTGTCAGGTGCGGACTCGTGTACCGGCCGGTGCGGAGGTCGTGGGCGAGCAGGCCGCACTCGATCATCCGCGCTGTTGACGTCTTGCCGTTGGTACCGGTGACGTGGATGATCGGGAACGCATTGTTCGGCTCGCCCAAAATTTCCATGGCCCGGAACAACGGTGCAAGCCGCGGCTCCATCTTGTTCTCAGGGGCGCGGCCAAGGAGCTCGGCGTAAACGCTCTCGACTGAGAATTCGTCGTGGTTGGCAGTCATTTAGGAAATGGTCCGTTCAACAGTGATGGCGGTTTCAACGTCACCGGGGATGAGTTCGAGCTTGAGCGTGAGCGTTTCGCTCTTCACGAGCTCGGCATTGGCGTGCAGGGCATCGATGGTCTCCTGCGGTGCGCAAACGATGGTGAGGATCCTGTCGCTGACATCAAGGCCTGTGTCCTTGCGGGCCTGCTGGATGGCTCGGATCATGTCCCGTGCCGTTCCTTCAGCCTCCAGCTCGGGTGTCAGCTCGGTGTTGAGCACAACGAAGCCGCCTCCGGGCAGCATGGCAACTGCGCTCGCGCCGCCGTCGTGCGCGTCTGCAACAACCGTCTCAAGGGTGTACTCGGACGGTTCCAGGGCCAGGCCGCCGGCTGTCACAACGCCGTCGGCGATGGACCAGTCCCCTGACTTGGAGCCCTTGATGGCCAGCTGGACGTTCTTGCCCAGGCGCGGGCCAGCTGCACGGGCGTTGACAACCAGCTTCTGGCTGATGCCGAATTCCTCCGGCGTTGCATCGGCTGCGTCAACGAAACGCACGGAACGGATGTTGAGCTCCTCCGCGACGATGGCCGCGCCGTCGTTCAACAGCGCCGCATTCTCTGTCACAACCGTCAGTTCCTGCAGGGGCAGGCGCACGCGCAGCTTTGCAGCCTTGCGGAGGCTGGAGCCCGTGGAGCAGACCTGCTGGATCCTATCCATCTGCTGAACCAGTGCCGCGTTTGAGACGAAGAGGTCGGCGTTGGGCCAGTCGGTCAGGTGTACGGAGCGCCCGCCGGTGAGGCCGCGCCAGATTTCCTCCGTGACAAGCGGCAGCAGCGAGGCGGCCACGCGGCACACAGTTTCAAGTGCTGTGTAGAGGGCGTCGAAGGCGTCTTCATTCTCGTCGAAGAAGCGGCTGCGGCTGCGGCGGACGTACCAGTTGGTGAGCATGTCGAAGTAGAGGCGCAGGGATTCGCAGGCGCCCGATACGTCGTAGTCGTCAAGCTTGGCAGTGACCTCGCGGACCAAATCACCGGTGTTGGCCAGCAGGTAGTTGTCCATGGGATCGGAATAGCCGTCGTAGCGCAGCTTCGCATCGTAACCGGCCCCGCCGTTGGCCGTGTTGGCGTACAGGGTGAAGAAGCTGTACACGTTCCACAGGGGCAGGATGACCTGGCGGACGCCGTCGCGGATGCCCTGTTCGGTGACCACAAGGTTGCCACCGCGCAGGATGGGGCTTGACATCAAGAACCAGCGCATGGCGTCGGAGCCGTCGCGGTCAAGGACCTCTGAGACGTCCGGGTAGTTGCGCAGCGACTTGGACATCTTCGCCCCGTCGGAGCCCAGCACGATGCCGTGGCTGATGACGTTCCTGAACGCCGGGCGGTCAAAGAGTGCGGTGGAGAGGATGTGCAGCATGTAGAACCAGCCGCGGGTCTGTCCGATGTACTCGACGATGAAATCGGCCGGGTTGTGCGTGCCGAACCAGTTCTCGTTTTCGAACGGGTAGTGCACCTGCGCGTACGGCATGGAGCCGGAATCGAACCAGACATCGAGCACGTCCTCGACGCGGCGCATGGTGGACTGGCCTTCTTCGGGGGTGCGCGGGTCATCCGGGTTGGGGCGTGTCAGCTCGTCGATGAACGGGCGGTGCAGGTCTACCTCGCCCTCGTTGTTCACGGGCAGGCGGCCAAAGTCGGCCTGCATTTCGGCGAGTGAGCCGTACACGTCGGTGCGCGGGTATTCGGGGTCATCGGACTGCCACACGGGGATGGGGCTGCCCCAGTACCTGTTGCGGCTGATGGACCAGTCGCGGGCGTTGGCCAGCCACTTGCCGAACTGGCCGTCCTTGACGTTGCCGGGGATCCAGTTGATGTCCTGGTTCAGCTCGACCATGCGGTCCTTGAACGCGGTGACTTCCACGTACCAGGAGGAGATGGCTCGGTAGATCAACGGTGTGCGGCAGCGCCAGCAGTGCGGGTAGCTGTGCACATAGCTGGCCTGGCGGACCAAGCGTCCGGCATTCTTGACCACGCGGGTGATGGTCTTGTTGGCGTCGAAGACCTGAACCCCGGCGATCTCGCTCAGCGGGCCTTCGGCGAAGACGGGCAGGAAGTTCGCGCCCTCATCGACCGAGAGGACCACGGGGATGCCGTACTGCTCGCAGACCTTCTGATCCTCTTCACCGTAGGCCGGTGCCTGGTGGACGATGCCCGTACCGTCGGTGGTTGTCACGTAGTCGGCGACCAGGAACTGCCATGACTTGGCCGTGCCGTACTTTTCGTCGTCGGCGAAATAGTCCCACAGCGGCTCGTACTTCAGGCCCTCAAGCTCGGCACCGGTGTACGTTGCGGCGACGGCGGCAGTCGCGGCAGCAGCGTCGTCGTACCCCAAATCCTTCGCGTGGGCGCCGACGAGGTCTGCGGCGAGGAGGAACTTCTCCCCCGTGGCGCCCAGGGCGGCCCCATTCGGGCCAACGGGCACGACGGCGTAGCTGACCTTGGGCCCGACCGCGAGGGCCTGGTTGGTGGGCAGGGTCCAAGGCGTGGTGGTCCAGGCGATTGCGGCAACGCCGGCCAGCTCCTGGGACAGTGCCGATTCGCCGGCGAGGATCGGGAAGGTGACGGTGACGGTCGCATCCTGGCGGTCCTTGTAGACGTCATCGTCCATGCGCAGCTCGTGGTTGGACAGCGGCGTCTCATCCTTCCAGCAGTAAGGCAGCACTCGGTAGCCGTTGTAGGTCAGACCCTTCGTGTGGAGCTGCTTGAACGCCCAGAGCACGGACTCCATGTACTCGACGTTGAGCGTCTTGTAATCGTTCTCAAAGTCGACCCAGCGGGCCTGGCGGGTGACATATTCCTGCCATTCGCCGGCGTACTTCATGACGGAGGCGCGGCAGGCGTCGTTGAATTTGTCGATGCCCATGGCCTCGATCTGCGCCTTGTCCGTCATGCCCAGCTGCTTCATGGCTTCCAGTTCGGCGGGCAAACCGTGCGTGTCCCAGCCGAAGCGGCGCTCCACGCGGCGGCCGCGCTGTGTCTGGTAGCGGGCCACGAGGTCCTTGGCGTAGCCGGTGAGCAGGTGTCCGTAGTGGGGCAGGCCGTTGGCGAAGGGCGGGCCGTCGTAGAAGACGAATTCGTTGGACCCGTCGGCGCCGGCGTCGCGGGCGTCAATGCTGGCTTGGAAGGTGCCGTCTTCATCCCAGTACTTCAGGACGAGTTCTTCCACCTTCGGAAAATTCACGGAGGAGGGAACGTGCTTGGATTCGGCGTGGAGGCCGGCGGCGGCGGAGGCCTTCGGGAAGTGGGTCATCACATCATCCTGGTGGTGGGCGAACTGGTTCAGGATGCAAGGACGGCTTGCGCCGCGGTACCACCTCGCTTACCGACCCTGGTTTTTATGCCAGGTCCGGCCGCTCATTAGCTGCTGTGACGGGCTTACCCGTCCGGTTCTACTGGCGCCGTTGTGGTGGCGTGTTCTTCCGGAAGCTCACCGGTGATGGCCGGGTCAACGCTTTGTTGACTATTCTACCGGATACATCCGCCCCCACTTCCAAACAGCAGAAGATGCGATGAAACCGGCATTTTCATCGCATCTGCTGCTGTTTGGAATGCCAGCACGCAGTCCGGGAACTGCTAGGCGCGGATGAGCTTGTGGTTGGCGGCCTGCGCCACGGGTCGGATGACGATCTGGTCCAGGTTGATGTGGTGCGCAAGCCCGACGGCGTATCCCACCACTTCCGCCACATCCTCCGGTGTGAGGGGCTCGGCAACGCCCTGGTAAATTTTTTCTGCTGCCGCCGCATCCCCGCCGAGGCGGTTCAGGGCGAATTCTTCGGTGTGGACCAGGCCGGGGGCAATTTCGATGACGCGCAGGTTGTTTTCGACTTCCTCCAGGCGCAGTGCGTTTGTCAGCGCATGTTGGGCGAATTTGGCCGCGTTGTAGCCCGCGCCGCCTTCATAGGCGACTAGCCCGGCGGTGGAGGTCAGGTTCAGCACTGTGCCACGGCGGTTGGCGCGCAGGGCGGGAAGGAAGGCCTTGGTCATCTTCATCGTGCCCATGACATTGGCCTGGAACATCCATTCCCAGTCGTCGTTGCGGGCCTCGCCCACCTTGTCAGCGCCGCGGGCTCCGCCGGCAATGTTGATCAGGGTGTCCAGTCCGCCGTTCTCGGCAACGAACCTTGCCAGGGCGGCGACGTCGTCGTCCTTGGTGATGTCAGCGGCAAACGGCAGCGCGCCGGTTTCCTCGGCCAGCCGTTCAAGCCGGTCGGCGCGGCGGGCCACTGCCACAACGTGCCATCCCTCGGAGCGGAGTTTGCGTACGGTGGCCGCGCCGATGCCCGTGCTGGCTCCTGTGACAACTGCGTGTTTGGAATTGTTTTCAGACATGGTTTAAATGTAGCGTGCCCGGGGTTCCGCTCAGAAAAGGTCCTGGACCTGGATCCTCCGGCCACCGGATCTTTGGACTCATTTTGCGCCATGAGAATTCGCCCGGAGGAACACTTGGGCGCCGTGATGGTGATCGATGGACGCCCACCGTTTCCAGCGCCTGCTTCCAAGCTCCAACCTTCGGGGACAGAAATGCCCTGCAGTGCACAGTTGAAATGTCGCGGTGCAACCAGCTTTGGATCGTTCGAGGTTTGTGCCGCGTCCTCAAGATTCAGTCGAGATTCCGGGAAAGCGTCGATCAGCTCGCTCCAGAGGAAGACCCCACGGACAAGACCCCCAGGTGAGAGGGCACATCCATGCGGTCCAAAACCACGAGGTACAAATAGTCGACCGCGGCACTTTCCTTCGCCAACTGCTCCCGACTCAGCAACTGCTCCCGACTCAGCCCAAGGGCCAACTTTGCCTCCAATCCCAGAAGGAGGCCACCGTCCGTTGAAATCACCACGTCTGGTTTCGCGAACTTGTCCTGTGCCACAGTGATCCCGGTGATTGAACCGAAAGGTTTCCCAAGGCCACGGAAACTCATGCTTCAAAGACCTCCGGATTCTGACGAATCACTGCTGCCAGCTCCCGATTCTTTTCCTTGACGGACGCCGGGACGACGGGGAAATCGCTGTCGATCATCGTCGTGGCGTGGCTCCTACGGCCCATCTAACCTGCGGTGCTCTGGAGGAAATCTAACAGCACGGCGGCCTGGTTTTGCTGGTGGTCCCTGGCTCCATAGAGCAGGACAACTTTTTCGTGGGAAGCCGCCAGCACGCGCAGTTGGTCCACGGCCGCATTGGCCTTCAGCTCCGCCGTGTAGTCCCGGACAAACGCCTCGAAATGCTCCGGCACGTGGCCAAAGGCATTACGGACTTCGGCGCTGGGAGCCACGTCCTTGAGCCAGCGGTCGATCCTGTCCTTGCTGACCCCGCGCGGCCACAGCCTGTCCACCAGGACCCTGAACTCCCCAGGATCCGGCTCCTCATAAACACGCAATATCCGTACTGTGCCCATAGTCGCATCATAGCCCCACAGCCGATGACAAGGCGTGCGAATGCCCCGTTGTGCGTTGAATTGGTGGCGGTCTTGGCGCACAACACTGTTCTGCGCCTGTGCCGACTGCGAGTTCAACGCACAACAGGACACACCCTTGGGCGTGTAGATACGCATGGCCCGTTTTCCGCCACCGCCGTCGGGCGCCCATAGAGCGTCAGCGTGCGGGCGGCGTACCCGGCACTTTCGGGTTCGATCCCGCCCCATTCCAGCTCCGCCATTTCCCATATTTTCACAGCATTTTCCGGAAACTCCACCCACCCACTAATGCCGAATCCGGTATCGGCACCAACTCATGAAAGAATTGCCGCATGGCTGAAATCATTCCGGGCACAGACACGCCCGCACCCACCACAAGCAACGTTCCCGATAAGCCCGTCCTGGAGGGTCTCGAGGAGTCCCTGACCAAGCGCTGGCTCGAAGAGGGCACCTACAAGTTTGATCGTGAGACCACCCGTGAGCAGGTGTACTCCATTGACACTCCCCCGCCCACGGCCTCCGGTTCCCTGCATGTTGGTCACATGTTCTCCTACACGCAGACTGACGTGCTGGCCCGCTTCCAGCGCATGAACGGCAAGAACGTCTTCTACCCCATGGGCTGGGACGACAACGGCCTGCCCACCGAGCGCCGCGTGCAGAACTACTACGGTGTGCGCTGCGACCCGAAGATTTCCTACGACGCCGACTACCGCGCTCCGGCGACGCCGGCCAAGAACCAGCGTGATTTCGATGTCGTCTCACGCAGGAACTTCATCGAGCTGTGTGAAGAACTGGCCGTTGAGGACGAGAAGGTCTTCGAGCACCTCTTCCAAACCTTGGGCCTGTCCGTTGACTGGGACCTGACGTACAGGACCATTGACGAGCACTCACGTGCAGTGTCCCAGCGCGGTTTCCTTGAAAACCTGACCGCCGGCGACGCCTACATGGCCGAGGCACCCACCCTGTGGGATGTCACCTTCCGCACGGCTGTTGCCCAGGCGGAGCTTGAAGACCGCGAAATGCCCGGCGCGTACTACCGCTACCCGTTCTACGCCGAAGACGGCACC
Source organism: Arthrobacter sp. LAPM80 (assembly GCF_046736435.1). NCBI lineage: Bacteria > Bacillati > Actinomycetota > Actinomycetes > Micrococcales > Micrococcaceae > Arthrobacter > Arthrobacter sp. LAPM80. The sequence continues at coordinate 162,405 of NZ_JBCHVD010000008.1, forward strand.
AAGATCTACATCGAGACCACGCGCCCGGAACTCCTGGCCGCCTGCTCGGCCCTGGTCGCCAACCCTGACGACGAGCGTTACAAGCCGCTGTTCGGCAAGAAGGTCACCTCACCCCTGTTCGGCGTCGACGTCGAGGTCCGCCCGCACGCCCTGGCCAAGGCCGACAAAGGATCGGGCATCGCCATGGTCTGCACCTTCGGCGACCTGACCGACGTCATCTGGTGGCGTGAACTGCAGCTGCCCGCCCGTGCCATTGTTGGCCGTGACGGCCGCATCCTCGGTGACACCCCCGAGTGGATCACCACCGAGGAAGGCCGCGAAAACTACGCCAAGATTGCCGGCAAGACAGTCTTCAGCGCCAAGGAAGGAGTTGTTGAGATGCTTTCTGAGGCTGATTTGCTCGACGGCGAAATCAAGAAGATCATGCACCCGGTGAACTTCTTCGAAAAGGGCGACAAGCCCCTGGAGATCGTCTCCTCACGCCAGTGGTACATCCGCAACGGCGGCCGCGACGAGGACCGGCGCGAGAAGCTGATCAGCCGCGGCAAGGAAATCGAGTTCCACCCCGCGTTCATGCGCTCACGTTACGACAACTGGATCTCGGGCCTGAACGGGGACTGGCTCGTGTCCCGCCAGCGCTTCTTCGGCGTGCCGGTTCCCGTGTGGTACCCGCTAGATGCCGACGCGAACCCTGATTACGACCACCCGATCCTGCCCACCACCGAGATGCTGCCGGTTGACCCCGCAGCGGATGCGGCCCCGGGGTACACCGAGGACCAGCGCAACGTGGCCGGCGGCTTCGTGGGCGATGCCGACGTGCTCGACACCTGGGCCACCTCCTCCCTGACCCCGCAAATTGTGGGCGGCTGGGGCGTGGACGAGGACTTGTTCTCCACCGTGTACCCGTTCGATCTGCGTCCGCAGGGCCACGACATCATCCGTACCTGGCTGTTCTCCTCCGCAGTGCGTGCCGACGCCCTCCAAGGTAGCGCCCCGTGGAAGCATGCCGCCATCTCCGGCTGGATCCTTGACCCTGACCGCAAGAAGATGTCCAAGTCCAAGGGCAACGTGGTGGTCCCCACCGACGTGCTCAACGACTTCGGTGCCGACGCCGTCCGCTACTGGGCAGCCTCCGCCAAGCTCGGCGCCGACACGGCGTACGAGATTGCGCAGATGAAGATCGGCCGCCGCCTGGCCATCAAGCTCCTGAACGCCTCAAAGTTCGTGCTGAACCTTGGCGCCACGGAGTCCAACGTGCTCACCGCGGACAGCGCAGAGCTGAGGAACCCGCTGGACCGTGCGCTGCTGGCCCAGCTGGCGGAGGTCGTGAAGGCTTCAAGCTCCGCGTTTGAAAAGTACGACTACGCCAAGGCCCTACAGATCACCGAGAGCTTCTTCTGGCACTTCACCGACGACTACGTCGAGCTCATCAAGGACCGCGCTTACGGTGCTTCCGGCGAGGAGGGGCAGGCCTCGGTGCTTGCCGCCCTCGCCACCACGCTCGACTCGCTGCTGCGCCTGTTCGCACCCTTCTTGCCTTTTGCAACGGAGGAAGTGTGGAGCTGGTGGCGTGCCGGTTCGGTGCACCGCGCACCGTGGCCCGCCGCCGTTTCCGTGGACGACGGCGACACCTCCTTGCTCGCGACGGTCGGGGACGCGCTCAGCGGCATCCGCAAGGCCAAGTCGGAGGCCAAGGTCAAGCAGCGCACCCAGGTGCTCTCCGCGACTGTGACCGCTGGCGAGGTTCAGGCAGCACAGCTTGCCGCAGGCCTGGGCGACCTCAAGGCTGCAGCCAACGCGCTGGAGCTGACCGTTCGCGTTGGCGAAGGCGAACTCACCGTGTCCGACGTCGTGCTGGCGCCGGCCGAGGAGCCCGCGCAGGCTTAGCTTAAACAGACTGGCCCGCAGACAACGGCGAAAATTCACACTTTTGACGTGATTTTCGGCGTTTTCTGCGGGCCGGTTCCATTGGGTGGGGAAAAGTTTTTCGGCAAAGGGGAAGCCCCATCGGCTACATTGCCGTCGGTGGGGCTTCGGCTTTCATGCCGCTACGTGACGTTGGCGGCCTGGAGAGCTGCCATTGAGTTTCAGGACCCTTCACCGCGTCACCGGTGCCAATGAACCTTTTCGAGTATCCCGCCGAAACGGTGACTCTACTATCAAGCGGTTCGGCCACTGAATTTCTGGTGCCTTCCAGCCCTTTCCTTGGCGGATTGGGTAAGAACAAGTATGCTCCTGCCGCCAAGGCAAAACAAGCCTTGGCGGCAGGAAACTTCGTCTTTTTTCCGGCACGAACCCTAGTCGAACTGGGGGTACTCTGTGCGGCTGCGCTTGATCTCGAAGAAGTACGGGAAGCTGGCCAGTGTCACTGTGGCATCCCACAACCTGCCTGCGTCCTCGCCACGCGGAATACGGGTGATGACGGGGCCAAAGAATGCTGTGCCGTTGAAGGCAACGACGGGCGTTCCCACGTCTTGGCCAACCTGGCTGATGCCCTCGTTGTGGCTTGCGCGCAGCGCAACGTCGTAGGCGTCGGTGGTCGCGGCGGCTGCAAGCTCGGCGGGCAGGCCAACCTCGGCAAGTGACTTGGCGATGACGTCGCCCAGGTCCTTGTTGCCGTTGTTGTGGATCTGCGAGCCCATGGCGTCGTACAGGGGCTTGATGAATTCCTTGCCGTGGGCTGCAACCGCCGCGGTGATGACCCTGACAGGTCCCCATGCCTTGGCTATGTGCTCCTTGTATTCGGCCGGGAGGTCCTCATTGTTTTCGTTGAGAACCGAGAGGCTCATGACGTGCCAGTCCACATTGATGTTGCGGACCTGCTCAACTTCGCCAATCCATCTGGAGGTGACCCAGGCGAAGGGGCAGGTGGGATCAAACCAGAAATCCGCTGTTTCAGTGACAACTTCAAGACTTTCGGACACGACTAATCTCCTATATGGGGCTTGGAATCGTAGGCTAGGTGGGTTTGCACCCTCATAGTGCGTAACAGGCGACACAGAGAATCTATTCCGCACCAAGCAGCAGACCGGCAGGGATTAGGCGGACTTGTTCCGGCGCTTGGCAATGACCTCGTGCGCTATGAGTGTGGGCTCCGCTTTCTTGCCCACTGCGTCGGCGGTAATGACAACCGTGGCTATGTCCTCACGGCTGGGCAGGTCGAACATGACGGGCTGGAGAACCTCTTCGAGGATGGCGCGCAGGCCACGGGCGCCTGTCCCCCGGGCCAGTGCGAGGTCGGCGATGGCGCTCAGTGCCTCCTCATCAAACTCAAGGTCGACGCCGTCCAGCGTGAACATCTTTTGATACTGCTTGACGAGTGCGTTCTTGGGCTCGGTCAGGATCTGGATCAGGGCCGTGCGGTCAAGCTGTGTGACGGTCGTGATGACTGGCAGGCGGCCAATGAACTCCGGAATCAGGCCAAACTTGAGCAGGTCTTCGGGCATGACGTCTGCATAGCTTGCCTCCGTCTGCTTCAGTGCGCTCAGCGGGGCACCAAAGCCGATGCCCTTCTTGCCCGCACGGGACCCGATGATCTCCTCCAGTCCGGCGAAGGCCCCCGCAACAATGAACAGCACATTGGTGGTGTCGATCTGGATGAATTCCTGGTGCGGGTGCTTGCGCCCGCCCTGCGGCGGCACCGATGCTACGGTGCCTTCAAGGATCTTCAGCAATGCCTGCTGCACGCCTTCACCGGAAACGTCACGGGTGATGGAGGGGTTTTCGGACTTGCGTGAAATCTTGTCGATCTCGTCAATGTAGATGATGCCCTGCTCAGCCTTTTTAATGTCAAAATCGGCGGCCTGGATCAGCTTGAGCAGGATGTTTTCAACGTCCTCACCCACGTAGCCGGCCTCGGTGAGGGCCGTGGCGTCGGCGACGGCGAAGGGCACGTTCAGGCGCCGGGCAAGGGTCTGCGCCAGGTAGGTCTTGCCGCACCCGGTGGGACCGACCAGCAGAATGTTTGACTTGGCGATCTCAACTTCATCGTGGATGCCGGAGGAAATGGTGTTCGACTTGACGGCGTGCCCGGACTGGATGCGCTTGTAATGGTTGTACACGGCAACCGCCAGGGACCGCTTGGCGGGCTCCTGGCCGATGACGTATTCCTGCAGGAAGTTAAAGATCTCACGCGGCTTGGGCAGTTCAAAGGCGTCAAGGTCGGCCACTTCGGCCAGTTCCTCGTCGATGATCTCATTGCACAATTCAATGCATTCGTCGCAAATGTAGACGCCGGGTCCGGCTATCAGCTTGCGAACCTGCTTCTGGCTTTTTCCACAGAAGGAACACTTCAGCAGATCTGTGCTTTCGCCGATCCTGGCCATTGATGTGTCCTTCCGCGAATAACCCGCCGGCGGCGTAATTATCTCTGAAACTTGTTAGTTCCCGGCCGGTGCCGGAGAACGTCCTACGAGTTACATTCCACTCTAAGCCACGGCATGGACATTGAGTGGAAGACAAACGCCGGAACAAGGGATTTTCCTTATCCCCTGCCCCGGCGTTGCTTCAGGCTGTTTAGCGCGTGATGGCTGCGGGCTTGATCTTGCGCGGTGCCAGCACCTCGTCGATCAGGCCGTAGTCCTTGGCCTGCGCGGCCGTCAGGATGTTGTCGCGCTCGATGTCATTGCTGACCTGCTCAGGCGTGCGGCCGGAGTGGTCGGCAAGGGTGTTCTCGAGCCATTCACGCATGCGCATGACCTCGTTGGCCTGGATCTCCAGGTCTGAGGCCTGGCCGCCCTGGCCGCCGGAGAGTGCCGGCTGGTGGATCAGCACGCGGGCGTTCGGCAGTGCCAGGCGCTTGCCGGGGGCACCGGCCGCGAGCAGCACAGCGGCCGCGGAGGCTGCCTGGCCCAGGCAGACCGTCTGGATTTCCGGACGGATGAACTGCATGGTGTCGTAAATGGCCGTCATGGCCGTGAACGATCCGCCGGGAGAGTTGATGTACAGCGTGATGTCGCGGTCGGTGTCGTCGGCTTCCAGCACAAGCAGCTGTGCCATGACGTCGTCGGCCGATGCGTCATCAACCTGGACACCCAGGAAAATGATCCTGTCCTCAAAGAGCTTCGTGTACGGGTCCTGGCGTTTGAAGCCGTAGGGTGTGCGCTCCTCGAACTGGGGAAGCACGTAGCGGCTGGTGGGCAGGTTGCCGGCAGTGCGGCCAAACGCTGTGCTGCCAAAGTTGTAAGTCATGTCTGGTTGCTCCTGAAATCTAAGATTTTCTTTGGCGTTGCTTTACTTGGCGTTGGTTCCGCCGCCACCGGCAACGGTTCCTGCGTGGCGGGCAATCTTGTCGAAGAAGCCATATTCCAGCGCTTCCGTGGCCGTGAACCACTTGTCGCGGTCGTTATCGACCAGGATCTTCTCAATCGTCTGCCCCGTCTGCTCGGCCGTCAGTTCGGCCATGACCTTCTTCATGTGCAGGATCAGTTCGGCCTGGATCTTAATGTCCGACGCCGTTCCACCAATGCCGCCTGAGGGCTGGTGCATGAGGATGCGTGCGTTGGGCGTCGCGTAGCGCTTGCCCTTGGTGCCGGAGGAGAGCAGGAACTGCCCCATGGAGGCTGCCAAGCCGGTGGCGACAGTGACGACGTCGTTCGGGATGAACTCCATGGTGTCGTAGATAGCCATGCCAGCAGTCACCGAACCGCCGGGTGAGTTGATGTAAAGGAAGATGTCCTTTTCAGGATCCTCGGCCGAGAGCAGTAGGAGCTGCGAGCAGATCAGATTGGCGTTGTCGTCGCGAACCTCGGACCCCAGCCAAATGATGCGTTCCTTGAGCAGGCGGTTATAAATGTACTGGTCCGATCCGGACGGGTCCGCGCTGGCCATCGTGGGGGTGGTGTGCTGTGCCATGGTGGTTTACCTCTCCTTCGTGTGGCCCGTTGGGCGTGCCCAACGTGACCATCACTAATGTTCACTACTTGGACAGTAGCCCTATTTGGCGGCTCCTTGGTGCCCATCCGGACACTGTTCGCTGTAGGCGCACGATACCCGAATACGCACGGGAGGGGGAATAAATCCGGGGCCGCGAAGCATCAAGAACATGATTGCGCCCTGTGCTTAAAAAGCCGTTGCCGGCCCCTTGTTCAAGGAGCCGGCAACGGCTTGAAAGACTTCACTACCCCCTCGGAGGGGAGTCAGTTAGATGCGGACTTCGCCCGGATCGGTCACTGCAGTAGGTTCGATGACCTCGTCCTCGCCAACAATCTCTTCTTCTTCGTCGGAAGAAACTGACACGAAGTCGGTCAGGTCCACGACGGCACCGTCGGAGTCCTTGACTGTTGCCTTGCCCAGAACAGCGGCAAGGGCCTTGCGGCGGCGGACTTCGCCAACAATCATGTTGACCTGGCCCGAGGAATCGAGCATCTGTGCGAACTGGTTCGGGTCCATGCCGTACTGGCTGGCCGAGGAAACGATGTAGTCGATCAGTTCAGCCTGGCTGACGCCGATCTCTTCCTTCTCGGCGATGGCATCGAGGATGATCTCGTTGCGGAACGCCTTCTCGGTGTTTTCCTTGACTTCTGCGCGGTGATCTTCGGTGTCGTGCTCTTCGGCGCCGTGTGAGTTCTCCGGCTTGAAGTGCTGCTCCAGCTGGTCAGCGACCACGGAGTCCGGGACGGGAACCTCGACGAGCTCAACGAGCTTCTCGAGGACCTTGTCGCGGGCCTCAACACCCTGCTCGACAGTCTTGGACTCGGCAGCCTGCTTGGCCAGGTCTTCCTTCAGTTCGGCAATGGTGTCGAATTCGGAAGCCAGCTGTGCGAAGTCATCGTTTGCCTCGGGCAGTTCCCGGACCTTCACGGAGGAAACCTTGACGGTGACCTGGGCTTCTTCGCCTGCGTGCTCGCCACCGGCAAGCTTGGTGCTGAAGATGGCTTCTTCGCCGGCGGACAGGCCGGTTGCTGCCTCGTCCAGGCCGTCCAGCATGTTGCCGGCACCGATCTGGTAGGACAGATCCGTTGCGGAGTCGACCTCGACGTCGTCGATCTTGGCGGCGATGTCGATGGTGAGGAAGTCACCCTCGACTGCCGGGCGGTCTTCAGCCTTCAGGGTGCCGAAGCGACCGCGGAGTTCATCCAGGGCCTTGACGGTGTCTTCCTCGGATGCCTCAACAGCGGCAACCTCAACCTCGATGCCGGCGTAGTCAGGCAGTTCAATCTCGGGGCGGATGTCCAGCTCAACGTGGAACTTGACCACACCATCGGTGCCTGTGGGGTCCGGAACCTCGGTGATTTCAACCTCGGGACGGCTCAAGGGAATGAGCTTGTTCTCGACAACAGCTTCCTGGTACCAGCCGTTCAGGCCGGAGTTGATTGCCGTTTCCAGAACGTAGCCACGGCCAACACGCTGATCGATCAGCGTGTTCGGGACCTTGCCCTTACGGAAGCCAGGTACCTGCACCTGTGCACCGATTGTCGTATAAGCCTCAGTGATGCTGGGCTTCAATTCCTCAAAGGAAACCTCAACATCGAGCTTTACCCGAGTGGGTGTGAGGTTTTCGACAGCGCTCTTCACGGCGTGGTACTCCTGATGGTCTGTTGATGGATATTAGGGCCCAGCACATGGGCAGTCACTGACCAAACGTGATCCGGATAATGCTGAAGTCGGGGCGACAGGACTCGAACCTGCGGTCTCCTGCTCCCAAAGCAGGCGCGCTAGCCACTACGCTACGCCCCGTAGTTGCCCGGAACAGTCTACGGGCAAAAGTTCCCAGATGCACAATCGGCCATCCATGTGCGGCTTTTCGCGTGCCGATGCGCGCAATGCGGCGATTTCCAGGCCCGACGCCGGACACCGCCGGGCGATGCCCTCTCCCGCGGAAACCGGGGCAGCGAAAAGCAAAAACCCCGGCCAGATGACCGGGGTTCCTTGATACTTGGAGGGGGCGACGGGAATCGAACCCGCATCATCAGTTTGGAAGACTGAGGCTTTACCACTAAGCTACGCCCCCATGTTCTGGGGCTGTTGCGGGCTTTCGCCGGATCAACTCCGTAACACTATCAACGACTTTGCCAGTCTCGCAAATCGAACCGGCGGATCCCTCAAAAAAGCCGCTGCTTGCGGGATTTTGGGATCAGCCCGCCTGGCAGGACGGGCACCAGTACAATTTCCGCCCGCCCAGGTCCTTCATGGCAATTTGGCTGCCACAGTGCCGGCAGGGCAGGCCTTCACGTTTGTACACGTAGTGGGAATCCTCCGCCGGGACGTCCTTGTTGGGCCGACGTGGCAGGCCGTCGCCCATCCCGCCGCGGGACGCCGGTCCGCAGCCCACGTCCACCCCAACGCCGCTGGGGCGGTCACGGAGTTCGGTGGTGATAATGCGGCCGTCGCGGACGCCGTCGGCCATGATGCGCGCGATGTCCTCCCACAGCGCCTGGGCTTCTTCACGCTGCAGGCTCGTGCCGGGCAGCATGGGGTCAAGGCCCAACCGGAACAGGACCTCGGCACGGTAGACGTTGCCCACCCCGGCCAGGACATCCTGCTTCATGAGCTGCAGCGCAGTGGAGGTAGTGCTCTTGCGGATCCTGCGCACGAACTCCTCCTCATCGCCTTGCCCATGGTTCAGCGGATCAGGTCCCAATTTCCGGCGCACCGCAGCCGCTTCGGCGGGTGTGAGAACCTCGCAGGCGGTGGGCCCGCGGAGGTCAGCCCACCCGTGGTCGGAGACAAGCCGGACACGCACGGCGCCCGTGGGCTCCGGCGGCCCGTCATAGTCCCCCGGTCCTGCCACAGTCAGCAAGCCCGCTGCGGGTCCCCCGGACACGGAGGCCTGGTCATCGTCAGGGGATTCCGCCCCGAGTTCCTGCTCGCCGATCCGCCGCGGTGCGCCAATGCTTGAGGCTCCGGTGAAGGTGGAATCCCCGCCGAAGTCCCAGGCGCCGTACAGGCCAAGGTGGACCCGCATGACGAGGTCGTGGGAGAAGTAAAGGAACATTTGCTTGCCGTGGGCCTCGGCGCGCTCCAGGACGTGCCCGTCAATCCGGGCGGCGCCGGCGGAAAACTTGCCCTGCGGGCTGGAGACCGCGAGCGCAGCACCGCCAAAGACGTCCCGGAACTGCCGGGCCAGGCGGTGGACGGAATGGCCCTCAGGCATTGCGGCCCCCCGGATGTGGCTCCGGCTCCTGGCACGCCATCGGGGCGAACCGCCCGGGCGCCGAGGGAACCACGGGCCACGCTCCGATGCGCAGCGTCCTGCCGCCAGCTATTGCTCCAGCTATTGCTCCAGCGCCGGATTTCAACTGCCTGCCCATGGTTTCCTCCCCCTAAGCGGTGTTAGACGACTTCGCCGGTTGTCTCGTACGTGGCGATCTTGCGGATCCGGCGCACGTGCCGTTCGGCGTCACTGAAGGGTTCTGACAGGAACGCCTCGATGATTTCGGTGGCTTCCTCCACGCTGTGCTGGCGTCCGCCAACGGCAACAACATTGGCGTCGTTGTGCTCGCGGGCCAGCTGGGCCGTTGACAGGTTCCAGGCCAGTGCGGCCCTGACGCCCTTGACCTTGTTCGCGGCAATCTGCTCGCCGTTGCCGGAGCCGCCGAGCACAATGCCCAACGCGTCGACGCCGGCAGCCTGGTCTGCCACGACGGCGAGTGCTGCAGTGATGCAGAACGAGGGGTAGTCATCCTCGGCGTCGTATTCCTGCGGGCCGTGGTCAACCATCTCGTAGCCCTTGGCGGTGAGGGCGGTGATGAGGTGGGCGCTGAGCTCCATGCCGGCGTGGTCTGTTGCGATGTGAACGCGCATGAGGGTTCCTTGTTCTCGAGGTAAGTGATGCTCCCTCAAGCCTACCCATGACGGCGGCATGCCCCGGCCGCCCGTCCGCTACCGGTGGCCAGGCGTTTTCCCGGCGCGGCGGTTCAGGATCGCCGACAGGTCATCGGCCATGTCAAGGCTCGGCGCACTCACCACAACGCTGGCTCCCCCCGTGAGGTGAAGCACGACGGCGGCACCGGAGTAGGCAAGGAAGCTGGCGGAAGCGCCGTGGCGCCTCAAACCCCAACCCCCGTAGTCACCGGCGATGATGTCAAGGGAGAGGGCCGTATCCACGCCTTCGCAGGGGGCCACCAGCACGGGGACAACGCCGAGCAGCTTCACTGTGAGCTGGCGCCTGTCAACCCGGACGGTTGCCGACAGCATGCCGACGGCCAGCAGGGCGGCAACGATGGCGGCAGGCAGAATCCACGGCAGTATCAGCGCAAGGAACACCCCGGGCAGGATAAAGCCGAGCAGGATCATCATGATGACCGAGCCGCGCGGGCGGACGAAGTAGGCCATGGTGTCCTTGGCGGCGGGGTCCTCGGCGGCGTCGGCCAGGACGGCGGCGAGGGCCTCGTCATCGGCCGGGCTCCATTGTTCCTCGGGTTTGAAGGTCAGCGCGAGCACCACACCCATGGCCGCCGCGAGGCCGCAGCCCATGAGTAGGACGTAGCCGTCGACGCGCTCGACTGGCGGCTGGCTTTGGCCTGCCTGTGCCAGCAGGGTCGCGGCGAAAAGTGTGCAGGCCGCCAATTGCAGGGCCATGGCAAGGCCCAGTAGGATCCGCCGCAGCATGCGGGACAGGGTGGTGCGTGCGCCGAAGCTGCCCAGTCCGGCGCCGAGGACCAGGATTGCGGCAACGCCCACGCCGAGAAAGGTTGCGAGGGGAACCGGGTTCCCGCCCGGCGGCAGCACGATGCCCTCCTGCAGCTGGCTGCCAAGAAGCAGTCCGCCGGCAACCAGGGCGACGGAGAGCAGGGCAGGGAAAATCAGGGCGAAGCGCAGGGCCCGGTGGTCGCCGTACCATCCGCCGGTGGAGTCGTGGCTGCCGTCGTGTGCCATAGGACTAGTTTTGCACTGTTGTGGTGTGGACGTACGCATTCACCAGGGCAGCGGCCTCTGCGGCCGTCTGCGCATCCGGCATGGAGATAACGAACGTCTGGTGAAAACCGGCGTCAATGACGATGGCGGGCCCGCTGCCCATGATGAACCCGACGCTTCCGCCGTTTATCCTGAAGCCCCAGCCGCCGTAGTCCAGTGCCTGGATGTCCTCCACGGTGGCCTTGTGGATTTCCTTCCATTCAAGCGGCATGACCCTCCAGAGGCCTGAGGCCAGCACCTTGACACCGTCGGCGCCAATGATGGCCGTGCCCTGGCAGAAAACCCAGATGATCGCGGCAACCGCCACGCCAAGCACGGACAGGACAGGAAAGATGAAGTAGGTGCTCAGGGCAACGACGCCGCCGACTCCGATGCAAAGCAGCCAGGCCCGTGCCCCCATGGAGACCTTGACCCGCAGTGATTCGCCCCGGGCGGCACGTTCCTGCGCCTGCGCAACAAGGGGTGAATCCGCGGCAGTGGCCACGTCGTTGGCCGCAAGCACCGCAGGACTTTGTGTCCTGTCCATCTCGCCGGGCCTGTACAACCACATGGGAAGAACGCCCAGCACGGCGGCAAGGCCCAGGCCGGCCCCCATGACCGGACCGGAGATCTCAGCCCGGGACGTGTCGGCCAGGCCGATTTGTCCGGCCACAACGGCAACCATCAGGGCCCCGGCCCCGATGCCAAAACCAACGCCTACGCCGGCACCAATGCGGGCGATCAACGTGTTCTGACCGCGGGAAACCACGGCCAGCACCGCGATGATGCCGCCAACGCCAACCATGGTGAGCACAGTGGTGGTGGCAATTCCCCACAGGGATGTCCAGCCGTCCACCTCTCCCTTGGCGTTCCAGTGGATGGCCAATTCGCCCGGCAGCCTGGCTGCAACTGTAAACATCCAGGTTGCGGCAAGGATGCCAAGGATCAGATGCCCGCCAAACAGCCCTATCAGCCACCACCGGTTGTAAGTTGCCTCCGCCGCCGCACAGCGCACTTGCTCCCCCACGAAGACCGCCCGCCTTCACTTTGTCATCCATATTCTACGTATCCGCCAAGACTGCCCCACGGTGTAGCGAGGTTCAAACCCACAACTCTCCACCGACCGTGCAGTTAATGCCGATCTTCCGCGGCCGCATTGCCATTAAATGTACGGTCGCGGTGGCGCGGGGCAGGTGGCGCGCGACACACCGCAGGGCGATAGGGTGGAAGAATCCATCCAACCGGCCTCCGGCACGCCGACCGCACCGCCGCAGGCCTCGCTCCACCCATCCCGAACGGAAGGCATCACCTTGCCTGGTATGAACCTGACCCGTGCCGAAGCCATTGAGCGCACGGCCACACTGAGCGTCGAGAGCTACGACGTCACCCTTGACCTGACCACCTCGGAAACCACCTTCGCCTCCACCACAACGGTGAGGTTCAGCGCGAAGGAGGGCTCGTCGTCGTTCATTGACGCGGTGACCAAGACGGTCCACCAGGTCACGTTGAACGGCGTCGACCTTGACCCGGCCACCGTGTCCGACGGCGTGCGCATCCAGCTGCCAAACCTCGCCGCAGAGAACGTGCTCACCGTGCGCGCCGACGCCTTCTTCATGAACACCGGCGAGGGCCTGCACCGCTTCGTTGACCCCGTGGACGGCGAGGTGTACCTGTACAGCCAGTTCGAGGTGCCCGACTCCCGCCGGATGTTCGCCGTCTTTGAGCAGCCCGATCAGAAGGCCCTCTTCACCTTCCACGTGAGTGCCCCGGCGCATTGGGATGTCATTTCCAACTCCCCCACTCCGGTTCCGGAGGCTGCGGGCGAAGGCAGGGCCACCTGGCACTTCGAGCCGACGCTGAAAATCTCGAGCTACATCACGGCGCTGATCGCAGGCCCCTACGAGTGCGTGCGCAGCGAACTGACAAGCTCGGACGGGCGGATTGTGCCGCTTGGCGTGTTTGCCAGGAAGTCGCTCATGGAGCACCTGGACGCCGAGAACGTCTTTGAGCTGACCCGCCAGGGCTTCGAATTCTTTGAGACGCAGTTCGGCGTCCCGTACCCCTTCCCCAAGTACGACCAGTTGTTCGTGCCCGAATTCAACGCCGGAGCCATGGAAAATGCGGGCGCCGTGACGTTCCTTGAAAGCTACGTTTTCCGCTCCAAGGTCTCCGACGCCATCGTCGAACGCCGCGCCATCACCATCCTGCACGAGCTCGCCCACATGTGGTTCGGCGATCTTGTCACCATGCGCTGGTGGAACGACCTCTGGCTCAATGAGTCGTTCGCGGAGTTCATGTCCACCCTGGCCGCGGCCGAAAACACGAAGTACGTGGATTCCTGGACCACGTTCTCCTCGATGGAGAAGAGCTGGGCCTACCGCCAGGACCAGCTGCCCTCCACCCACCCCATCAAGGCCGAGATCAACGACCTCGAGGACGTGCTGGTCAACTTTGACGGCATCACCTACGCCAAGGGCGCCTCCGTACTGCGCCAGCTCGTGGCTTGGGTTGGCCAGGAGGAGTTCATGGCCGGGGTGCGCGCCTACTTCGCCAAGCACGCCTGGTCCAACACCGAGCTGCCGGACCTCATGGTTGAGCTGGAGGCTGCCAGCGGCCGCGACCTGACCGCCTGGACGGAGAAGTGGCTGGAGTCCTCGGGCGTGAACACCTTCGCGACAGCTATCGAGGTGGCGGACGACGGCGCCATCACCTCATTCTCGATCCTCCAGTCCGCCGTGGCGGAGCACCCTGTCCTGCGACCCCATCGCGCGGCCGTCGGCTTCTACGACGTGGCGACATCGGGTGAGGACGCCGGCAAGCTGGTGCGGACTCACAGGGTTGAGCTCGACGTCGACGGGGCCGAAACATCGGTGCCGGAGCTCGTTGGCATGCAGCGCCCGGCCCTCGTGCTTGTCAACGACGACGATCTGGCCTACGCCAAAATCCGCCTCGACCCGCACTCTCTGGCCACGGCCAAGGCGCACTTGGCGGACTTCAGGGACTCCCTGCCGCGCACACTCGTTTCAGCCTCGCTCTGGGATGCCACGCGCGACGGCGAAACCCCGGCCCGCGAGTACGTCGACCTTGTCCTGGCCACGATTGGCCAAGAGACGGACTCCACAGTGGTCATGGTGCTGCTGCGCCAGCTGGCCACCGCCTTGAACTTCTACGTTGCACCTGAACACCGGAAGGAGACGGCCATTGCCGCCGCCGATTCCCTGTGGGAGCTGGCCGGATCCGCCGCCGCAGGCTCGGACGCTCAGTTGCAGTTCGTGAAAGCCTTCGCCGGCCACGCGCAGTCCCCCCAGCAGCTTGACGCCGTGCAGGGCCTGCTGGATGGAACGCTGGAACTGGATTCCCTGACCATTGACACCGACATGCGCTGGGAACTGCTGACCTCACTCGTTGCTGGCGGCCGCGCCGGGGCCGGCGAGATTGCTGCAGCCCTGGAGCTGGACAACACCCAAAACGGTCAGCTGGCGGCAGCAACCGCCCACGCTTCCATCCCCACGGCCGCGGGGAAGGCTGGGACGTGGGAGTCCGTCGTCGTCCGCGGTGAAGGCGCCAACGCTGTTCAGCGTGCGGCCATTGAGGGCTTCACGAAGGCCTGGGACACCTCGCTGCTGGAACCGTACGTGGCCCTGTACTTTGCGGCGATCCGGGGTGTGTGGGATGAGAAATCCTATGAGACCTCCTCTACCATCATCACGGGGCTGTACCCGGCTCAGCTCGTATCACAGGCCACGCTGGATGCAACCGATGCGTTCCTGGCCGACTTGGGAGACGAGGTGCCGGCCCTTCGCCGCATGCTCATTGAGAGCCGCGACGCCGTGGTGCGGGCGCTGAAGGCCCAGGCGGCTGACATGTAGACCCGGCAAAAATTGCCTCCGCCGCACTGGATTTTTCCCGGTGGCGGAGGCATTTTTTGCTGTGTTTGCACGCCCGGCGCTGACGCGTCGGAATGTTCCCCAGTGTTGGTGAAAAGTCTATTCCTCTTATGCTTTTTGGAGTAGTTTCAGGGCATGCTCACACATCATTTCAAGGGATTTGCTGCCCGTGCAGGCGCTGTGACGCTCCTGTCAGTCGGGATGATTGCAGGGTTCGCCGGAGCACCGGCCATGGCCCAGACACCCACCACACAGTGGACCATCAACTACACCGTTCTCGGGGACTCCTTTTCGGCCGGATCCGGCGGCGGCGACGAGGCCTACGTCCCCTGCGGGCAAAGCCCCAACGGCTACGGCAATGACGTTGCCGCGGCGACCCATGCCACACTGACGAATTTGGCGTGCTCCGGCTTTACGACCGACCAGGTGCGTACCCTCGAGGTGCCGTATCTGGCATCAGATACTCAACTTGTCACATTGACCGCCGGAGGCAACGACGTCGGCTGGGCCACCACCGTGGCTGCCTGCCTTGACCCCGCATCGACGACGGCCATGTGCACGTCGGCCATCTCCAGCTCCGTCCAACTCATGACGAAACTGCCCACGAAGGTCACGGCCCTGCTGAAGGCCGTCAAGGCAAAGGCGCCCGGCGCCAGGGTGTTGTATCTGGGCTATCCGCGGCTCTTTGAACCGCACAACATGCCAGCGCTCGGCTTCACCCCGACCCAGGTCACTGGCGCAAAGGCCCTCAACGCCGCCGCCGACCTGCTCAACGGCATCCTCGCCTTCAGTGCATTGTCGAACCGCACGGCGTTCGTTCCCGTGGCCTATCTGTTCAGTGGACACGGAATCCCCTCAGCCTCACCGTGGCTGAACTACCCTGGCGGGCCCAACCCGTACGCCTTCCATCCGACCGCCGAGGGCTACCAGAACGGCTACACGGTCGCAGTCATGCGGTTCCTCTGAGCCGCGCCAGCTCGGCAGCAACGCCTACTGGGGTCCCCCACGTCGCTTCGCTCGTTCCGGGACCCCTGGCGCTACGCTTAGCGCATGGCATTGAATTCGCATTCATATGAAATATCAGTCAATTGGACGGGCAACCGGGGCACGGGAACCTCCGATTACAAGGCCTACGGGCGTGACCACACGGTCGACTCCGTAGGCCTTCCCACGTTGTTGGGCTCCGCCGACAAGACGTTCCACGGCGACCGCACGCGATGGAACCCCGAACAGCTGCTTCTGAGCGCCCTCACCCAATGCCACATGCTCTCCTACCTGCACGTGGCAGTGAACCACGGCATCGTGATCACCAAATACGAGGACACCGCCACAGGCAACCTGGTCCTTAACCCCGACGGTAGCGGCCAATTTGAATCCGCCACCTTGCATCCAAAGATCGCAACCGCCGATCCTGCCATGGCGGAACTTGCGCTGACACTGCACGCAGAGGCTGCCGCAAAGTGCTTCATCGCGCGCAGCGTGAACTTCCCTGTCGGCCACGAGCCTGGGGTGCTTGCGGCAACCGAGGACTGAACCCATGCTCCGTCCACGTTAGGGTTGATATGAAGTTCTCCACCCCTACGGATGCAAGGTAACCCGCGTGCAAGCAACTCAAGTCCTTGGAACCCCCAACGATGGATTCTGGGAAAACCTGGCCGAGGCAGGCGTCGCCCTGGCAATTGCTTTGGTGGCGTGGCTGGTGCTGCACTACTTCATTCGGCTCGTGGTCAAAAGAGCCAAATCCGACCGGACGGCGCTGGACCATTTTTCCCTGCGCTGGGCAGCACCTGTTCTGCGCAACCTGGACCCCGTCATGCGCGTTTTGGACGACGAACGGCGCGTGCAGCGGGCCCGTACCATCGGATCCCTGCTGAACTCCGTCTTGACCACCGTGGTGGCCGTCGTGACCGGCTTCTACGTTTTATTGGCCTTCAACGTGGACATCACCCCCCTGCTGACAAGCGTAGGGGTGCTGGGCATTGCCATTGGTTTTGGCTGTCAACAGCTCATCCGGGATTTCCTGGCCGGCATCTTCATCACGCTTGAGGACCAGTACGGGATCGGAGATGTCATCCAAACAAGCGAGGTCATCGGAACCGTGCAGTACCTGGGCCTGCGGATCACCCGTGTCATGGCCGAGGACGGCACCCTCTGGTACCTGCGCAACGGGGAGATCCTGCGCCTTGGCAACAGATCCAAGGGCAACTACCAGGACCCGGCGGCACAGCCCGCCCCCGCGGCAACCGAACCCAACGAATCCGCAGAATAGAAAGCTAACGTCAAAGCCATGAGTTCCGAGTACAGCACAGCGTCCCCCCTCGCCAACGAACCCGCTGGGAACAGTCCTGCCGAGGGGACTCCCATTCCGTCACGCTTTGGGGAGCCGTTGGCGCGCATGTTGCCGATCCCCACCACCATGGGCCATCCCCTGCCCTCCACATCTGCTCCCGCTCCCGCCTCGGCGGAAACGGACGACTTCTCGGACACGTTCTACGGGCAGGTCGGCGGGCATGAGACGTTCGCGAAGATCATCCACGTTTTCTACCAAGGAGTCGCCGCCGATCCCCTGCTGCGCGCCATGTACCCCGAGGAAGACCTGGCCCCGGCCGAGCACCGCATGCTGATGTTCATTGAGCAGTACTGGGGCGGGCCCCGGACGTACCTTGAGGAACGCGGCCACCCGCGCCTGCGCATGCGCCATGTCCCGTTTGCCGTCACCCCTGAGGCGCGGGACCATTGGCTTGCCGCCATGCGCAAGGGCGTTGACGCCGCGGAACTGTCACCCCTGCACGAAGCCACACTCTGGGACTACCTGGAACGCGCGGCACATTCACTGGTCAACTCCGCTTAGGATCGCCTCAAGCGGGCACGACGCAGAACTGTCGCCTGGGCGGTGGCGGCTAGTGCTTGCCAAACTCCACCCTGACGGCGTTGTTGTCCGGCAGCACCACCACCGTGCCGTGGGAGAGGGTCCAACTGTCAGGCAGCAGGAAGAACCGGCCCCCACTTGCCACCAGCAGGTGCATGCCGGTGTATTTGTAGACAGGCGCCCCGGCCGGGCCCAGCACTGACTGCCTCACCCCGGGGGCGCCGATGGACAGCGCGGCATTGCTGTAGACATCGGCGCGGGGAAGTGCGGGCAAGCTCGCCTCGACTGCTGCGGCCTGGCCGCGCCCCACCACTTGGGCAAACTCTGAGGTCCCCCAGAACAGCAGCACCGTGACGAGCGTAAAGACAAAGGTTGCCTCCAGGGCCCTGTGTTGGACCGCCGATCGCCCGGTGGCGCGTGGCCGGTTCCCCGCCACTGTCAAGCGGCGCAGGCGCACGCCCCAACTGGCCAGCAGGACCCCGCCGGCCATCAGAAACGGGACCACCAGGAAAACTCCCCCTGGACGGACCACGGCGAGCAGCAGGCAGCCTGCGGCCAGAAGAACGCCGGATGCCAGGGCCGCAGTGGACATCCGGGCAACCAGCGCACTGCGCTGTCCGGAAGGAATCTGGCCGCGGAGCCATCCGTCGGCGGCCAGCCACAGCAGGCCCGCAATCAAGAGGCAGACCAGGGGCAGGAACAAGGACCTGATGCTGCGCAACGCATAGTCCTGCACCGTATAGCCGAACAAGCTCACATCAAGGCCCATAGCTCGTGCCTGAGCATCGGAGCGGGCCCAGCCAAAATACACCAGCAGTGCCGTAGCAACGGTGACAGGCGGCCCGATGGATGCGACAACCGCCAGAAACTTCTCCATGGTCGACTGCACATCAGCGTCGACTGGCTCCACACGTGCCTCTCCGGGGCTGCCGCTGCCTGCGCCGTCGTCCACCGGCACAGCCCCGGCGCCCTCCTGCACGCCCGTCACGGTCCGTCACCGCTAACCGGCAAGCTACCCGTGACTTCAGCAGACGGATTTGCGGACCCCGGGGCACCCGTGACATAGGTGAACGTGACTGATCCAGGAATGGGCCCTTCGCGTCCCACGGCAGTCACCGTGACTGCGCCGGCGGCGGCCGCAGCAGGCATGAGAACGTTCCACCGCGCCGGTTGTACGGGGTCCGCCGACACTGGCACCCGCTGGTCGCCAACAATGACGGCGATCACGTCAAGAAAACGCCCTGACAGCTGGAAAAGCCCACCGGCCAATCCGCTCGATGGGGTCCTCGTGGGGCCCTGGCCGTCCAACGCGTCAAGGCCCGCCAATCCCAGGGGGCACGCCGTTCCTGTCCCGGCGGTCGGAGATGGCAGGGCGTCCGGGTTTTGGGCATGGGCGCCAAGGAATGCGGCCACCAGCAGGTAGGCGGCCCGATCAAGGCAGCGCTCAGCCGCCGGTTCCTGCAGGGCTCCCAGGCCGGCTGCCGCATCCGTCCATCCCGATGGCTGCCCTTCGTACACGGCCCTGCAGAGTGCCGTGGCTGCACCCCAGAGGGCAATGCCGTCCGACGTGCTTGAGTTGCCCGTCCCGACGGCGGCGGCCAGGCCTTCACAGTCCTTGTTTTCAAGCATGACGTACCACTGGCTCTGGGGCGGGTCGGCCGGATCGACGGGGCCTGGCGGCACCCAGGCGAGTTGGCCGCCGTCGTTGTTCCCGGAACCGGCCGGTGGCGTATTTGCGGAGCTGTCCGAGCTGACCAGGGCAGGGCTCGACGGCGCCGCATCCTGGGGTGCGTTGGCGTTGCAGCCGCACAGGACCGTGACGGCCACGATGAGCACTGCTGCCGACCGCCTCTGTGTAAAAGCCTGCCACTGCATGACGCCCCCTCACACCGCTCGGCTCCTCGCCTGCGTCGCGCCCCGCCATGGCGCAAGCCATGCCTTCCCTGACCGGGTGGTACACGAGTGAACCTTAGGACTCATTATCCTCAGCCGGCACCGGGTCGCAAGGACGAATCTTACCGCGCGGCAGCGCCGTGGGGGCT
Source organism: Arthrobacter sp. LAPM80 (assembly GCF_046736435.1). Taxonomy (NCBI): domain Bacteria; kingdom Bacillati; phylum Actinomycetota; class Actinomycetes; order Micrococcales; family Micrococcaceae; genus Arthrobacter; species Arthrobacter sp. LAPM80. The sequence continues at coordinate 182,039 of NZ_JBCHVD010000008.1, forward strand.
ACCGGTGCGTGGAGCGAATTTGCTGCGTCCTTGGGCGAGCAATGGCTGCCGTTACAACAGCGATTTGGGCCGGACCAGGATGTGGCCGCGTGCGGTGCTGATGCGCAGCCACTTGTGTGAGCCGAAGATCGTGCCCGATTCGCCCGGCGCAACGAAGCCGAGAGCGTAGGCTGCAAACGCCGCGCCGCCGGGGATCTCCCCCGGCACGCCGGCCATGGGCCGCCCCCACACAGACGCGCGGACGTTGTTCACCAGCAGCGCGCCGGGGTTGACGGGGATGATCTGGCCAATTTCCTGCACCCCGGCCTTGGCCACGGCGATCAGGGTGTCGGCCGAAATGGTGCCGATTTCCTCCCACGCACCGCGGGGTGCACCGATGCCGGCCCACGATTCATGGACGGTCATTGGCGGCACCGGAAGGCGGAGGTCATCGGCATCCATGCGGGCCAGCCGGTCTGCCACCGAGGCAAGCGGCACCGTCACATCAATGCTCGACGGTGCGCCCAGGGCCATGGTGCGCAGCCCCAGCACCGTCGGGGTTCCCTCACCCAAAAGCTTCGAGCGCATGACACATACGTACGCCGCGAGTACCTGCCCGGCCCCCTGGAGCCGGATGGCGCCGTCGTCCGCGGTACGGGCGCGGGTCACAAAGGTGCGCAGGTCCGCGACGGTGCCGGCATCCTCCAGCAGCAATTCTTCGGTGTGGGTTGCTGTAGACATCAGTGGCTTCCTTCGGCGGTGGTGGCGGGGGTGCTTTGGCGTGCGGGGCTGCGTTTGAACGGAACGGGGTCTCCGCGCCAGGTGTCCAGTGCGCTGCGCTGCGGATCGGTAAGCCGGACGGGGCGGGCCGTGGTGCGCGAGACCAGAACCATGGAGGTGGCGGCCTGGGCGTAAATGACGGAGGTGTCGGCCTCGGTGATGGTGTAGCCGAAATCGAAGCTTGAGCCGCCGATGTGCGTGACCCAAATATTGACAAAAATGGGCGTCGGGCGGAAGCCGATGGGTGCCAGGTATTCAATTTCGTTCCGCCCCACCAGCGTGAACAATTCGCTCCCTACGAGGTCCTGGAACGTGCCGCCGCCGGGAAGATCAGCGTAGGTCAGTTGGACACGAGCATCCTCGAGGTACTGCAAATACACGACGTTGTTGACGTGGTTGTACGAATCAATGTCGCCGAAACGGATTTGCTGTGCGATCTGGATGCCTGGTGCCATGCTTTCATCATGTCAAAGCCGTGCGTACGCCACCAATCAACGTCTGCAAGGTCACAGCATTGCCGAGGAAAATGGTGCCGTTCATGCCTGAATCCCCATTTGTCGCCAGGGCACGCCGACACATAGAGTCACGTCTATGAATGTGACGCCACGCGACTTTGACCCCATGGAAACCCTCCTGCACATCCTGGAGCTTTCCGACGCCGGCGGGGCGCAGACGGATGAAGACATCTTTATTGGCGCCGGTGACGCGAACGCCCCGCGGCCGCGGCTGTTTGGCGGCCAGGTGTTGGCACAGTCGGTGGTTGCCGCGGCCCGCACCGTGGGAAGCGACCACCTGGTCCACTCGATGCACGGCTACTTCCTGCGCCCGGGCGACGCAGCTGCCCCCTTGACCTTTGGCGTGCAGCGTCTGCGCGACGGCCGGTCATTTTCCGCCCGCCGCACGCACGCCTACCAGGGCGGGGTGCCCATCCTGTCCATGATCTCCTCGTTTCAGCGCCCCGACAGCGGCATCGAGCATCAGGACACCATGCCCGAAGGCATTCCTGCACCTGAATCGCTTCCCACCGCGGCCCAGCTGCTGGGGGCAATCGACCACCCCGTGGCCCAGGCGTGGGCCTATGAGCGTCCCTTCGACATCCGCCATGTGGGCGCGGACATCTACTTGGACGTCAAGGGCCAGCATGTCGCCCACCAGGCGGTGTGGTTGAAGACGCTAGGTCCCATGCCAGCGGACCAGAACCTGCACCGTGCGGCACTGGCCTACGCCAGCGATTACACTTTGCTGGAGCCGTCGCTACGCCGCCATGGCATCAGTTGGTCCACGCCCGGCATCAGCGTTGCCAGCCTTGACCACGCCATGTGGTGGCACCGCCCCCTACAGGTCGATGATTGGCTGTTGTACGTGGCCGAGTCACCCAGCGCCTCCGAGTCCCGCGGGCTGAACCTTGGCCGTTTCTTCAACCGCGACGGCGTACTTGTCGCCACGGTTGCCCAAGAGGGCATGGTGCGAATCCCGGAAGGAACGTTGGCGGACTAGCTTTCCGGCGTGTCTGAGTAATTGACCGGAGTGTCCGGGGGCGGCGTTGTCTTGGAGCCGCACGGACTGTCGGCAGGATCCGCCCCGCGGCTCGCCTCCGCTTCCTGCGGGCCTTGTTGGTGGTGCCCAAAAGGGTCAATGCGCGGGCGCCGGGCAGAAGGAACCTGCCCGCGCAGCCGTGCTGTGAGCAGCCGCAGGTTCAACAGCGGGGAATTCTCGTTTGGTCCGTCAACCTCCAGGCCGTAGAAGTCCCCGATATGGTCCACAAACGCCATCCGTTTGGCCTTCTCGTAAGCGCGGGACTCGCGTGAGAAGGCCAGGTAGGTGGACCAACAAATCAGGATCAACACAACGCTGAACGGCAGCGCGATGATGATCGCCGCGGTTTTCAAGGCTTCCAGCCCTCCGGATAGCAGCAAGGCGCTGGCCAACAGGGACGTGACAAGCGCGAAGAATATGCGGATCCAATTTTTGGGTTCCACGTCCCCACCGCTGGCAATCATGCCCATGACCAGGGCACCGGAGTCGGCTGAGGTCACAAAGAAGATGACGATCATGATGATCGCCCCGATGACAAGAACCCCTCCGGCGGGAACCTGGGCCAGTGTCGCGAAGAGTGCGCCGGCTGAATCCACAGTTCCGTCGGCCCCCACCAGGCCTCCCTTTCCGTAAAGCTGGGAGTAAATGGCAGTGCCGCCCAGAACGCTGAACCACAGCAAGGTGACAAGGGTGGGCACGAGGATGACGCCGGCGACGAACTGCCGTACGGTGCGGCCCTTGGATATCCTGGCGATGAAGATACCAACGAACGGCGCCCAGGAGATCCACCAGCCCCAGTAGAAGGTGGTCCATGTTGACTGCCATGCTTCGCCAGCTGCATCTGAGAAGGCGCTGACGTTGAAGGCCATGCCCACCAGGTTCTGCAGGTAGTTGCCGGTGGATTGCACAAAGTTGCGCAGCAGGAACTGGGTGGGGCCCACCACCACCAGGAAGAGCACAAAGATGCCCGCAATGATCAGGTTGGTGTTTGAGAGCCACTTCATGCCTTTGCCCACGCCTGAGAGTACGGAGAACAAAACGAAGCAGGTGACAACTGCAATGATGACAAGGTTAATGAACATGGAGGACGTGATCAGTCCTGCATGCTCCAGGCCGGCGCTGATCTGGAGCACACCGAGCCCCAATGACGTGGCGACGCCGAACATGGTCCCCACCAGCGCGATGACATCGATGAGGTTGCCGATCCCGCCACGCACCTTCTTCCCCAGCAGCGGTTCAAGCGACCAACGGATTGACACGGGCCGCCCGCGCCGATGGATGGCGTAGGCCAGGGCGAGGCCGATGACGACGTAGATTGACCAGGCATGAACTCCCCAATGCAGGAAGGTCTGTGAGAATGCCTGCTGGGCCAGATCTCCGGGTGTGCCGGTAACCCCCGGTTTCGGGGTGGCAAAGTGGGTCAACGGTTCACTGACCCCGTAGAAGACCAGGCCAATGCCCATGCCTGCGGCGAAGAGTAGCGAAAACCATGAGCCAAGGGAGAACTCTGGTTCGTCGTCGTCCTTGCCGAGCTTGATGTCCCCGAACTTGCTAAAGCCCACCCACAGGCTAAAGATCACCAGGGCAGTGGCCAAGAGTACGTAATACCAGTTGAAGTACCCGACGATGGCGCCTTGGATGCTGGCAAACAGGGATTCGGCGGTGGAGGGGGCGACCATGGCAAATGCGGCAAAAACCACGACGATGGTGGCTGCCGGCCAGAAGACCCAGCGATGGACACGATGTTTCGACGTAGTCGCTGACATTTCCCCAGCATAAGCGCATTCATGCTGGAATGACCGTGGCGCAGGCATAAAAATGGCCGACTCCAAAAGGAGCCGGCCATTTCTATACGAGCCTACGCTTGCGAGAAGCGTTGGGCGCACGCCCCGGAGGGATCCAGTGTGCAAACGCGCCAGCGTTTGCACACTGGGAGTGCGTGGGGCTAGTCGCGGGTCAGGCGGCGGTGGGTGACGCGGTGCGGACGTGCCGCATCGGCACCCATGCGCTCGATCTTGTTCGCTTCGTAGGAATCGAAGTTGCCCTCGAACCAGTGCCAGTTGGCCGGGTTTTCATCGCTGCCTTCGTAGGCAAGGATGTGGGTGGCCACTCGGTCCAGGAACCAACGGTCGTGCGATACGACCACGGCACAGCCCGGGAATTCCAACAGCGCGTTTTCAAGGCTGCTGAGGGTTTCCACGTCAAGGTCGTTGGTGGGCTCATCGAGAAGCAACAGGTTTCCACCCTGCTTGAGGGTCAGCGCGAGGTTCAGACGGTTGCGCTCACCACCGGAGAGCACACCTGACTTCTTCTGCTGGTCCGGTCCCTTAAAACCAAAGGCTGCAACATAGGCGCGTGAGGGCATTTCCACGTTGCCAACCTGGATGAAGTCCAGGCCGTCGGAAACAACTTCCCACAACGTCTTGTCGGGGTCGATGCCGCCACGGTTCTGGTCGGCGTAGGAAATCTTGACCGACTCACCGACCTTGAGGTTTCCGCCGTCGAGCGGTTCAAGTCCAACAATGGTCTTGAACAGCGTTGACTTACCGACACCGTTCGGGCCGATGACGCCAACGATGCCGTTGCGAGGCAAAGTGAAGGTGAGTCCGTCGATCAGAACACGATCGCCGAAGCCCTTCTTGAGGTTCTCGGCTTCCAGCACGATGCCACCCAGGCGCGGGCCCGGCGGGATCTGGATCTCTTCGAAGTCGAGCTTGCGCGTGCGGTCGGCCTCGGCAGCCATCTCCTCGTAGCGGGCAAGACGGGCCTTGGACTTGGTCTGGCGACCCTTGGCATTGGAGCGTACCCACTCGAGTTCCTCGGTGAGGCGCTTTGCCTGCTTGGCGTCTTTCTTGCCCTGGACTTCCAGACGTGCACGCTTCTTCTCCAAGTAAGTGGAGTAGTTGCCTTCGTACGGGTACAGGTGGCCGCGGTCAACTTCCGCGATCCATTCCGCGACGTGATCGAGGAAGTAACGATCGTGGGTCACGGCGAGTACGGCGCCGGCGTAGTTCTTCAGGTGAAGCTCCAGCCACTGAACGCTTTCAGCGTCCAAGTGGTTGGTGGGCTCATCCAGGAGCAACAGGTCAGGCTTCTGCAGCAGGAGCTTGCACAAGGCAACACGACGGCGCTCACCACCGGAGAGGACAGTGACGTCGGAATCCCCCGGCGGGCACTGCAGTGCATCCATGGCCTGCTCGAGCTGGGAATCGATATCCCATGCGTCGGCGGCATCAATGGCTTCCTGCAGCTTGCCCATCTCTTCGAGAAGGGTGTCAAAGTCAGCGTCGGGGCTGGCCATTTCCTCGGAGATCTCGTTGTAACGGGTGATCTTTGCGTATATCTCGCCAACGCCTTCCTGGACGTTGCCCAGAACGGTCTTTTCCTCGTTCAGCGGCGGCTCCTGGAGCAAAATGCCCACAGTGTAGCCGGGGCTCAGGCGAGCCTCACCGTTGGAGGGGGTGTCCAAGCCAGCCATGATCTTCAAAATGGTGGACTTACCAGCACCATTGGGGCCCACGACGCCAATCTTGGCACCCGGGTAGAAAGACATGCTTACGTTGTCAAGAATGAGTTTTTCTCCAACAGCCTTGCGGGCATTGGACATCGTATAAATAAATTCCGCCATACCCCCAAGGTTAGTGGGTGCGGGCGCATATCTCACATTCGCTACGGTACAAGTGAGCAAAGCATCACCCGGGACCCCGCACGCGCCGGAAAATGACGCGAATTGCGGGCCCGAGGCGAGGCAGGTGCAGGGGCTAGTGAACGTCGCCCACGAAACAGCGTCCGGACGCGAGAACGGGAAGAATCACCACGGCGACGTTGCCGTCACGCACCTGACCCAGGACACAGTCATCAGCAACCCGTGCGGCCGCCTCGATGGCGTCCACGGCAAGACCCGTGGGTGTGATGTCCACGGAGACTTCAACTTTTTCCTTGACTACGCCGGCATCTAGCATTGCCTGCATCATTTGTTCACGGTTTGGCGCCTTGGTGCCCAAAGTCAGCGTCGTGAGGGTGGTTTTCAGCTTACCTTCGAGTTCCTCAGCGGCTGTTTTGGCCTTGGGCGGCGCTGCCTCCTTTGCCTGCGGCGTCGCACCGTCCTTTGTCGCGGCCGAGGTGGGGGCCGGCTCCGGGGTCGGCGTGGATCCCGGAAGCATGGAGCATCCGCCCAGCGCCAAGGAAGCGGCCAGCAGAACGGATGCACCGACCGTCCGCACATTGAGGCGGTGCCGTTTTGGCTGGTGGCGGGATGTCATCTTTTCCAAAGTCACCCCGCCATTGTGCCACGGCAGACTGCGCTTCTGTCCACGCCCCTAGAATGGGACGGCTTCTTGGGTGATTTCCCCCGTCACTTCATCGGCAGACTCACCCTCCTGGAGTCCGCCTGCGGCAAACGGTCCATCTCCAACCCTGGCCGCAGTTTGATCGTCGTCATCATCCATTTCGCCACCCGTGCCGGGCTCAGAAACATCCTCGCCCGGTGCTTCATCTTCATCCTGGTAATGCGACCGCGTTCCTACCAAGTGGAACGGATTATCAGGGCTCACGGAATTGCTTTGGCCGGCCGGGCGGGCGCTGAGCATGCGCCGGTAGTTTGCGGTTCCGAATTGGAGGTCGGGCCCGATGCTGTCCGCGTCGATTTCCACCCCTGTGGCTGGAGTGCCGTCCTTGCGGAAGTAGGAGGTCACCTTAAGCTTGCCGACAATCAAGATCCGGTCCCCCTTGTGGATGCTCACCATCGCGTTGGAGGCTAGCGTCCTGAAGACATTGACGCGAAACCAGTTGGTCTGACCGTCAACCCACTGGTTTGTGATGGGATCGAGTCGGCGCATGTTGGAACCCATCCGAAATTTCCCGATGACCGTGCCGCTGTCCGTGGTGTTAACGACAATGTCAGAACACACAAAGCCCCTGAGGCTGATGTGGTTTGCCATGTTTCTGCCTTTCTCCGGGCCGTCGATACGGCAGTTTTTAGATACCTCAAGCCAACGCCATTCATGAAGTTCGTGCCAGTGCTTGGGCCCGGATTGTGAACGCCACGGGACCCTGCTGTACCTGTGGAGGAGGAGATCGGAGAATAAACCTGATAATTTAGATGCGGCCCATGATTGGGTCATGCCTCGGTAGCTCAGCGGATAGAGCAGGAGCCTTCTAATCTTTCCCAGTCGTGCCGGCCAGCAGACTTTACGCCCCTAACTTCCTTGCAAACAAAGGGAAGTAAGGGCGCTTTGCTTTCCCAGTTGACAAGCCATAATTCCCGTGCATTCTCTGGATTTCTTGGCAAGTTCGCCAAGGATGGACAGTAAATGGACAGTAACCATTCGAGCATGGCGGCGGACAGTGACGAACTTCGGCTAACCCGTCTCACCTTTTTGATGTGACGCATGAACGACAGACGCGCATTCGACCTAAGTTCCCCCGGATTCTGCGATAGGTTCACTAGAGGAGCCGAATCATTTAGGGGATACATGTCAACGAATCGCGTGGCCATCGATGCCGTGGCGGAGTACGTTCAGCAGGTTGCAAAGCTTGCGACCAACACCATCGCCCGGGAGCATAGCTACCGGCCAGCATTGGTTCGGATGTTCAACCAGGTGGCACCCGACGTTGAGACGTTCAACGACCCAGCTCGGTCTTCCGAAGGTCAACCGGACTTCGTCTTTGTTCAAAAGAACAATTCAGAGATTGTCCGTGGATACGGCGAAGCCAAGGACTTGGGAGCCAACCTCGACCGAACGGAACAAACAGAACAGCTGATCCGCTACGCCGGCTACGACCAGCTCCTGCTAACGAATGAACTCGAGTTTCGCTTTTACAGAGACGGAATCTCGTACTCAACGGTTCACGTAGCCCGGATATCGAGTGACGGACACGTCGAATCGATGCCCCAAAATTTCAACAAGTTCATCGAAGAACTACATGCATTCCTAGACCAACCACCGGCCAAGATTACATCGGCATCGAAGCTTGCAAAGTCTATGGGCGGAAAGGCTAGACGCGTCCGTAATTTCGTGCTCACAACTCTCAGCGATTCCACCACGTCGGAGGATGACGACATCTTGAGGATGTTCAAGGTCGTCAAAGACAAATTGGTATCGGGAATGGACCATGCAGAATTCGCCGACATGTATGCACAGACGCTAATCTATGGCCTCTTCTCAGCTCGGTACAGCGACAAGTCGACAACTGTGTTCACACGCCAAGAAGCCCGGGACTTAATCCCGGCTTCCACGCACTTTCTTCGAACGTTCTTTGACCATGTAGCTGGACCCGGGTTCAGTCAGAATCTGGCCCAGATCGTCCAGGAGATGTGCGAGGTACTTTCGGTAAGCGATGTGGAGAAGATCGTGCACCGCCGACTGGCGGAGGGTGACGATATTGACGGGCGTGATCCAATCATTCATTTCTACGAAGACTTCCTGAAAGAATATGACTCGGATCAGCGAAAGAAGCGCGGCGCCTATTACACACCAACCCCAGTGGTTCGGTTCATTGTCCGAGCAGTGGACTCTGCGCTTAAGAATAATTTTGGTATTTCCGCCGGACTTGCCGACTCGTCTAAGCATTTGGTCACAATTCCGTCGCAACCAGGACTGGAACGAAAGTCAGGGAACATCAGGCGCACCCGCACTTCAAACGCGACAATCGATGTTCACAAGGTCCAGATTCTGGATTTTGCGACCGGAACTGCAACATTTCTAAATGAAGTCATCAAGCACGTCCACAAGTCCTTCAAGGGACAGGAGGGCCTGTGGCCCTCCTATGCTGCTGATGAATTGATACCGCGGCTAAATGGCTTCGAGCTCATGATGGCGCCTTACGCCATCGCACACATGAAATTGGGCATGACGCTGAGCGATCTCGGTGTAACTGACGCGAATCGATTCCGCGTGTTTTTGACAAATACTCTTGAACAGCCGATGGGCATCGATGCTGATCTGTTTCAATTTGGTCTCCTAGAAGCACTGACCGAAGAATCAGCTGCGGCCGGTGAGGTCAAGGATAGAAACCCGATCATGGTCGTGATTGGAAACCCTCCTTACTCTGGCGTTTCAGCAAATAACTTCACGTATGCCAACAAATTCTCGAAGAAATACAAGATCGAGCCCGGAGGTAAGACGAAGCTTCAGGAGACCAACACCAAATGGTTGAACAATGACTACGTAAAATTTCTCGGATTCGCGGAAGATCTCATTGCAAAGAACGGGAGTGGAATAGTTGGGGTTATCACCGATAACAGCTACCTCATGAGTCCAACGTTTAGAGGCATGAGATGGCACCTAGCGAAGACTTTCGATCGATTGATGGTCTTAGACCTTCACGGAAGAAAGATTCCAGGCGATAAACCTGATTCAATGCGAGCCGATCAGAATGTCTTTGACATCATGCAGGGCGTTTCGATTCTAATTGC
>NZ_JBCHVD010000009.1:0-187932 GCF_046736435.1 Arthrobacter sp. LAPM80
CTTGGGCGATCAGAGCGTCGACGCCATTATTTGCCTCCAAGCCTGGCACTGGGTCGATCCCGAACAGGCAACAAATGAATGCGATCGTGTACTCAAGCACAACGGCATGATGGGTATGGCGTGGAATACCTGGGACCGAACCAGCAATTGGGTGCAGGCACTGGCCGCAATCGTCGAACCGGACGGAACCCCTGCCGATCAAACGCTCAGCGCGCCCGACGAGTTGGCCGGGCGAGGCGCCTTTGAGCGCAACGAATGCCCCCTCAATTACGAGCTGACAGTGGACCACCTGGTTCAACTTGCCAGCTCCTGGGCTTTAGTTGCGCAGAGACCGGACCGAAACGTCGTCTTGGCGAAAATCCGTGGCCTGGGCGAATTTCCGGGCAGATCTTGCCCAGACCCCGCAGCTAGGAAGTCTCCAGATCGTCATGGATTTCGGGGTTGTCACGGGTCATGGACCCACCCACCCGCGCCCAGACGTCGGCCGTCATCGCATTGTTGGAGCCGAAGACGGGCGTGTGGCCGAGCAGGAAGCCCGCTACTTGGAAGTAGCCGCCGAGACACAGGACCCTTCCCGGCCAGCGCACCAGGGGCGTGCCACCGTAAAAATTCCCGGGGCCCGTGACGAGACCAAATTCACCGCTCGCCAGATCCGCCTCAATCCGTTCAAGCCAGTCGGGACAGGACCGCGAATCCGCATCTACCCCCGCCAGAATATCGGCGCCGGCAGCGTCAAGGCCGCGGGCCGACGCGCCCGCGACACTGGGAGAGGCCCTCCGGTTCCGGCACACCCCTGGCTGCGGCGCATACCGGTGCGGTGCCGTCCGTGCTGGCATTGTCGAGAACGAGGATCCTGTCCGCCTGCCGGGTTGGGGCGGCCAGGCAAATGGCCAGCAGTTCCGCATCATTGTGTGAAGCAATGACGACGGCGATGGTCGCCACGCCCAAACGCGCTCCAGGGCAACGTGGGGTTCCACCGGGAGGAGAACTTCAATGCAATCGCCTGCATGCATGGTTCCGCCACGGTGGACTGTGCCCATAATGCCTGCCCGCCTGATAATTTCCCCTGCGTCGTTGTAGCCAACCAGCTCCTTCAACAGGCCCTTGAAGACGTTCTCGATCTGCGCGCAGGGGTTGCGCAGGCCTGTCACCTCCACCACGGCATCCGTGCCGATGTGCAGGTTGGGAGCCGTGGGATCGGTCCTGACCCTGGAAAGGTGCTGGACGGTGGGAACTGTCATGGTGCACGGCGAAAAACGCCTCGAATTCGCGATTTTTCGCCGTTTAGTGCGGGCTGGTTTGAAGAAGAACGAGGCTACGCCGTGGCGCCAGCTGCCGCCTTGGCCGCCGCCGGCAATGCCTCGAAGATGCGGTTCATGGCGACGTCGTCGTGGGCTGCGGAAAGGAACCAGGCCTCGAAGACGCTCGGGGGCAGGTACACACCGGAGTCAAGCATCGAGTGGAAGAACGGAGCGTAGCGGAATGCTTCCTGGGCCTGCGCGTCGGCGTAGTTGTGCACCCCTGAAACCGATGTTCCGAAGGCAACGGAGAACAGGTTCCCTGCGCGCTGGATGGAGTGGTCCACGCCCTCGGCTGACAGGGCGGCGGACAACGCTGTGGACAGTTCAAGCGAGCGGGCGTCCACCGTGGCATACACCGAGGATGTCGCTGCCGTCAGCGTAGCGACACCGGCCGCCATGGCCACCGGGTTGCCCGACAGCGTGCCTGCCTGGTAGACCGGGCCCAAGGGCGCCAGGTGGTTCATGACGTCCGCGCGGCCGCCGAGGGCCGCCGTCGGCAGTCCCCCGCCGATGACCTTGCCGAAGGTGAACAGGTCAGGAGTCCAGCCCTCGGACGCGCCAGTCAGGCCCCAGTAACCGGCGGCACCGACCCGGAATCCCGTCAGGACCTCGTCCAAAATGAGCAACGCGCCGTTGGCCGTGGTGATGCGTGAAAGCCCAGCGTTGAAGCCATCTCCCGGGGCGACAACGCCCATGTTGGCGGGCGCCGCCTCGGTGATGACTGCGGCGATCCGGTCCCCGTAGGAGGCGAAGGCGGCCTCAACGGCGGCAAGGTCGTTGTACGGCAGCACCAAAGTCTCGGCTGCGGTCGCGGCAGTAACGCCGGCGGATCCGGGCAGCGCAAGGGTTGCCAGTCCCGATCCGGCCGCGGCCAGCAGGGAGTCGAGGTGGCCGTGGTAGCAGCCGGCAAACTTGATGATCAGGTCCCGGCCTGTGAAGCCGCGGGCCAGGCGTACGGCGGTCATGGTCGCCTCGGTGCCTGTGGAGACCATGCGCAGGCGTTCGACGCCGGACACGCGCCCCTGCACGAGGGCGGCAAGTTCGCTTTCCGCCGGGGTTGAGGCGCCGAAGCTCAGGCCGTGGTCCACGGCGGCGTGGACGGCGGCGAGCACGTCCGGGTGGGCGTGGCCAAGAAGGGCCGGTCCCCAGGAGCAGACCAGGTCCACGTAGTCCCTGCCCTCGGAATCCGTCAGGTAGGCGCCCTTGGCGTTGACCATGAAGCGGGGGGTGCCGCCCACGGAGCCGAAGGCGCGCACAGGCGAGTTCACGCCGCCGGGCATGAGGGTCTTGGCGCGGTCGAAAAGTTCCTGCGAGCTGGTCATGAAGAAATCCTTGGCTTGGGTAGCGATGTGAAAGAAGAGTGGTTTTAGTTTTCGTGCAGCCAGCCGGCCAGTTCGGCCGCCCAGTACGTCAAGATCATGGTGGCGCCGGCACGCTTGATGCTCAGCACTGATTCCTCGATGGCGCCGCGGCGGTTGATCCAGCCGTTGGCGGCAGCGGCCTCGATCATGGCGTACTCCCCCGAAATTTGGTACGCGGCCACCGGCACGGGGCTCATCGCGGCAACGTCGGCCAGGATGTCGAGGTAGCTCATCGCGGGCTTGACCATGACGATGTCGGCGCCCTCGGCCAGGTCCAGTTCTACCTCGTGGAGGGCCTCGCGGCGGTTGCCCGGGTCCATTTGGTAGGTGCGGCGGTCGCCCTGCAGCTGGGAATCGACGGCCTCCCGGAACGGGCCGTAGAAGGCCGAGGCGTACTTGGCCGCGTATGCCAGCACGGACACGGAGGAATGTCCGGCCGCGTCAAGTGCCTCGCGGATCACTGCAACCTGGCCGTCCATCATGCCCGACGGCGCCACCACGTGTGCGCCCGCAGCGGCCTGCGCCACGGCCATTTGTGCGTAAATCTCCAAGGTGGCGTCGTTGTCCACCTGCCCTGCGGCATCGAGCACCCCGCAGTGACCGTGGTCGGTGAATTCGTCCAGGCAGAGGTCGCTCATGACCACGAGGGCATCGCCCACCGCTGCGCGGACATCCCTGATCGCCTTGTTCAGCACACCGAACGGGTCAATCCCGGCCGACCCAACCGCGTCCCGTTGCGCCGGAATCCCGAACAGCATGATGCCGCCGAGCCCCAGGGCCACGGCCTCGCGCGCCGCCTTCACGAGCGACGCCGTCGTATGCTGCACCACCCCTGGCATGGAGGTGATCGGCTTGGGCTCACTGAGGTCCTCCCGGATGAACACGGGCAGGATCAAATCCGACGGCGCCAGGGAGTATTCGCTGACAAGGCGGCGCATGGCGGTGGTGGTGCGCAGTCGGCGCGGACGGTGCTGGGGGAAACTCATGGTGGCTCCTGAACTACTGGTTGTCTAAAAGTGTGCGGGCCCGTGCCAGCGCGGCGACGATGCCCTCCGGCGTCGGATGTTCGGCAGTTGCGGCAACGCTCATGCCCAGCCGTTCGGCCGCGTCCCGCGTGGGCTGCCCGATCGCAACCACCAGGCACCCCGAAGGCAGCGGCGCCATGGTTGCGGCAACTCTTGCTGCAGCGCTTCCCGAGGCAAGCACGACGGCGTCGATCGCCCCCGCGCGCATCTCCCCTGCCGCCTCGTCCGGGGTCAGCATCTGGAATCTAGATTCCTTCGCGGCGGTCAGCCTGAATGCGGGATCGGCCGGGTAATCCACGGTCTTGTATGCGGTGATGCTTTCCACATCCCAGCCCTTGGCCCGGATGCCGTCAGTGAGCGTGGCCTCGGCTAGGTTCGACTGCGGCAGCAAGACCTTGTTGTTGCCGCCATCAAAACCTGGCCACAGGCCCACGAGCCCTGCAGCGGACTGCACGTCAACCGGCGCCACGTTCGCGTGGATGCCTTCGGCCGCCAGGACGGCGACGGAGGTTGGCCCGATCGTGGCGACTTTCGTCCCGGCCGGAATGAGATCGATCAGCGACGTCCCGGCCGCCTCACACCATTGCTTCAGCGCGCGCACAGTGGTGATAGAGCTGATAACCAGCCACGCATACTCCGCCTCGGCCAGGCGGTGGAGGGCGGCTCCGAGGACGTCATGATCTCCAACCTCAAAGTCGATGACGGGAACCAGCACCGTTTCGGCGCCCGCAGCGGTCAGTGCAAAAAGCAGCCCGCCGGCCCTGTCCAAGCTGCGGGTCACGGCGACGCGAAGCCCGGTAAGCGGACCTGCACCCGGTGCCGGTTCCCTCAATGTCATGAACGCAAATCCGCCAGGTCCGCCGCGCCGCCAGCCAGCAGTTCCTCGGCCAGTTCGATGCCCAGCAGGGTGGCCCCTACTGCGGTGAGCCCGTCGGTGGCCTTCTTCAGGCGCATCGAGCGGGTTCCGTCGAGGGAGAGTACGACTGTTTCGAGGTAGAGCATGGAGCCCTTGCGGTGTGCGTGTGCGCCGACGGGTGCGCTGCAGCCGGCCTCGAGGCGGGCCAGCAAAGCGCGTTCGGCCGTGACGGCCAGGCGGGTGTCGGTGTCATCGACGGCTGCCAGCGACTGGCCCAGCACTCCGGCGAGGTCGGTGTCGGCGGAGCGGCATTCAAGCGCCAGGGCGCCCTGTCCGGGGGCCGGCAACATCACGTCGGTGTCGAGGAACTCGGTGACGGCTTCGAGCCTGCCGATCCGGCTCAGCCCCGCGGCGGCAAGCACCACGGCGTCGAGGTCCCCTGTCTTTCCGGCGACAACCTCAGCCTCGGGGTTTCCGGGCAGGCCAGCAACCCGCGCCAGGCGGGTGTCGACGTTGCCGCGGATGTCGACAATGTCCAGGTCGCTGCGGGCAGCCAAGAGCTGGGCCGCCCGGCGGGGCGATCCGGTTCCAACACGGGCGCCCTGCGGCAATTCCGCAAGTGTCAGCCCGTCGCGGGAACACAAGGCGTCGCGGGCGTCGGCACGGGCCGGCACGGCCGCCAGGGCCAGGCCGGGAACTGCCGCAGTGGGCAGGTCCTTCAGCGAGTGCACTGCCACGTCAACGCGGGAGTCGAGTACGGCTGCGCGCAGTTCAGCGGCAAACACCCCGGTGCCGCCCATTTGGGACAGCGGACCGGTGAGGATGTCACCGTCGGTCTTGATGACATTAATGTGGGCATCAAAACCGCCAACAGCGCTGAGCTGGTCTGTAATTTGCTGGGTCTGGCTTAGGGCCAGCTTGCTTCCTCGGGTGCCAATTTTCACACCTGCCATTATTTCAGCCATGGAGATTAGGAACCGCCTTGCGAGGCGGCCACGAGGCCCACGGTGCTGCCCACCTCGGAGATGGCCGGCTTCTCGCCACGGAAGTTCGCACAGCACCCGGGGTTGCACACGTCATACCAGGGGCCCAGCTTGGTCATGGCCGGACGTTCGGTGATGTGGTTTTGGATGGTTCGCTCACAGATCAGGTCCACGAGGCCCTCGACGAATTTTTGGTGCGTGCTCGGGGTGGGGGAACGGTCGAAGGCCAGCCCCAGCTCGGCGCAGGTCTCTTTCGCCTCGGTGTCCAGGTCCCAGAGGACTTCCATGTGGTCGCTGATGAAGCCCAGCGGGACCACCACTACACCGGCTACGCCGGCTGCCGCCTGCTCCGCCAGTGCGTCGTTGATGTCCGGTTCCAGCCACGGCACGTGAGGTGCACCGGAACGAGACTGGTACACCAGCGACCAGTCCTGGTCAGGATCGACCCGGGCCATGATGGCCTCTGCGTTGGCCAGGTGCTGGGCTACATAGGCCGAATCCTGCTCAAAAACCAACGGCTGCAGTTCCGAACGGCCAGCCGCTTCGGCGTCCCGGGTCGGAATGGAGTGGGTGGCAAACATGACGTGGACGGGCGCGCCGGCCTTTCCGGCTTCGGCGAGTTCCTGGCGGACCTTAGCCAATGACGCAGCCGTCCCTTCAATGAAGGGCTCAACAAAGCCTGGGTGGTCAAAGTACTGGCGGATCTTATCCACGGCCAATTTGCCGTCCAGCCCCGTCTCCGTCAGTGCAATGCCAATATCCTCGCGGTACTGGCGGCAGCTGGAGTAACAGGAGTAGACGCTAGTGGTGAGCATTAGCAGGCGGCGGTGGCCGGCGTCGTAGGCGTCCTGGAGCACGGCGGGGATGTAGGGATCCCAGTTGCGGTTGCCCCACAGGACAGGCAGCTCGATGTTCCGGGCTGCCAGCTCTGCTTCCAGAGCGGCCTTGAGGGCACGGTTCTGCTCGTTGATGGGGCTGATGCCGCCGTTGGCGCGGTAGTGGTGACTGACTTCCTCTAGGCGCTCATCCGGGATGCCGCGGCCGCGGGTGACGTTGCGCAAGAAGGGCAGGACGTCGTCCTGGCCCTCGGGCCCGCCGAAGGAGGCCAGCAGGATCGCGTCGTACTGCGCGGGGGCGGCAGCTCGGTTGTTCACTTGAGAACCTCGGCAATCTCGGCGCCAGCAATGCGGCGGCCCGTGTAGAAGGGAATTTCATCACGCACGTGCAGGCGGGCGTCGGTCCCGCGCAGGGTACGCATCATGTCCACCAAATCGGTCAATTCATCGGCTTCCAGACCCAGGAGCCATTCCCAGTCCCCCAGGGCGAAAGCGGAGACGGTGTTGGCCAGAACCTGCGGGTAGTCCCGGCCGAGCATGCCGTGGTCGCGCAGCATGCGGCTGCGGTCCTCGGCGGGCAGGATGTACCAGTCGTAGGAGCGCACGAACGGGTAGACGCACACCCAATTCTTTGGTTCGTTCGGGCCCATGTAGCTGGGGCCATGGTTCTTGGCGAACTCTGCCTCGCGGTGCACGCCCATGGCCGACCACGAGATTTCAGCGGCCGCAAACAGCTCCAGGCGCCGGATGCTGCGTACTGCCCGCTGCAAGCCTTCGGCGTCGGCGCCGACCAGCCACACCATGATGTCGGCATCGTTGCGCATCGCGGAGACGTCGTAGGCGCCACGCAGCGTGATGCTTTCGGCGGCGAGCTCAGCCACCAACGCCTCAAAACCGGCCACTGCGGCTTCCCCACCGGTGAAGGAGCCGGTCCTTTTGAAAACGGTCCACAGCGTGAACGGCGTCTCCGCAGGAGTTTTAGTGACAGATTGTGTGTAAGTGTCTCTCGTCATGGTTTCAAGTGTGCACCCTCGAGCCGGAGAATCAGAAACCGACATTCTCTACGTGACGTAGAAAGAGGCGAAGCTCACACCCGCAGTGTGGCGTCAACGGCCGCCCGGATTTGTCTCCTGGTGCCGCTGACAACCGCTGCAAGGCCGTTGCCGCTCATCCAGCCACCCGTGAGCACCAGGCCGGGGACCTCATTGGCCAGGGCGTGGATTTGCGCCATTTTTGCCTGGTGGCCGACAGCGGCGAACGGCAAGGCGCCCCGCCAGCGGACAACGTCCGAACCAAGCAGGTCAGCCTCGGTCACCTCGATGCCGAGCAGCGCCGTTGCATCCGCCAGCGCCTGGGGAACCAGGTCTTCCTCCTTCGGCGTCCCGGGGGTCAGCCGCACAGCATCTGCCGCCTTGGCGCCGGCACGGCCGTAGGAGAGCCGCAGGACATGGGTGCCAGGTCCCGTGGAATCGGCCAGCCATTCCCATTTTGCCGTCGCGTGGGTCAGTGCCTTGGCCTTGATGCCGGCGACGCCCGGGGCAACGAGCACTCCAGTGCCGCGCGGTGCCGAATCCAGTTCGGGCACATCCAGCACCAATGTGACAAGTCTGATGTCAGGCCCCGGGGCTGGGGCAAAAGGCAGCAGCTGGGGCAGTTCGACACCTAGCAGCTTCACGGCCGTGGGGCCGTCGGTGGCGACCACCAGCAAATCCGCGGCCTCGAATCCGCGGTCAGTGCCATGCTCCCAGTCAACAATCCAGCGGGAGGGGCCTGCGCCGTCGGGCCCTTCCGTGGGGGCGGGGCCGTCCTGGGGCAGGTCGGTGTCGCCGCGGTAGACGGCCTTGATCCGGTGTCCGGAATGCATGGCGACGCCCGCCTCGCGCAGCTGGGCCACGAGCGCAGTGACGAGCGTGTGCATGCCGCCGGCCAGCCCGCCAATGGCGGATCCGGGCTTGCTGCCGCCTGCCCGCTGCGCGGCAACGGCGGCGGCAAGGGAGCCGTGTTCGCGGATGCCGGCGCGGAGCCCCGGTGCCACCATGTCGACGTCGAGCAATTCCGGATCAGCCGAGTGGACGCCGGCCACCACGGGCGCCACAAGGCGCTCAAGCACCCGCTTGCCCATGCGCGCCCTGACCAGCTCCGCCACGCTTGAAACTGCTTCGGTGGTGCCAATGCTCGAGGGCATCGTGGCATCGAGTGCGGCCCGCAGCACGCCCTTGGCGCCCAGGGCGGCGCGGACCTCGGGAGCCGTGAGGTCCGAGGGGATGCCCAGAATGCCTGTGCGCGGCAGCGGGACGGGCCCGCTTGGCAGCCACACCCAGGCACCTGCCGGGTTGGGTGTTGTGAGCTTGTCCCCGAGCCCCAGCTCCGTCGCAAGATCGGCCACCGCGGTGTTGCGGGTTGCGAAGGATTCCGCCCCGGCATCGAGCACCTCACCGGCCACCTCATGGGCGGCAACACACCCGCCCCAGGAGGCCGCGGCGTCGTAAATGCTGACCTGGAAACCGGCGGCCTGCAGGTCCTTTGCGGCCAGCAGGCCTGAAATTCCACCACCAACAACCACCGCCTGGTTGGGCGCCGGGTGGCTCTGCGGCTTGTGGGCCTTGGCTGCGCGTCTGCGGTTTTCCATGGATTCCCCTCGAGGGTGGTGCGTGGCTCTTCGTTGGTGCGGCCCTAGATTGAATGAACGAGTTCAACCAGACGGGTCAGGACTGCCGGGTCGGTTTCCGGCGGCACCCCATGTCCCAAGTTCACCACATGCGAGGGGGCCGATGCGCCAGCGGCCACGACGGCGCGCACGTGTGCCTCAAGCACCTCCCACGGCGCGCTGAGCAGGGCCGGGTCGATGTTGCCCTGCAGTGGCACGTTTCCACCCAGGCGGCGGTTGGCCTCATCCAGCGGAAGGCGGTAGTCCACGCCCATGACGTCAACTCCGACGCCGTGCATGGCGCCTAGAAGTTCGCTTGTGCCGGTGCCAAAGTGGATGAGCGGGACGCCCAGGTCGCGCACGTGGTCCAAGGCCCTGGACGACGCCGGGGCCACATGCTCGGTGTAGTCGGCAAGTCCCAGCGACCCCGCCCATGAGTCGAAGAGCTGGCCTGCGCTGGCGCCCGCCTCGATCTGGGCACGCAGGAATTTTCCGGAGGCGTCGGCGGCCCAGTTCATCAGTTCCGCCCACAGTTCCGGCTCGGCGTGCATCATGGTGCGCGGACCGAGGTGGTCGCGGGACGGGCGACCCTCAACCATGTAGGCGGCCACGGTGAAGGGGGCGCCGGCAAAGCCGATCAACGGGGTGTTGCCAAGTTCGGCCACCGTCAGTGCAACGGCTTCCCGGATGGGGTCCAGAGCCGCGTCTGTCAGTTCGGGCAGTGCTGCGATGTCAGCGGCCGTGCGGATGGGCTTCTCGAGGACGGGTCCCACTCCGGGAACAATGTCAACGCCCACGCCTGCCAGCTTGAGCGGAATGACAATGTCGGAGAAGAAGATCGCGGCGTCAACGTCGTGGCGGCGGACCGGCTGGAGCGTGATCTCGGCAGCCATAGAGGGCTTGAGACAGGATTCCAGCATGGTGGTGCCGGCCCGCAGTTCCCGGTATTCAGGCAGCGAGCGTCCGGCCTGGCGCATGAACCAGACGGGCCTGCGGCTGGGCGTGCCACCCCGGTAGGCTGTGATCAAAGGGGAATTCGCGGTGCGTCCATCCATAAGCGGATGACTTGGGCTCAGTGTCATGGCACCACCCTACAGAGCGAATCCGTGCGATTTTTGTGCACAAACTGTCACCGTAGAGGGGCACGGCGTCACCCCGCAAGGTAATCAGTGTCACAGATTCTTGGTGACGTTTTTCTTCCCAATGTGCATAAACCATCAGCTTGGGGGTCTACCATATTGAAATTGTGGTTCTCTTTTCGCTCGTTGCCTCGCACTCATCCATTGATCTGGAAACCGTTGCCCGCTTAAGTGCCGGGGCAGCGGCAGTTGGTGCTGAGGTGCTGGGGCACGAGGATAGTGCCGGTCACGGCGCCCACGTCGCCGGGCTGGTCACGCTGGCAACCTGCAACCGCTTTGAGCTTTATGTCCACGCCCGCAGCGCCGAAGACGTTGAGGCCGCCCGCAGTTCACTCGTGGAATCCATCAGCCGGCATTCAGGTCTGGCCGAGCCCCTTGTCTCCCAAGCCTTCTCCACCTTGGAACGTGATGCGGTCCCCCGGCATCTTTTCGCCGTCAGCACCGGCTTGGAATCCGCCGTCGTGGGCGAACGCGAGATTGCCGGCCAGGTGCGACGGGCCCTGAGCACGGCCCAGGACCAGGGCACCACAACCCCCGCCCTTGTCAGGCTTTTTCAGGCCGCAGCCAAAACCGCCAAGGATGTGGGCGCCCAGACCGCGCTTGGCCGCCGCGGCATGTCCATCGTTTCGGTGGCGCTAGATCTTGCCGCCGAACTTCGGGCCGGGACTGACGGCCCGACCGGCAGGTCCCTCGCCGGCGCATCGGCCGTGCTCTTTGGCACCGGGGCGTATGCGGGGGCCGCAATGGCACAGCTTGCCCAGCGGGGATGCACAGATATTTCCGTGTACTCCTCCACCGGACGGGCCGAAACGTTTACGGCCTCCCGTGGCGGTACTGCACTGGATGAGCTTTCCTTGGCGCAGGCCGTGGCCCGAGCGTCGCTGCTCGTTGGCTGCAGCGGCTCGGACCACCAGCTGTCGTCCAGGGATTTGGCGCGCATGCGCCACGACGGATCAGGGCAGCTGACGGCCATCGACCTCGCCCTCACGCACGACTTCGCCCCTGACATTGCAGAGCTTCCCGGCGTTGACCTGCTGACACTTGAAACGGTGCGCCAGGCGGCCCCGGCCGAACAGGAATCAACCCTGGTGGAAGCCTCCTCAATGGTTGCCGATGCCACCCGCAGCTTTGAACAGTCACAAAACTCCCGCGCCCTTGACCACGCCATCGTGGCCCTGCGCCGGCACACCATGGCAGTCCTTGACGATGAGTTGGCCAAAGTCCGCAAACAGCACGGTTGTGGCGCAGCCACCGCCGAGGTTGAGTTGGCCATGCGCCGCATGGTCAAGCAGCTGCTGCACGTGCCCACCGTCAGGGCTAAGGAACTCGCCTCTGCCGGCGACGCGGGGAGCTATCTGGCGGCCCTGGACGCACTGTACGGAATCAAGATTGAACCGGGCGCCATCGGAGCGGCCGCCGAGCAATCGCTCAGCACGCGCCGGCGCGGGCCGGGCACGGAAGCAGCCTCAGCCTGACTCCGTGGGCCATGCGCCGCGCCGGAAGCACCAGCTGCGCATGACCGTTCAACACCCCCTGTGGTGCCGGTGGCCTAACCGAACGCGTTGACCCCTGTCAGATTCGCCGATAATTCCCACAGCCGTATGGCGCTTTCATGATCGATGGCGTGCGCGTCAACGCCCGCGAACCGGGCGAGCTCGGAGTCGGGGTCCGTTGGCTTGGCAATGTCGCAGTCTTCGCAGTACACGCCGCCCTTGCCGTCGAGCAGGGGCGATGTGGCCGACCACACCGACGTTGCGGCCCCCTGCTCGGGGGTCTTGAACCCATCCTTGAGCTTGCCGGTGCTGTCCATCCACCCTGCGGCGACCATTTCTTCCTGGCTGAGATGGCGCTGTAGCCCCGTCATGATGCCGCCGGGGTTGACGGCAAAGGCCCGCACCCCATGCCCGGCGCCCAGGGCGTCAAGGCCGACGGCAAACAGGCTGTTGGCTGTTTTTGCCTGCCCGTAGGCCTCCCACTTGTCGTAGCCGCGGGTGAATTGGGGATCATCGAAGCGGATTCCCGAGCGTTTGTGTCCCGTGGACGACAGCGCAACCACGCGCGCCCCGCCGTCGGACAACACAGGCCACAACAGGTTTACGAACGTGAAATGCCCCAGGTGGTTGGTGGCAAACTGTGCCTCCCAGCCGGGGCCGACGCGGGTTTCCGGGCAGGCCATGATGGCGGCGTTATTGATCACGATGTCCAGCCGCCGCCCGGAATCCAGGTACTCGGCGGCGAATTTTTTCACACTTGCCTGGTCGCCCAAATCCATCTCGAAGACATCCACGCCGCCGAGGTCGGCCGCGGCGAGCACCCCTCGGGCGTGGTCGGGGCGGCGGGCAGGCACGCTGACGCGAACGCCCACCCCGACCAGCGCCCGCACGGTCTCCAGGCCAAGGCCCGAGTAGCCGCCGGTGACAATGGCCTCGCATCCAGCAAGGTCCATGCCCTCAACCACCGAGGCGGCCGTGCTGTCATGCCCAAACCCGGAACCAAGGGGTTGCTGCGGCGTCGGCTGAAGGTTCAATCGGTTCATGATGTGCCTCTTCCGTCAATGCAGGCCCTCCCACTGTGAGGAACCCTTTGTGCGCAATGTACTCCCCCGCGGCTAGTTTGTCGCGGGCGACTTGGGCGCCTCCATCTGCGTGATCCGGCTTGTTCTCCGCAGCGGAACACCGAAATGCCGGGCCTTTCATGTCACTTCCTCCCCCGTGAAACGAGGCCCGATGTGACGCTGGCAACGGAGACCGCCATCCTCAGTGTCCCGCCTTCGCCCAGGCGTCGATTCCGCCATCAAGATGCACGACGTCGTCATAGCCTGCCGCGCCAAGGCTCGCCAGTGCCTGGGCCGAGCGGGTGCCGGCCTTGCAGTGCAGTATCAACGGCACGCCGTGCGGCACCTGGCCAAGGGCCGATCCGTCCCTGATGCCGGCCAGCGGGATCAGCACCGAGCCGGGGATCCTCGCGATCTCAAATTCCACCGGCTCCCGCACGTCAACCAGCACAAACGTTTCCTCGCCCCGCTCCCGCCGGGCCAGTCGGTCGGCAAGTTGATCGGGGGAGATGAGATCGCCGTCGTTCTTCAGGGCGGCGGCAGTGCCAAGGCCACAGAAGATCTCGTAGTCCACCAACCCGGTGATGGGGTCGGCTCCGGGGTCCTTGGCGATGCGGATTTCACGCCACCGGGCGGAGAGGGCGTCGAAAATCAGGAGGCGACCCAGCAGGGATTGGCCGATGCCTGTGATGAGTTTGACGGCTTCGGTGACCATCATGGCGCCGATCGAGGCGCACAGCATGCCGAAGACGCCGCCTTCGGCGCACGACGGAACGGAGCCGGGCGCGGGCGGTTCGGGGTAGAGGTCGCGGTAGTTGGGCCCGAATTTGTCCCAAAAGACGCTGACCTGTCCGTCGAAGCGGAGGATGGAACCCCACACGTATGGCTTGCCGAGCAGCGCGGCGGCGTCGTTGACGAGGTAGCGGGTGGCGAAGTTGTCGGCCCCGTCGAGGATGACGTCGTAGCCGGCGAAGAGGTCCAGTGCGTTGGTGGAATCCAGCCTGACGGGGTGCAGGACCACGTTGACCCCGGGGTTGAGCTCGAGGATGGAATCGCGGGCTGACTCCAGCTTGGTGCGGCCGATGTCGCCCACGCCGTGGATGACCTGGCGTTGGAGGTTGCTCAGTTCAACGGTGTCGTCGTCGACGATGCCAAGCGTACCCACGCCGGCCGCGGCAAGGTAGAGAAGCGCCGGGGAACCCAGGCCGCCGGCACCGATGACAAGGACCCGCGCGTTGCATAACCTTCGCTGTCCCTCCAGACCAATTTCCGGGATAAGCGCATGGCGCGAATAGCGCTCAAGTTCCTCCCCGGACAACGGCGGGCCGGGCTCAACCAGCGGTGGCAGGGCAGGCGCGGCGGCGGTCAGTGGCTGGATCAAGGAAACCATACTCATAAATCTAGGGCGTGCCCGATCAAGTGACCAGCCCGGCGGCAACTGCACGAGGTGGCGCGTGCTTTCCTCGCATCCTGCGGCGAGTGCGGGTCCGCCCCACACGGGGCCCTCGCTGACTGAAACCACTCACGGCATGTGAGCAACATCTCATCGCCGTACGGTCATCGCAGGCGTCCTACGCCAAAGCGGTGCCGGCAAGAGCACCCTGATCGGGACCATCCATTCCTCGGAACGGCCAGACAGCGGCACGGTCACTGTCGGCGGAGAGGACATGAGTGGCTTCAGGGTGCGGGACGCCGCTCCGACGGCTGGCCTGAACTCGGATAGCAGCT
The DNA here is from genome assembly GCF_046736435.1 of Arthrobacter sp. LAPM80. Taxonomy (NCBI): domain Bacteria; kingdom Bacillati; phylum Actinomycetota; class Actinomycetes; order Micrococcales; family Micrococcaceae; genus Arthrobacter; species Arthrobacter sp. LAPM80. The sequence goes on from NZ_JBCHVD010000009.1 coordinate 14,431, forward strand.
CTTGGTAGAGGGGAAAGACAGCCGCTCTTCAAGCTGCTCAGCCAGGCGGACCTGAAGGACCTCGTCGAGACCGAGTTCAAGGGTCTTCTCAGACCCGCATCCCAGCTTTCCACATGTGGCCGCTTGGGTGTCTTGGGGAGATGCTCTCACCGTCCGGCCCTGCCTGCGCACGCTGGCGCAATACCGACCGGTAGACTGACAAAAACCAGCCCATCGCTTAGTACGGGGCACCGGAGAGAAAGGCTGAGATCATGACTTTGGATCCCTCCGCGAAGGAGCGCACGGCTCCGGCCAGGCTGCCCCGCGACGAACGCCGTGCTCAGCTGTTGGCCTCGGCCCTTGAGGTGTTCGTCAACCACGGATATCACGGTGCCGCGATGGATGAGATTGCCGAGACCGCCAAGGTCAGCAAGCCCGTGCTGTACCAACACTTCCCCAGCAAACGCGAACTGTACCTTGCACTGCTGGACAGCCATCTTGAAGCACTGACCAAAATGCTTGTCGGTGCACTGAGTTCAACCACTGACAACAAGCTCCGTGTCCAGGCAACCATGAAGGCCTATTTTCACTTCATGGCCAACGATGACCAGGCACACCGCCTTGTCTTTGAATCAGACCTGGTCAACGACGTCGAGGTGGCTGCGCGGCTGGAGAAATTCAACGCCCACTACGCCGATGCCATTGGTGAGGTCATTGCCGAGGACACGAAGCTGGCCCCCGTTGAGGCGGCGCTTCTTGGCCGTGCGCTGGCCGGAATGGCGCAGGTCAGCGCCCGCTACTGGCTTGAGGCAAACGGTGACCTGGACCTCGATGTGGCCAGTGACCTTGTCTACCGTTTAGCTTGGCGCGGAATTAGCCGCTTCCCCAAGGAATCCTGACCGCCTGCCCCTAGAGTGGTTTATACATACACCTATTTGTAGTCTGCACCGAGGAGACATCTGTGGAAATCAAGATCGGCATCCAAAACGTCAGCCGTGAAATTGTCCTTGAATCCGATCAAACCGCCGACGACGTCGCCGCGTTGGTCTCTGACGCCCTGTCCAAGGGCACTGAGTTGCGTCTTAAAGACGAGAAGGGGCGCCTCGTGATTGTTCCCGGCCATGCCCTGGGATACGTTGAATTGGGTGGGGAAAAGGCTCGCGGCGTAGGATTTGCCGCGCTGTAAAGCCCCCAAAGACTACTGCTTCAGCAAAGAGAGACGGAATTACTTCATGGTTGCATTGGTCATTATTGCTCTTAGTGCCGGTGCCCTGGGCGCCATTGCCTGGGCAGTGGACAAGTACCGGGACACCTTCGGGGCTGTGCTTCCTGCAGGCGCGGCTGTGGCATCCTCGCTGCTTGTTTGGATCATCACCATGGCGGTAGGCCTGAACCACGATCCCGCCACCGCATGGATTCCGTGGATCCTGTCCATCGTCGTGGGCGGCGCCGCCGCGTGGGCCACTGCAGGTTTTGTTGGACGCACCCGCCACCACCAGCTGGTGGAAAGAACAAACGCGATTCTGGCAATGCACTAAGCACAGCACTCTTTGCTTTTTCTTATGCGCAGGACCCGATACGGGGCCTGCGCATAAGTGTTTAAGGGCAGTGAAGGGCGCCCCCCTGTCCTTGTCAGTGACTTGCCCTGCGCAAACTTGCGGACGTTCTGCGCAGGGCCCGTAGTCGGGTCCTGCGCATAACGGTTTATGCGCACAGCCCGAGGCCGAAGGCTGCGCACAACTTCTCAGGCCTCAGCCTCGGTGCAAATGCACATCCGGTTTCCCTGCGCATCCGTGGCCACAACCCAGCGCGGCGCGTAGTCGTCGTCAAGGGAACCGCCCGAGTCCGCCAGCGCCGCAAGATACGTTTCCCTCTCGCTGAAGGGAACGTTCACATCCACATGGAACCGGTTCGGATTGGGAGTCCCGGTTTCCTGGAACCAAATGCCCGGTCCCCGGCCGTGGGGATCACTCAGGTCCCCGTTGGCGTCAGCCACGTACCCGAAGCCACCCTTCCACGTTGTAGAAATGGCGGCCTTGTCCGCGGTGTCGATGACGATGTCAAAGGTCCGGATCAAATCGGGCCTTGCCACGGCCCCCGCCGCCGAAGCGGCCGTGGAAATAGCCCTTGCCAGGCTGATGTCCCGGGCGGTGATTTGGCCTCCTGCGTCATGGGAGCTCGTGGCCACAAACAAGGTGTCATAGCGCCAGTCAAGATCGGGGTGGTGGTCTGCCTTCTGGGCCACCTGCCCGATCGTGGAGAACAGGTCCAGGGCGATGGCCGACGTCGGACACTTCAGTACGGTGCGCAGCTCACCCGTAAGGCGCCACTGCGGCAAAGTCTGAAGCTCTTCGTCAATCTGGGCCCGGGTCAACACATCTTCGGCTGCCATGGCAGGCTCCTTAGTTAGCTCTACAGGTCGGGGCGGCCGTCCATTGCCGACGAAGCCAAGGCATGCGCCCGCTTGGGAATGCGGCCGCCCTGTGCTGCCAGTCTTCCACCGATCACCGCGTGTTTGAAGGCCTCAGCCATAACCACTGGATTCTGCGCCCGGGTGACAGCAGTGGCCAGCAGCACCGCGTCGCAGCCGAGCTCCATGGCAAGGGCGGCGTCCGATGCCGTGCCGATTCCGGCATCGAGCACCACGGGAATGCCGGCACGCGAGACGATCAATTCGATGTTGTGCGGGTTCAGGATGCCCAGCCCGGTGCCGATGGGGGCGCCCAACGGCATGACGGCCGCCGCGCCGAGCCGCTCGAGGCGCAGCGCGAGGACCGGGTCATCGTTCGTGTAGGCGAAGACCTTGAAGCCGCGGTTGACGAGCTGTTCGGTGGCCTCGACAAGTTCGAGCGCGTCGGGCAGCAGGGTGTGCTCGTCCGCGATGACTTCCAGTTTCACCCAGTCGGTTTCAAGGGCTTCGCGGGCCAGCTCGGCCGTCATCACAGCCTCCCGTGCGGTGAAGCAGCCTGCCGTGTTGGGCAGCACGCGGATGTTGTTTTCAAGCAGCAGCCTGAACAGGTTGGTGCCCGATTCGCCCTCACTATCAACCGAATACCGGCGCATGGCCACTGTTGTCAGCTCAGTGCCTGAGGCGATCAGGGCCGCGCCCAAACCCGACAGGCTGGGCGCTCCGCCGGTGCCCATGATGAGCCGCGATCCGAGCGCCACCCCGTCAATGACAAGGGCGTCTTCCTCGATGGCAATCCGTGCGCCGTTGCCGGCAAGTGTTTCAGTCATGGTCGTTCGCTTTCGGTCCGGAGATGTTGGATGTTGGTGTGTTTGGTGCCGTTCATGCCCTAGCCGCCCTGCACGGCCGTGACGATTTCAAGCTCGTCATTGTCCTGCACCTGCGTCGCCGCCCACTGGCTGCGCGGCACAATGTCTGCGTTGCGGGCGACGGCGACACCCAGCCGTCCGCCGTCGGCCGCCTGTCCGCTGGCCAACAGAGCCTTGCCCGTCATGGCCGATACGAGGTCGGCAACGGTGGTTCCTGAGGCGTACGGCTGGGCCGCGCCGTTGATGTTGATGGTGCTCATGAGGGCTCCTGGGTGGTTGGGCCGGCGTTGCGGACCGGCTGGCGTGCGTGCGAAAAGCGGTCGGGCCTGAAGCGTTCCCACGCCAGGTCGGTGATGTTTGTGAGCAATTGCCGCGTGATGCGGGCGGCGATCGGGGTCAGGAGCACGCCGTGCCTGAAGAAGCCGGTGGCGATGATCAGGCCGGTGACGTCCCTGCCGCCAGGTCCGGCAACCCTGCCAAGCAGGGGTGCGTTGTCGGGGGTGCCGGGGCGCGCGCGGGCCGTCGTTTCGATGAGTTCGAGCTCGGCAACGGCCGGCATCAGGACCTGGGCGTCGCGCAGAAGCTGATGCACTCCCCCGGCGCTGACGCCTGCCGATCCGTCCTCGCGGCTGCTGGCACCGATCACCACCGTGCCGTCATCGCGCGGCACGATGTACACCGGCAGTCCGCGCACCATGCCGCGGATGGTTGCGGTGGTCAGCGGGCGCAGGTGCCCGGGAACCCGCAGGCGCAGGATGTCACCGTACACGGGGCGGACGGGCAGTGTGAGGCCTTCGGGCAGGCCGTGGAGTTTCGGCGCGCCCAGGCCGTTGGCCACGATGACCTCCCGGGCGAGGACCCGCCGGCCGTCAGCCAATTGCACACCCGTCACGGCTGATCGGTTGTCCTCGGGGTCCTCGTGCAGCAGTCCCACGGCTTCCTCGGCCACAAACGGATGCCCCTCATGGGGACGGCCGGATGCGGGGGCCGCAGCCACCAGCGCCTCCTGCAATGCCACAGCCATGGCCCGCGGATCAACCTGGTGGTCGGACCCAACCAGGTAGGCGCAGGAAATGTGCGGGCCCACCATGGGCTCCAGGGCACGGGCCTCCCTGATGGAAAGTTGGGCAACCTCCAGGCCATGCAGGGTTTGAACGTCCCGCAGGTCCGACAACGCCTTTCGGTCTGCCGGATCCCCTCCGAGAATCAGGGTCGGGGAGGTGTTGAATCCCGTGTGCAAACCGGCCGGCAGGGACGCCACAAAGTCAGGCCACAGGGCCGCCGAAGCCAGGGTCAGCTCCAGGAGTTCTTCCTCCTGGTAGTGGAGTTCGCTGACGGGTGCCAGCATTCCGGCGGCCGCAAACGTTGCCCCGGCGGCCGGTGTGGGGTCGATGACTGTGACGGTGTGACCCGCCCGCCGGGCTTCCCAGGCGATGCCGAGGCCCACAATTCCGCCGCCAATAACGGCAACCTCGGTGGTCAAAATGTCAGACACAATGGATGCCACAATGCTCTCCTTCCCTACGCCGGCATGATCCGGATCAGGTTCCACGCCCACGTGGGGCGTATTTCGGTCGGCGCAGTCGGCGCCCTCTCAGCCAGCTTCACTGGCTCCCGCGGTACTGCATTAGTCTATGAGACATGAGCTCAAATTCGGCCATCCATGACGCCGCCACCAAACATTCCATTCCCTCAGTCGATACTGCCCGGCTGTATTTGTGCACCGATGCCCGTGCCCGGCAGGGTGATTTCGCCGATTTCCTGCGGGCCGCCTACGCCGGCGGCGTTGACATCATCCAGCTGCGCGACAAGTCGCTTGAGGCGGCCCGGGAACTTGAACTACTGGCCGTCTTGCGGTCTGTGGCGCAGGAATGCGGAAAGCTGTGGGCCGTGAATGACAGGGCCGACATTGCCATGCTTAGCGGCGCCCCTGTCTTCCATGTAGGTCAAAAGGACCTGCCCCTTCCGGCGGCGCGTTCCCTGGTGAAGACTGTTTCGATAGGGCTTTCCACCCATGACCGCGCACAGGTTTCGGCCGCTGCCGCCGATCCAAATGCCGATTATTTCTGCGTGGGGCCTCTGTGGGCCACCCCCACGAAGCCGGGCCGGGCCGCCGTCGGGCTTTCCCTGCTCGAGCACGCCGCGTCCCTGGATACTGCCAAGCCGTGGTTCGCCATTGGTGGGGTTGACCTGGGCAATGTGGACCAGGTGGTTGCCGCCGGTGCGTCCCGCATTGTGGTTGTCAGGGCCATCACCGACGCTGAAGATCCGACGTCGGCCGCACAGGAATTGTTGTCACGGTTGCCCTCGCTGGGCTGATTTTCGCGACGTCGGCACGATGCTCCAATCAAGCACTGTGCCCCACCCGAGGATGCAAACCATGACGCAGCGTGAAATTACCGGCCTCCTTGCTGGTGCGGCAGGTGTCGGATCGCCCCGGATCATCGGGATTCCGGGCTGGGTGGTACGGGATTAGTCTAGGCCGAGAAGCGCGAGGTGGCGGGCGCAGTCCTGAGCCATGTGCCGGCCAGACGGCTCCGGGAAACCGAATCGAGCGGTTCCGTTAACCCCTGTGAATTACGCTCCAGCAGGAGGCCTCGGCACAAGGCCGGGAGCATCCGCGGGGCAAGCCGTCCCGGAGACTGCGGGGCAAGATACTGCCAAGGCCGTGGAGCGCCTGTTGCCGGCGATTGACGCCGAATATGCGGCCCGGGTTGCCCGTGAAAGCCCCGTCCGCCGGGCCGCGCGTGAGCTTGTGCGTGCATTGCATACCGCCGGGTTGAAGCTGGGGGTTGTGACAGGGGCCAGCCTGTTGCAGGTGCTGGAACAGCACGCAGCCACCATAGTCCCGGCACTCACCACCGACCGCCTCGAACTATCGCTGCCCGATGTGGGCGCTGTGCCCGCACCCCGCTTAATCCACAGTCTCGGCCCTGAGCGCGACCTTGCGCAGGAGCGATGCAAGCTGCACCTGTTCCTTGGCACTGAGGCCCTCGAGCACCTGGCTGTCACGCTCCAGGAAGTGGGGGAATTCCCGGTTCACCAGGTCCCGTCCCTGTTCGGTCAATTGCAATAGGACAACCCTTCCATCAAGCTCCCAGGGCAGCCTTTCAACCAGGCAGCGCTGGACAAGCCGCTCGGCATTCTTTGTGGTGGATGCCCCGCTGAGCATGGTGGCGGCCGTGACGTCACTGGCCCGCAGCGGCGAATCGGCCCGGGCCAGCGTGCACAGCACGTCAAACTCGGCGCGGGTGACGGCCACGGGCGCCAGGTCCCGCTCAACGCGCTGGTTGGTCAGGGCGGCAATCCGCGTGATCCGCCCCATGACCTCAACCGTTGCGACATCAAGGTCGGGCCAGTTCCTGGCCCAGCCGTGGCGGACCCTGTCGACGAAGTCTCCCCTTGCCGGTTTTGCATCCATCATGTCAGTCTAGGCGTCCGCCGCATCAAGGAGAGAACTCTCATATCCCTTACATATATTTTACTAGTAAAATACTTGATATCATTGAAGCATGCCCCAGCTCACCCGAATCCACCACACACGCACAGCACTGACCCATCCCGCCGCCCGTGCCACTTGGCGGAACTCCTTTGCCCTACGCCCGGCCGACGCCATTTTCGCACCGGCCATCAAGGTGGGCATCGCGGCGACCCTGGTCCTGGTGGCGGGTGGTCTGTTGGGACAGGAGCAGCTTTCCGGCATCGCTGCCCTCGGCGCCTTGACGAGCGCCTTCGGCCGCTACCAGCCCTATAAGCGGCTTGGGGTGATGCTGGTGATCGTCGCCGCCGCCATGCTTGTGGCGACGGGTGTCGGCGCCCTCATGGGTGCATCGGGTGTGCCCACGGGCCTGGAAATCCTGGCACTCGCACTCATCGCAGGCCTTGCCGCACCCGTGTTTTCCGCCTTCAGGATCATGGGACCTGGCGTGGTGATCCTCGTCTTCGCAGCCTCCGCCGGCGCCGGCTACGCACACACCTTCGACGCCATTCCCCGCGTCCTCGCCGCCCTGGGACTGGGCGTCGTGGTCGGCTGGATGGTGGCCATGGCTCCGGCCCTTATTGCCCCGATGGGCCCGGCCCGCCTCGCCGTGGCCCGTGCCATTGCCGCTGTCACCGGGCTTGGCACAACTAAAGACATGGACGACGCCGGCACCCGCCAGGGCGCGGCCCTCGCCGCAGTGCGCACAGCCAGGGACTCATTGGCGTTGAGTGCGACTCACCCGCAGCGCCGCAGCGCGCGCTCCGTGCAGCTCCGTGCGCAGGCGGCCCAGCTTGGCCTCCTGCTTGATGAGGCCGACGCCGTGCTGGAGCTTCTCAAGGCAGGGAATCATGCCGGCGCCACCTCTGCCTTGGATGGTCTGGCAGTACACGAGGCACAACTGCGCACGGTGTTTGACGCCCGGTCCGTTGCCGCACCGGACGGTGTGTCCGAGGCAGCAGCACAGACCGGTGCTGCAAAGCCGCAGGGAATGTTGTCAGCGGCACGCACGGCACTGCTCTCGCCCTCAAGCGCACATCAGGGCATGCGCATGGCCGCAGCATCGGCACTTGCCGGCTGGGCCGCGGTCGGACTCGGTCTTGACCACCCGTTGTGGGCTTCAATGGGCGCAGTGGCCGCCCTCCAGGGACTGAACTATGGCATGGCCGTCCAGCGTGGCATCCAGCGCGTGGTGGGCAATGTGGCCGGCGCGGTGGTGGCGGTGGTCCTGCTGTCCCTGCCGCTGGGCTTTTGGCCCTCGGTCGCCATGGTCATCGTTTTTCAGGTCCTGGCGGAAATAGTTGTGCTGAAAAACTACATACTGACCACAATCGCCGTGACACCCATGGCGCTGATCATGACAGGCTTGGGCGGGCATCTGGGCCCCGACGCGGCGTTCAGCCGCGTTGCCGACACACTGGTGGGAGTGGTTGTTGGTGTCCTGGTGGCGGCTCTGACCATTTCACTGGCCGACCGCCACCACCTGGGCAGCAACTCCTAGGAAAACCCATCGGGCAAAGTGGCCCGGTGTGAAAGCTACGCCGACGGAGCCAGCTCCATGGCCTGGGCCAGCAGCTCAAAGCTGCGGATCCGTCCGGCGCGTTCGGTGACCTGTGTGGCCACGATGAGCTCATCGGCGCCGGCCTTCACGGCAAATTCATCCAGGTAGGCCCGCACCACAGAAGGAGTGCCGACTGCCGAGTAGCGCATCATGTTCAGGACCTGCTGGCCTGCCGGTGACTCGAGCAGCATGTCGGCCTCGGCGTCGGTGAACGTGCGGCCGCCGCCAACCATCGCGGCCACGCGGCGGCGCTTGGCCGTCAACAGCAGCGCGTCAGCCTCTTCCTGGGTGTCGGCCACAATGGCATTGACGCCTGCGATCACATAGGGCGCGGCAAGTGCCGCGGACGGCTTGAATTCGCGGCGGTAGATGCGCACGGCATCCTCCAGGGCCTGCGGGGCGAAATGCGATGCGAAGGAGTACGGCAGGCCCAGCGCCGCGGCGAGTCGGGCACCAAAGAGCGAGGAGCCCAGGATGTACAGCGGAACGTGTGTGTCCTTGCCCGGGTAGGCATTCACGCCGGAGATCCGGCTCTGGCCCTCAAAGTAGGCCTGCAGTTCCTGGACATCCTGCGGGAAGGTGTCCGCTGCCATGGGGTCCCGGCGCAGCGCACGCATGGTGTTTTGGTCGCTGCCGGGGGCACGGCCCAGTCCCAGGTCAATGCGTCCCGGGTGCAGGGTTTCCAGGGTGCCGAACTGTTCGGCGATCTGCAGCGGCGAGTGGTTGGGCAGCATGATTCCGCCGGCGCCAAGGCGGATCGTCTTGGTGTGTGCGGCAACGTGCGCGATCAACACACTCGTGGCCGATGAGGCGATCGAGGGCATGTTGTGGTGTTCGGCAAACCAAATGCGCTTGTACCCCCATCTTTCGGCCTTTTGCGCCAATTCCACGGAATCGCGGAAACTTGCGGCAATGCCGTCGTCGCCGATATGGGCAAGGTCAAGGATGGAGATGGGAAGCGTCATGGGTGCTGCCTTTCGAAGGGGGTCTCCTTAGCGCCAACCTCCGGATGCCTGTGGATATTTCCAACCGTGGGCGCTGTCACCCCCGCCCCCGCCGACGCCCCTCACGTGCGGGGCTCTGAGCCCGGGGTACCACAGTGGGGCCGGGTCAGGCGTCGACCGAAACGTTGAGCCGCTGCAGTGCCGCCAATGCTGCGGCCCGGCCCGCCCGGCGGGCCCCCAGTGTCGAGGCAGAGGCGCCATAGCCAACCATCAGCAGCCGCGGCTCGCGCGCCACCTTCACGCCGTCCATGACAATGCCGCCGCCTGGTTCGCGCAGTTTCAGTGGCGCCAGGTGGTCCATGGAGGGGCGGAATCCCGTGGCCCACAGGATCGAATCGGCTGCGAAGGCGGTGCCATCGGCAAAGACCACCCCTTCCTTCGTGATTCGCCGCAGCGGTCCGCGCGATACAAGGGTTCCCGCGGAAATCCCATGTTGGTATTGCTGCGTTAACGGCAGTCCCGTCACGCCCACGACGCTCAGCGGCGGCAGCCCCGCGGCCGTGCGTTCGTTGACGCGGCGTTCGACGTCGCGTCCCCAGTCGGGGTCGAACTCGCGGGTGGTGAACTCGGGTTCGCGCCGCGTGGCCCATGCCGTTTCAACGCCGGCGTCGGCGAGCTGGAGCAGAAACTGGACGGCCGATGTGCCGCCGCCCACCACCAACACCCGCTGCCCGGCGAACTCCGCCACTGACGTGAAATCGTGGGTGTGGAGCTGCCGTCCGGCGAAGGTTTCCACGCCGGGATAGTGCGGCCAGTGCGGTTTGTCCCAGGTGCCCGTGGCGTTGATGACAAGGTGGGTTTTGTAATTGCCCTGATCCGTTTTCACCACCAGGGGTGCACCTGACGTGTCGGCGGGGACTTCGCCGTCATCCGCTGTGAAAGACGGGGACGATGGGTGCACGGCAAGCACCTTCACGGGCCTGTGCACGGGCAGGCCAAACGTGGTTTCGTAGGTCCCGTAGTAGCGCCCCACCACGGCAGAGGCCGGCTCGGTGGGATCGGCGGCGGGAAGCTTCATGCCGGGGAGGTCGTGGACTGCGTGCGCGGCGCCCAGGGTCAGCGAGGACCAGCGGTGCAGCCACGCACCGCCGGGGGCCCGGTTCGCGTCAAGGACCACAAAGTCAGTCTCGGGCCGAAGCCCCTGCCGGGCAAGGTAATACGCGGCCGAAAGTCCGGCCTGACCTGCACCAATAACCACCACTTCGAGCATTGTTGCCTCCTACTGTGCTCAAACCTGCGGGAACGGGCGGCTATTCCGGCTGTGTCGCACGCCACCGGGCGCCGCGCCCGGATGCCCGCGCGGACAGGAACCTGTCGGCGAGGTACACGGCGACGGCGCCTACCGCGTAGGCCACCAGGTCGGGGGCGGAGAAGGTGGTGCCCAAGACAAGGCTCGACGGCGGGAAGCTCACCGCGAGCTGCCCGGGGATGCCCGTCAGCTGGGCAAGCTCAATAAGTGCGCTGAGGGCAAAGGCCGACAGCGCCAGCCAGTGCCTGCCCGTCCTGGGCGCAATGATGGCCAGGAGCAGGTAAAGCAGCACCGTGTAGAGGGCGTCGGCCGCTAGGGATGCCAGATCGCCGGAGACAAGGAAGTGCACCGCCAGCCCCAGCATCACAGTTCCGGCTCCAACGGCAGCAAGCAGCATGCGTCTGCGGGCAGTTCCGCCTGCGCACGGACCCGGGTGTGCGGCTTTTTTGAGAGGGAATCCAGGGGGCTCGTCCATACCCCGAGCCTACGGGGTGGAGGTGGTGTCGCTGAGGTCGTTGAGGAAACGAATGACGACTTCCCGCTCCTCCGGCGCCAACCGTGCAGCCACGTCGAATCGGCGGGCATGGCTGCGGCCCACAGTGTTGCGTACCTGCTCGTGCGTTTCAGAGGTAATCGTGACCACCACGGCCCGTCTATCTGTGGGGTGTGGTGAGCGCACTATGTGACCGGCGGCCGCCAGGCGGTCCAAGAGCTTGGTAGTGGCTGCGGTGGAGATCTCCAGGTGCTCCGCCAACAGGCCAGGGGTGGCGATCAAGCCCTGATTTTTGGACATGACCAGAAAACGCAGCGCCTTCATATCAGTCTCATTCAACTTCATGTGGTTGCGTGATTCCACGCTCAGGGCAGCTTCTGCCTCACGCCAGCGCCTGACGCCCACCAGCACACGCACGATCTGGGCAAGATCATCCTCACCCAGGGACGAATGCTCAACCAGCTCATTGTTCGGGTCGATGATCCTGGGGTCAAGCATCGAATCAAGGGTGCTCGGAGGGGTGTTGCGTGACTCGGACATGAGTGTATTATATAGCCAAATACAATGCTTACCTAGCTACTTATTAGATTATCTACCTATCTAGCATTTATTCAGAAACCCCAGGCAACACCGCATCCCGAGAAGGCATGGATCGACAATGACGAATGAATCCCGCCGCGACTGGCGTCCCGCGCGATGGCTGCGCATCCTCCTGCCGGCAGTCCTGCTGATTGTTTGGCTGGGTGCTGCAAGCGTTGGAGGACCCACATTTGGCAAGCTCTCCTCCGTTTCCAGCAATGACCAGGCTGCTTTCCTGCCCGCCAGCGCCGAGTCCACCGAGGTGAACACTTGGCAGCAGAAGTTCACGGATTCAAAGGCCATCCCGGCGATTGTGGTCATTGCCTCCGAGACGGCGTTGACCCCGGAACAGTTGGCGAGCTTCGCTGCATTGACGCCACGGTTCGCAGCAGTTCAGGGCGTGGAGGCCGCGGTTTCCCCGGCCACAAGTTCAATCGCCGGCCCCATCCCCTCAAAGGACGGCAAAGCGATTCAGTTCATCGTGCCCATCAGCGACACGAACAACGTGAACACCGTTGTTGCCGATCTTCGTGCGGTGGCCGGCACGGCGGACTCCTCCTCCGTCACCGCATACGTCACCGGCCCTGCGGGACTCACCGCTGATTTGGTCAACGCTTTCGGCGGTATTGACGGCATCCTGCTCCTGGTGGCCGGTGGGGCGGTCTTCCTGATCCTGCTGCTGGTCTACCGCTCCATTGTGCTTCCCTTCCTGGTGCTGCTCACCTCGATCTTTGCCCTCTCTGCCGCGATCCTGCTTGTATATGCCTTTGCCAGCTGGGGTTGGATCAAGCTCAGCGGACAGAGCCAAGGCATCCTCTCCATTCTTGTCATTGGCGCCGCCACCGACTACTCACTGCTTTTAGTGGCCAGATTCCGGGAGTCCCTGCGACACGTCGAATCAAAATGGGCTGCCATGGGCCGGGCCTGGCGTGCAGCCCTGGAACCCATAGCCGCCTCTGGGGCCACAGTGATCATTGCCCTGTTGTGCCTGCTGTTCTCGGACTTGAACTCAAACAGGAGCCTGGGACCCATCGCGGCCATCGGCATTGTTTTTGCGCTGCTCGCCTCACTGACCTTTCTACCGGCGCTGCTCGTCCTGTTCGGCCGCGCCGCGTTCTGGCCCTTCCGCCCCCGACTTGAGCACGCCCGTGAGCACGCCCACAGTGCAGCCACCCCTGCTGTCCACGGGCTGGAGGGCATCTCCGGGCTGTGGAAGAGGGTGGGGACGGTGGTTTCGCGAAGGCCCAGGCTAACCTGGGTGGTCTCCTTGGTTGTCCTGGTGGCCTGCGGCCTAGGCGTCCTGCAGCTGCAGGCCAACGGTGTCCCGCAGAGCGAAATCATTCTCACCCAGTCTCAGGCCGCGGCCGGGCAGAAAGTCTCCGCTGCACATTTCCCCAGCGGGGCCGGGAGCCCCGTGGTGATCGTGTCCGAGAAGGGAAGGGCCGACGCCGTACTGAAGGCCGTCGAAGCCACCGCAGGAATCAACTCAGCGTCGATTTATGCCGGGAATGTCCGCCCCGGCTCCGAAGCGGCTCCTGTGGTGCGCGAGGGCAACGTGATCATCAATGCCGTGCTCACTTCGGAGCCTGATTCATCGGCGGCAGAACAAGTGGTACGCACCTTGCGCACCACTCTCCCCGCAGCTGATCAGGGAGTGCTGGTGGGCGGCGTGACAGCAATTGCCCTGGACACCAACACGACGGCGCAGAGCGACCTGGTCAAGATCATTCCGATCGTGTTGCTGGTCATCTTGCTAATCCTCATGCTGTTGCTGCGCTCCGTTGTAGCGCCGGTACTGCTGGTGGCCAGCGTTGTCATCTCTTATGTGGCAGCCCTGGGCGTCTCTGCGGTTGTTTTCAACCATGTGTTCCATTTCCCCGGTGCCGATGCAGCGGTTCCGCTGTTTGGCTTCGTGTTCCTGGTGGCTCTGGGTGTTGACTACAACATCTTCCTCATGACCCGGGTGCGGGAAGAGTCGCTGCGGATCGGCACCCGGCCGGGAATCCTGCGGGGGCTGGGTATGACCGGCAGCGTCATCACCTCAGCCGGTGTGGTGCTGGCTGCCACTTTTGCCGCCCTGGCCGTGATTCCGATCCTCTTCCTGGCCCAGATTGCCTTCATCGTCGCTTTCGGCGTGTTGCTGGACACTGTCGTCGTGCGTTCGCTGCTGGTGCCGGCCCTCTCCTATGACATTGGCCGGGCAATTTGGTGGCCTTCCAAGCTCTCGCACCAACCACTGAACGGGGAAAACCGATGACAAGCTTGCGCCGCCGCTGGGCGGGACTGGTCTTCATCAGCATCGCTGTGGCGTTGATCATTGTCGATTCGACGATCGTCAATGTGGCGATTCCCTCCATTGTTCGCGACCTGGACATCTCCTCCACCCAGGTGCAGTGGGTGCAGGAGAGCTACACGCTCGTCTTCGCCGCCTTGCTGCTGGTCTTTGGAACCCTGGCCGACCGCTACGGACGACGGCGAATGCTGGTAACCGGTGTGGTCATCTTCGCCGCAGCTTCGATCTTCGCGGCGCTGGCCCTGTCCGGTGACCTGCTCATTCTCGCCCGAATCATTCAAGGTGTTGGCGGCGCCATGGTGCTGCCCACCACCTTGTCGCTGATCAATGCCACCTTCCAGGGGAGGGAACGTGGCATTGCCTTCGCTGTGTGGGGTTCCACGATCGGTGGCATGGTTGCGGTGGGCCCACTGCTGGGCGGCTGGCTCACCACCTCCTATTCATGGCGTTGGGCGTTCGGGATCAATGTGCCACTGGCCGTGGTCATCATCATCGGCGTATTGCTGTGCGTGGCCGAGTCACAGGATTCTGCAGATCCCCGCCGCATCGACATAGTCGGCGCCGTGCTCTCCGTCATCGCCAGCGCATCCTTGGTTTTTGGCCTGATTGAGGGCCGCAGCTATGGCTGGTGGCTGGTCAATGCCGGGAAAGCTCCCACGTTTGGCACGTGGACGTGGCCCTTTGCCCTCTCCCCCATACCGCTGGCCTTCGCCGTCACCGTGGCCTCCGGCATCGCTTTTGCCTGGTGGGGACGCCATCGCCAGCGAGCCGGCAAGACAACACTGCTGGCCTTCGCCCTGTTCAGCATCCCGTCCTTCCGCAACGGAAACATCGCAGCAATGATCGTTTCTCTGGGCGAATTCGGCATCATCCTCTCACTGCCGTTGTGGCTGCAGAACGTCATCGGCTACAACGCACTGCAGACCGGACTGGTGCTGTTGGCCTTGGCCATAGGATCGTTTGCAGCCAGCGCACTCTCCAGCGTGGTGTTGGATAAAATCTCCCCCGTGGCTATTGTGCGCATCGGCATTGCCGCTGAAATTCTCGGTGTGGCTGGATTAGGCCTTGTTATCTCAGCCAACTCCACATGGCTGACCATCACCCCGTTCCTGTTTATCTACGGCTTCGGCGTGGGCCTGGCCACCGCACAGCTAACCGGCGTGGTGCTCAAGGACGTCCCCGTGGACAAGAGTGGCCAAGGTTCCGGAACTGCCAGCACGGCCCGGCAAATCGGTTCTGCGCTGGGAATTGCCATTCTCGGGACAATTCTTTTCACCTCAGTCGGCACGTCCCTGAACGCCAGGCTGGCCGAAGAAACGCCTTTACTGCCAGAGTCCGCCCGCACTGCGATCGTTGACACGGTGGTGGTCAGTGCCGGTGGCGCAATTCCCGGACTGGCGGCCAAGGATCCGAAGGTGGGCGAGGCGTCACGTGCGGCGTTCAGCGACGGCACGAGGTACTCGGCCTTCGCGGCCTCGGGATTCTTGGTGCTGGGGCTGCTCGCGACCTTCCGCCTGTCCGGACAGGCCCGCACCGAGGAGTTCGAGATGGAAAAGCTGCGGAACGGTTAGTGTAAACCAGGCCCCGGGAAAACTGACTGAAGCCGAAGGCAGCGCGCCTGCCAACTCAGCTCAGGCACGAACCACCGGCAGTTCCGACCATTCGGTGGTGTACCGGGGCGAGGAATGTTCGCGTTTCATGGACCACTGGGGTGCCTCGGCCAACCCTCCGATGCCGATGCCGATGGCCGTGCTGCCAAACTTGCTGCGCACCTCCCCCAGTACACCTCCCACATCGGGCTGGCTGTTTTCGGTGCCAAAAACATCGAGCATGCCTGATGCGGCAGCCGGTTCCAGCCCGTTGAACATGACCCCGGCGCGCAGGTAGGCGGCCCCGGGAACGGTGCTTTGCCGGATGGCGGCCACGGCTGCCCGCACCATCGCTATGGGGTCCTGGGTCGGCGTCGTAAATCGGATCGTGGCAGCGGGGAAGCTGCCCTCGCCTGCGGCAAAGCGGCTGGTGCCGGCCGTGACAGTCATGGACGTGGCCATCAGCCCTTCCTCAGCAAGCCTGGCTGCACCGCGTTGGGCATAGATGGCCATGACTTGTTCCATGCCCTCAACCGTGGTGACCGGCGTGGAGAAGCTGCGCGAGAACATGATCTGTTGCTTGTCGACGCGTTCCTCGGTGTGGGGAATGCACTCTGTGCCGTTCAATTCCAGCACTGTCCGCTGGAGCACCACGGAGAACTTCTTGCGGATCAAGGCGGGGTCGGCGGCCTTGAGATCGGCAATTGATTCAATGCCCATCATCTTCAGCTTGCTTGCCGTCTTGCCGCCAACGCCCCACAGCCCGGAGGCGGGAACGCGCTGTTGGACGCCCTCGATGTGCCCCGCAGGCATGGATGCAAGTGCGCAGACACCGCCCAGCGCAGGGTTCTGCTTGGCGATCCGGTTGGCAAACTTGGCCAGCGTCTTCGTGCCGGCCACGCCAACGCAGACGGGAACTCCGACGTGGCGCATCACGGCCGCACGGATGTCGCGCCCGGCGGCCTGCAACTGGGCGGGGTCACCCACGAGGCCCGCGAACGATTCATCGATCGAGTAGACCTCCTGCCACGTGCCAAAACGGCCAACGACCTCCATGACCCGTGCGCTCAGATCCCCATACAATTAATTCGTAGTTGCTCGAGCGTGCCACCAGCCCCCTTCGCCTGCGACTGGATTTTGAACCAGGGCGCACCTGTCGCGATGCCCAGCTCCTTCGCCTCGGCCGAGCGCGCCACGACGCAGCCGTCGTTGTTGGACAACGACGGGGCGGCCCTCCAGCGACGGGTCAAAGACCCGCTCACAACTGACATAGAAGTTCACGTCAACTAAGGCGATGGCCTGCAAGCGTTCCATGGCTCCTGGCTACATGACGTGGTGCAGACAGCGGGTGACAACACCCCAGACAGACATGTCTGCGTCCAAGGACGTCACCTCGGCAGCCACGGACGGGGCGTTGGGTGGGTGGGCAACAAGGGAGGTCACGCCGTCGTGCATTGAAAGCCGGCGAATTAACAGTTCACCTTCGACGACGGCAACCACCACTGAGCCGTCGCGCGGGGTGAGGGCCCTGTCAACAATGATTTCATCTCCATGAGCGATGCCGGCGCCGACCATGGAGTCCCCGGCCACGCGCATGATGAACGTGCTGGTCCGGTCCCTAATGATTCTCTGTAGAAAGTGCCTGTTCTAGCCGATTTGTTGTTAGATCGCGGAACCGTTCCTCTACTTCGAAAGCCCTTGGGAAGGACGCCAAACGGCAGGGTTGGCAGTGCACCCGTTCCGCGAGGGAAACGTTGAGCGGTACGATCAGGAATTCCTCGGCTGCCGGGACGGGCTGAGCCTGACGCGGACGGCAAAACCGGCACAGACGATGACGGCGAGTCCTCCCGAGATGGTGACCCACGTCAGGGCCTCGCCCAACAGGAGCCATGCCCAGCAAATACTGAGGACGGGTTGGATGAGTTGGATCTGGCTGACGTGGGCCATGGGCCCGATGGCGAGTCCGTGGTACCAGGCGAAGAAGCCCAGAAACATGCTGATGACGCCCAGGTAAGCGAATGCGGCCCATTGAACAGGTGCTGCCGACGGGGGCTGCTGGACCATGGCGAATCCATTCAAGGTGACCATGAGCGGGGAGGCGAGCACCAGGGCCCAAGACACGGTTTGCCAGGCACCGAGTTCACGAGCAAGCAGGCCTCCTTCGGCGTATCCTATGGCCGCAGCTATCACAGCGCCGAATAGCAGGAGGTCACTCCAGCCGATGGCCCCGAGGCTCCCGGACTGGAGGAAGGCGAATCCGATGGCCGCCAGCGCCCCGATGATAGTGGCCGCCCAGAAGGCTTTCGAGGAGTGTTCGCGTCCGCGGAGGACCGCAACAGTTGCGGTTGCGGCGGGAAGCAGCGCGATGACGACGGCGCCATGGCTGGCCGGAGCCGAGGTGAGGGCGAAGGAGGTGAGTAGCGGGAAGCCCACCACGATGCCGCCGGCAATCATGGCCAACCGAAGCCACTGTTTTCCGCGAGGAAGGTGCTGACGGGTGAGGGCCAGAGCCAGTGCGGCAAGAACCGCTGCGACGACCGCGCGGCCTGAACCGACAAATAACGGGGACAGCCCGCCAACGGCCACCCGCGTAAGTGGGACGGTGAACGAGAAAGCCGCTACACCCAGCAGGCCCCACCAGAGGCCGTTAGATGCACGATGCGGTATCGGTGGGCTCAAAGTAAGAGTAGCGCTACCATTGGTATCCATGAACAACGATAGCAGCTCGCGAATTGTGGCGCGACTCAAGGAACGGATCTCTACGTCGTCGCCGGGATCCCGTTTGCCGTCGACCAGGGCGCTGGTTGCTGAGTTTCAGGCTAGCCCCGTCACGGTTCAGAAAGCCTTGCAGACCCTGACCATGGAAGGGTTGATAGAGAGCCAACCGGGTGTGGGGACATTCGTTCGGGCCGTGCGAACGGCACGCCCCTCGGACTACGGGTGGCAGAGCGCTGCCTTGGGATCGCCCCAGGTGATTCTGCCGTCGACTTCGTCCGCGATGCGCAGCGTCTCCAACGAAGCCATTTCCTTCCACTCGGGCTATCCGGACCGGGCGCTGTTGCCCGAGCGCCTCGTACAGTCAGCCCTGACCCGGGCCGCCCGGGGAGATGCGGCCCTGTCCCGCCCGCCCGTGGCCGGTCTACCGGAACTGCAATCATGGTTCGCCCGCGAACTTGGCGCATCCACGCCCGCCGGGATCAACCCGCCGACCCCAAGTGATGTCATCGTGCTGCCGGGAAGCCAGAGCGGACTTAGCTCGATCTTCAGTGCGCTGGTGGGCGTTGGACAGCCTTTGCTCATTGAGTCACCGACCTACTGGGGGGCCATCCTGGCCGCGCGGAACGCCGGCGTCCGGCTCATCCCCGTGCCCAGCGGCCCCGAGGGGCCCGATCCGACCGAACTGTCCAGGGCCTTCGAGGAAAGCGGAGCGCGTATGTTCTACGCGCAACCCAACTATGCCAACCCCACCGGGGCGCAATGGTCCCCGGGGCTGGCAAACAAAATATTGGACGTCGTTCGCGAGCACGGTGCGTTCCTTCTCGAAGACGACTGGGCCCACGACTTCGGCATCAACACCAGCCCCGCACCCGTGGCTGCGCGTGATGATTCCGGCCACGTCATCTACCTTCGATCCCTGACTAAGAGCGTCTCCCCGGCCATTCGCATTGCTGCCGTCATTGCACGTGGCCCGGCCCGCGACCGCATCCTGGCAGACAGAGGCGCCGAAACGATGTATGTCAGCGGGATTCTTCAGGCAGCTGCGCTGGATGTCGTCACGCAGCCCGGTTGGCAAACACACCTGCGCAATCTCCGCCACCAGCTTCAAGCACGTCGCGACCTATTGGTTAGGGGCGTGCACGAGCATGCCCCACAGGCCCATATAGAAAACATCCCCAAGGGCGGGCTGAACCTCTGGTTGCGCCTGCCCGATGAAACCAACCTCGAACAGCTGACCAAGGATTGCGAGAGTGCCGGTGTCATCATCGCCGCCGGCAACGAATGGTTCCCCGCCGAACCCACCGGACCGTTTATCCGCCTAAACTACTCGGGGCCGAACCCGGGCGCCTACCCGAAAGGCATGCGGGTCCTCGGCCAAGCACTCAAACACAACAAACACTAGATACCCGGTCATTTTCATTACCCGCCTGCGCAACAACTCCCAGTCCGTAATGGGAAGGCTGAGCGGGATGGGTGCGCGGGGTAGGGATGTAAGACTGGCGGCATGAACATTTTCGAGAACTTTGAGCTGATTGCAGATCACCCCGAGTTGGAAGATTATCTCGCTCTGCGAATGAAGGCGGGCCTATCGCAGAAGTCACCCGAGCAGGGTGCCGCCGCTTTGACCGGAAGCTGGTTCTTTTGCCATGTTCGGGACAGGGATACCCATCACGCCGTGGCCATGGGCCGCGTGATAGGCGACGGCGGCTGGTGCTTTCACATCGCGGATATGGCGACGCTGCCAAAATTCCAAGGCAGAGGACTGGGGAGGCTGATCCTCGACACGTTAATTGCTCAAATTCGCGAGCAGGCCCCTGAGAACCCGTACATCACCTTGATCGCCGATCCTCCAGGCAGGCGACTGTACGAGCAGACAGGTTTCTCAGAAATATCCCCGTCAAGCGGCATGGAACTGCCTTGGGTACGCTCATGATGGAGAACGGAACCCTGACCGGTCGTTTTTTGACAGCTGTCGTTGCCCAAGCCACATGGGTCTATCAGGATGCTAGGAGAGTCGTTTCTCGAAGCGCATCACGGGATGCCATTTCGACCCTGAACCGAAATCCATGATGCCGCGTTCTTCGAATCCGCGCGCCCGGTAGAACGAGCGAAGTACGACATTCGTGGCCACACAGTCCAATCGGGCAAGGTGCAGACCTCGATCGACAATCTCCTTCTCAGCCCAGCCTAGGGTCTGGGAACCAAGCCCACGGCCCGCAGCCTCGCGGGCAACCATGAGGCCATGAATATAGCCGGCTCTGTCGTCGCTGCGCGGCCAAACCAGGTCATCGGCCTCTGACAAGCGTATGGCCGCCCGTATCGCACCGAAATCCGAATCGACCCACCACTCATCCCGACCCACCTGTTCGAGAACGTCGTTGACTTCAACTTCCCCTGGCGTCCACTGCTGGATACATCGCTCCACTTGCCACCTTGCCAAAGCGTCGCGCAGGTCAACGATCGACTGAGCCGAAGAGCTTGTCGCTCACCGCATCGATAATTTACATTCCATGCGAGGAAGTATCGCACGGCAAACCTGCCTGAGCGTCACAGGCATTGCTTGCCGCGTTCGGGAGAGTCCGGGGCCAAACTAGGACTATTCTCCGACAGAGCTGGCGCATTCAGGCGCAAATTCCGGAATTCACGTGCATGACGGATCAGCACAGATCGACCTATCGATAGGTCACGGGCGTCCGCGCGCGCCGCCGATCGATCTCACCTTTGGGTGTCTAGGATGTGGCTTATGGACGCGGCGGACAGCGTGATGGTCTCATGGGTGATTGCGATTTCTGGCGGGCCCTCACAGGTTCCTCGCGGATTTCATCCGCTGGCCGAAGAGTGGCACAACGTCGCGGACCGTGAAGCTGCGGTGGGCATCGTTCCCGGCCAGCCCATCCTCATGTCGCCTGTGCTCGTGGACTACAGGCTCGGCGACTACTTCAGGGAGGCCTACCCCTCCGACCGTACATCAACGGCGCTGACCTACGCCAAGGAGCTGAAGACGTGGTTCACCTTCCTTGGCACCCAAGATGTCGAATGGTTTGAAGCAAAGCATTCGCACGTTCGTGCTTTCCAGATTTGGCGCGTCTACGATGCCCATAATCCGAAACTGGTCAGCCCGGCAACGTGGAACAAAGGTTGGGCCGCACTGCGGCACTTTTATGAGTGGGCGACAAAAGAAGGCTGGACGGAACACAATCCGGCAGGAACCGCTGACCGGCTCCTGGACCCAGGCGCCGTGTGAGGGCATCGCGAGAAGAACTCGCGGACATCCCGTGACCGGTGGATCACTCCTGGGGAGTATGCGATGTGGAGGGACGTTGGCCTGCGAGGTTACGACGCCCAGCGAGACGGTACAGGGCGGCCTGTGGCGGGCCTGCCAAATGTGGCAGCGAGATCCCGCAACACCGCACGCAATGTTGCCTTTGCTGACTACCTGGTGACGACCGGGCTCAGGCTGGATGAAGCAGCGAAGCTGCTGTTATTTGAGACCACTACGAGCGTTCAGGAGGAGGTCCCGGTCGTCGGCAAGGGTCGCGTGCGACGGCACTACAGGGTGATGAACGACCTTGGCCTGGCCAGCCTGCACCAATACAAGGTCGGGGAACGCGCCGATGCCATCCGGCGAGCACAAACCGCGGGCCGCTACGAAAACGTCAAAGGTAGGCTCGACGTCGTTGAGATACTCCAAAGCCGCTCCGGCCAGCGCGTCCGGTTGACCGATGGCCGTGTCTTACCCGTGGAAACGATACCGGCGCGGGTCCGGGCGAGCCTGTATCTCGCCAAGGACCAGGGCATTGAGCCGGTCTGGCTGTGGCTGAAGGAGGACGGAAGTCCCTTGCAGATAGCCTCGTGGGACAAGGTCTTTGATACGGCCAACGATCGCGTGACGGCGGCCCGCACGATGCTGGGATCTGTTTCGCCAACGGTGAAGGTGACCCCGCACTCCCTAAGGTTCACTTTTGCCCTGTTTGTGCTCCTGGCCGGCATCCGGGCCATTGATGAACATCTCGGATTTGACGACGCGTCACCATTCACGGTCATGAATTACGTCCAAGCTTTCGACGAGGTACGGGACCTGCTTGGCCACTCATCTGTTGAGACAACCAAACGGGTGTATCTGGAACCTGTTAAGGGGTTGCGGCGATCAAGCTTGCTGCGGGGCGCCAGCGTTGAACAGATGTGGGACAGCGTGTCAGCGACGAATCCGCTGATCGGTTTCCACACCTCATGAGCGGACAACGGGCGGCGCAGCCGCCCCCAGGGCTGCAGGCTTCCGGCCCTTCCGGTTCTTCCGTCGATGCAGGCTCAGGCCTGGCCATCACACTGCACCTTGAAGACGCCCCGAACTATCGCATGGACCTGTCAAAAATGGCGGGGGCTGAGACTCTGCGCGGGAATTTCGCACAAGCAGTTCTTGCCTGGAGTGCCAGCGAAAAGGGCGGGCGGAGAACATCCAGTGTTTTGGCGATCAAGCGGGCACTGTCGTCCTTCCTCAGGTACGTGGAGGAGCTCAGCGCCGATCGGCCGGTTTCCCGGTTGGAATTCATCGCCGAGATCACCCCTTTCCATTTACGCGGCTACCACGCCGAACTGCTCCGGTTGCAATCGCGCACCACTGTGGACGATTACTTCAACAGGATGCGCACGCTGTTGCGCTTTGCAGGGACTACGTCCGATGCAACACGCCGGGAGATCAACAAGAGGCAAGGATGGTCGAAGCCAGAAACACAGATTGAAAGGTATTCCAAGCGTGACTTTGTGAGGATCCGCAATGCGGCCCGGAAAGTGGTGGAAGAGGCACATGCCCGCATTCATGCAGCGCATTTGGAAGCGCTTGAACATGATGCAGGCAATGCGCCAGACATTGCCAAGAGCCTTGCCCTACACGAGTTGATGACCCTGGGAATGCCCCAAAGCAAGGCCGGATTCCGGTCGTTGGCCGCCTTGGGCCCGCATGACTACCGTCAACGATTCGCGGTCCGTCGACACCTTTTCCTAGACGGTGACGAGGCCCTGGCCGCCGCGGTCCTGATGGCCTGCCACCGGGGGTTGAACCTCTCTCCCATCGTCATGTCGGGAACGCCCGTCGAGATTGATGCCGACACTGTACAGCTTGGCCTCGACAAACCACGCCGGGGACCCGGGCTACGGTTTTGGCCCGAGATCCTCACGGACAATATCGATCAAAACGACCAGGCAGCCACGGACGTCCGCATGATCGCCGAAGCGACAGAGCCGGCACGTGTGTGGCTGGCCCACAATCACCAGCCCTCCCAGCGGCTGCTCATCCGGTGGCCTTTCACCGCGAACAAGCCCCACTTCGGTATCCCCGCAGCAACACATCAAAAGGGTGTGGGAGCCCGAAGCGGCAACGGAGCATCCTGGATTCCTGAAGGAATACGCATTGATTTCCAACGCCTGCGCCGCAGCGTCCCCGACCAAGGCGTTGCCAAGGAGTCCACCGATCACAATCCGGCCACCTACCTCCACTACGTCCGGACCGACGCTCTCGCCCTGGCAGAACAACAGCTCGAAGCCACCCGCGGCATCCAGGCGGCCATGGATCGGGCACGCCTTGAAGTGCAGAACCGGATGTGTGAAGGGCAGGACTCCGGCGAGTCGAAGGACGCGCTCATTGCCAATTGTCGAGACCCGGAAATCAAACCAACGACAGGGATGCCCTGCACGACTGGCTACTTTTCCTTTCTCGATTGCCTCGACTGCGACAACGCAGCCACAGTCTCGCGCCTGTTGCCCCGCCAGCTGGCTGCCCTGGATGTGTTGGAAGAACTCAGGGACGCCCTGGGCGATGCGTGGGAGAGGAAGTTTGCTCGTCGCTATTACATGCTCCGGGCGATAGTCGAACGCCATTCCCCGGCGGAACGACTGGCGGCCGCTGATCAGATCAAAGCTCATCGGCCAACAATTATTGCAGCCTTGCGGCAGGAAGGACCTCGATGACCCAGTAGCATGGCCAGGCGGAGAGTCTAGTTGGCACCGCATTCCACGACGCACCCCTGCTCGATTATCCGTCCGTCGCCACTCCATGCATTTCCAGGAATCGCATCCACCACGACGCGGTAATTGCACCGTTCGGTGCGGATATGTGGCCGATGAATGCGCTGGCCAGCGATCCCTCACGTCCCTTGCCCCGGCTCCGGTTCGATGGCTGGCCGGTGGCGTTCCGTGACTCTGCGAAACACATCGCCTATGCCCTGATCAACCACGGGAATCCTGAGATCCTTAGGGACGAGGCCCACGGCAACTATGTCAAATGGCCGCAAGTCGGGACGATCGAAAACCTTCTCTTCCAACTGAAAGGCCACGTGAATTGGCTGCTTGGCGAATGGTCCGAACAGCATCCGGCCACGCCAGTCCTCACTCCCGGCGACCTGGATGCGGAGCACCTCAACGACTGCCGGCGCAGGATGGATGCTTCCGACTCGTCCGTGGACACGAAGCGCAAAAGCCTTGAAAGCCTGATTCGTGTCTGGCACCTCAACCCATGGCTGCCCGAAGCTCTGCAATGGCCCGAACCCACCTGGCATCGTGAAGCGTGGAAGCCTCGGACCAGTGTTCGGGAAAATGCGACGAAGCGTTTATCGCAGGCCACCATGGGACCGCTCCTGGAATGGTCAATCGCCTTCGTGACGGAATTCTCCGCCGACATTATTGATGCCCATCAGCACCTGCACGCCCGGCTTGACAACTTGCCGTCCGGTGAGGGCCAGTACCACGCAGCCCGTACTCTCCTGCAGGAATATGTGCGCACCAAGACACCACTGCCCGCCGCGCCGACTTGGTCGGGCACCAAGCGAGCCGAGGAGGTTGGGTGGGGTGTTATTTCCTATCGCCATCGGATCGACACACTTTACTTGAGCAGGGCCCTGGCAAAAATGCATATCCGTCCGGATATATCGAAGGCTGACTCCCTTACCGCCCTTGATTTCAAGGTAGAGGGCATGTTTCACGGCCGGCCGTGGATCCCGTCCATCGGTGTTTACGATGTCAAACCCCGCTCGATCAGCCGCAACACCTTGCCGGGCCCATTGCTGGGCCATTTACGCACAGCGGCCATTATCGTCGCCGGCTACCTGACCGGCGCCCGCCCGGAAGAAATCTGCACGTGGCAACACGGCGCGGCACCAACACCCCTCGAACGCCCCGGTGGATCACGACTGCACCTGATACATGGCCGTGTATGGAAGGGTAGACGGGCCGATGATTCCGGTGCCCTGGGAAGCGGTCAGGAGGCGGCGTGGGCAACAATTTCTGTAGCAGCGAAAGCCATCCACGTGGCGGAACAGCTTGACCAGCTCTTCGGCAGGAACGATGGTCTGCTCTTCTCCGATTCGGGCCGGCAGAGAGCGCCATCGACTGTGACACTCTGGATCAAGGACTTCGTTTCCTTCATCAACGAGCGCCTCGTCCCCCACTGCGTGAACCCTCAGGCTCTTCAGATTCCCGAGGATCCTGACGGAGCGATCACGTTGAGACGATTTCGACGTACCCTTGCGTGGTTTATTCACAATCGTCCCAACGGGGAAACGACCACAGCCATCCAATACCAGCACCTCGGCACTGTCATCGGAGGAGGCTACGCGGGGACCAAGAAGTCCGGGATGAACGATCTCCTGCTCGAAGAAGACTGGTCCCACCGCCGGAGAACCGTGGACCACCTGCGAAGCCTGCTCGATAGCGGAGAAGGTCTCAGCGGGCCCGCCGCCGATCGAGCCTTCGCGGCCACCGAAAAGCTACCCCGAGACCTGACACCCGCTGACGAGCGTCGCCTGCGCAAAGACCGGACACTGCTGATCTATGACAACCCGGCCGCGGTGGCGCTCTGTGTGTACGACGAAAGGCGGGCCTTGTGCCACAAGATCAAGCTCGCGGGAAAGGACGACCAGCCCAGTCTCCTTGAGTGTGTGGACGGCTGCCTGAACTGTGCGCGCACGGACGGCCAACTCCAAGAATTCGAATCCGAAGCCGTGTCCTTGCAGGCCAATGCGGCGCTGTCCCCCTTGCCACTTGCCCAAGCCTTCCTGGCGCGTTCGGAACGCAATCTGCTCATTGTCAGCCAGCACCGATCCACTCGAATCTGCCGCGGCAACATGGCAGCACCGAAAAGCATTAGCGATGAATAAGCCGGCCGCCATCCCCGACAATGTGGAAATTGAGAATGAGGACGAATCGTCCCGTCGGGCAATCCTCGCCGCGATGCAGCGAATCCTCCTCGGCCAGCCCCAGCGGGTGGCCGTAGGCGCTACCAGCATCAGCGACCTTGCCAGGGAAGCCCAAGTCGGCCGCCACGTGCTCTACCGCTCCCCCGACCTCAAGGATCGCTTTGCCTACCTGCGCGACAAGGCACATCAGCCAACAGCAGCTGAAGTGAACCTCCACGAGCAAATTGCAAAGCTCAAGTCGGAGGCAACCAGCCTGCGGGAACTCCAATCGCGCACACATGAACGCGCCGAAAGTTGGAAGGCCCTCTGCACAACACTGGAGCGGGCAATCAACGAACTCCAAGAAGAACTCAGGCAAGAACAAATCAAGACTGGGAGGCTCACCCGCAGGTTAAACGGACTTAAAGCAGAAACTGGACCTGCTCCCATAATTCCATTGCGCCCTCGCCCAAGTCCACAACACCCCTGAACCCTCTAAAGAATGATCAGGTGTCGATTAAGGTCGATACCGCCGTGGAAGTAGTCGCGGGCGGGCGAGGCAAAGCCCGTCGGATCCATGGTGGGCACCTTGGGCGCCGTCGGGTCCATGCCAAACACAACACCACCGCCTAGTACAAAGATTCGAGCACTAAGCGTACCACCGAGCATGCCGGGGAGGGAGGGCCCGGGCTGGCCCGGGGCCGAACCAAGGCCCGGGCTGGCGCATTGGACGCATCCTGACGGGCACCATAGGGTTGACCGTGTGAATGAAGTGAACTCTGCATGAGGTGTCCCGCACAGACACTTCCCCTGTGAGTGTGGCATCGCCATGGGCCGGCCACCGGCACGGCAGCACCGGGTATCGCAGGGTCCTGGCAGCGTTGGCCTGTGCAGGCGTGGCAACATTT
The DNA here is from genome assembly GCF_046736435.1 of Arthrobacter sp. LAPM80. Classification (NCBI taxonomy): domain Bacteria; kingdom Bacillati; phylum Actinomycetota; class Actinomycetes; order Micrococcales; family Micrococcaceae; genus Arthrobacter; species Arthrobacter sp. LAPM80. Next base: position 41,723 of record NZ_JBCHVD010000009.1, read on the forward strand.
GCCCAGCTGTATTCCCTTCAGGGGCTGCTGCCCCTGATCTCGGGCGAACTGAACGTGACTGCAGCCCAGGCATCACTGACAGTCTCAGTGGCCACGATCGCGCTGGCCATCACTGTGCTGCCATGGTCTTTTGCCTCCGACCGGTGGGGGCGGGTGCGCACCATGGGCTTGGCCGTCGTTCTGGCAACAATCTTTGGACTCCTGGTCCCGGCCGCCCCGAACTTTGAAATTTTGCTTGTTCTGCGGGCGCTGGAGGGCGCCGCACTCGGTGGCATCCCCGCGTTGGCCATCGCCTACCTCACGGAGGAAGTCAGCCCTGCGAGCGCCAGTGCCGCGGCGGCTGCCTACGTTGGCGGAACCACCTTGGGTGGGCTCTTCGGCCGGTTGCTGGCAGGGCCTGTGGCAGACCTCGCCGGATGGCGCATGGGCACGCTTACGGTTTCCCTCTCAGCCGCGGCCGCAACTGCCGGATTCCTCCTGCTGGCTCCCAAGCAGCGAGGCTTCATTCCATCGCATGTGCAGGGATTCGGGGCGGCGTTGGGCAAGCTCCTCCCCCAACTGCGCAGCAGGCCGTTGCTGGCCTTGTATGCACAGGCCTTCCTGCTGATGGGCTCGTTTGTCAGTGTCTACAACTACCTGGGCTTCCGGCTGGAGGCACCGCCGTATCTCTTCCCTGCCTCTGCAGTCGCCCTGCTCTTTCTGGCATATCTGGCGGGCACGGCCTCCTCCCGCATGGTGGCCGGGCTCGCGGGCCGCTGGTGCCGGCGCACGGTTCTCCTGGTGTCCTGCGCCGTCATGATTTTGGGCCTGGCCCTGACCCTTGCTAGCCCTGTTGCCATGATCCTTGTGGGCCTGGTGCTGTTCACGGCAGGTTTCTTTGGCGCCCACAGCATCGCTGCCGGCTGGACCGGGGCGATGGCCAGCACGGGACGGGCGCAGGCCTCCTCGCTTTACAACCTCAGCTACTACGCCGGATCCAGCGTTGTGGGCTGGAGCGCCGGGCTGGTGTTCCAACAGTTTGGTTGGAGCGCCATGGCGGGGGTGCTTGCGGTGCTGACAGGGCTTGCCGCAGTGGTGGCCCGGGCACTGCTGCCGGGGCGTGGGACGTCCGGCCGGCAGAAGCAGGGCAGGTAGGTCCCTGCGGCGGCACCTTCCGTACCCTGATGCTAGGCACAACCTTCGCTGCGGTGATGAAGGCGATGATGCCCATCGGGACGTTGATCAAAAAGATCCAGTGCCAGCAGGCCGACAGGAACCATCATGGCTCCGCCCAGGCCCTGCAGGATCCGCGCCCCCACAGAAAGGCAAGGTTGGGGCTGAGCGCACACAGCAGCGAGGCGATCGTGAACACGGCAATGGCAGCCGTAAATATGCGCCGTGCGCCGTAGCGTTCGGCCAGCCATCCGCTGATGGGGATGCCCACGGCCCAAGCGTAGCGCCCGTACCTCGGCCCGGCGCCGCTAGAGTGAAGTCACGAACTGTCGCGCCCTGGGAGCCAAAGTGAACGTTGTCGAAATGAATGCCGGCCGGTGTAAGTCCTGATGCCCATCCTGGATGTTGTGCTGCTTGTCCTGATTGGCCTTGCCGGGCTGCTGTTTTTGGCCCTGCAGTCTTGGCTTGCCGCCACTGTGGTGCGGCGTGTGGTGGGCGTGCCGATCGGCTGGCCGCGGTCCATCGTTGTCGGATTCGTCATGAGCGCCGCCATGGGCCTGACCGTGCAGTACCTGTACCGCGCCGGCACGAACCAGAATCCCGGCGGCCTGGACGTGGCGCCCGGTGTGGCGCTGCTGTTCCTGATCCTGGCCGTCGGCTGGATTTTTGCGCTCGGCGTCGGCGCGCTGGTCTTCATCGAGGCAGCATTCCCCACGGGGACGCTGCCAAGCTTCAGCCAGGTCTTCACCGGGGGGAAGGCTCGACGGCGGCGTACCCGACGCTATGCCGAAGTCATCTCCATCGCCGTGCGCCACGGTCTGGGTTCCCGGCTGCGCGGCTTTGGCCGCAACGACGGTTTAAACCACGATGTAAAAACGGCCAGGGCCCTGCGCGATGCACTCAACGAAGCAGGTGTCGCCTTCATCAAGCTGGGGCAGATGCTCTCCACCAGGCGCGACCTGCTGCCGGAACCCTACATCCGCGAGTTGGAGACACTGCAGACCAAGGCTGCACCAGAAACATGGGAATCCATCGAGACTGCCATCGAGGAACGGCTGGGCCGTCCGCTGGGGGAAGTCTTCAGCCACGTCAACCCGGTGCCGCTGGCCGCAGCCTCCGTGGCGCAGGTCCATGAGGCCACCCTGCTTGATGGAACGGATGTGGTCCTGAAGGTCCAGCGGCCCGGCGCCCTTGACCAGGTCGGCCTCGATACCGACATTATCCTGCGGCTGGCCCGCTGGCTGAACAAGACAACCCCGTGGGGCAAGTCCCTAGGCGCGTACACCCTGGCCCGCGGCTTCGCCGATTCCCTCGAGGAGGAGCTGGACTACAGGATCGAGCTGGACAACATGCGCAGCATCGAGCATTCGCTGGCACAATCGGGCAAGTTCACCGTCGCGGTCCCCCACGCCTATCCAGAACTCTCCGGCGAGCGCCTTCTTGTCATGGACAGGCTGCCGGGACGGCCCGTCAGTTCCGCCGGCTCCATCCTAGAGCGGCTCAGCGCCGAGGAACGCAGTGCCCTGGCCGCCACCTTGCTGGGGGCCACACTTGAACAGATCATCTCCGACGGCGTCTTCCACGCCGACCTGCACGCCGGGAACATTTTCATCACCCCCGAGGGGAAACTGGGGCTCCTGGACTTTGGCGCCGTCGGCCGGCTTGACCCCGCAACACAAACCGCCCTGGGCATGATGCTGTACTCCATCGACAAACATGACAGCGCGGGGGCCACCGACGCACTCATCGAACTGCTCGACCGTCCCGAAGACCTGGACGAGCGGGCCCTTGAGCGTTCACTTGGACAACTGCTCACTCGGTTCCGGACAGGCTTTGGCCCCGGCGGCAGCCAGAAGATGTTCGCTGACCTCTTCTCGCTGGTGATCGCCCACCAGTTCGCCGTCCCGCCGCAGATCGGCGCGGCATTTCGTGCCCTGGCCGCCGTCGAAGGCACCTTGCTTGTCATCGACCCCGCCCTTGACCTTGTGGCCGCCGCCCGCGCCGAAGGGGCCCGGCTCATGAACGGCAAGGTGAAGGTCGGCAACATCAAGGACGAGCTCGAACAACGCGCCCTGCAGCTGCTGCCCCTGCTCAACCGGCTCCCGCGCCGCATCAACAGGATCACCGACGACCTGGAACACGGCCGCTTCTCCATGAACGTGCGGGTGCTGGCCCACGCCTCCGACCGCAACTTCCTGACAGGGCTGTTCCAACAGCTCATCGTTGCCGTCTTGGCCGGGGCGGCCGTCGTGGGGGCCATCATGCTCATCACCAGCGACGCCGGCCCGGAACTGGCCGGCGCGATCAGGCTGTACAGCTTCCTTGGTTTCGTCCTGCTCTTTGGCGGTTTCGTGTTGGGCATGCGGGCCCTGATGCTTGTCTTCAAGCGCAGCGTGGAGGATTAGTCGCCGCAGACCGGGCCGGCCGCCGTCGTCCGTGCTTGGATGGAAGCATGTCCATCCTCATCGTGCTGCGCGGTAATTCAGGTTCCGGCAAGAGCGCCGTGGCCCGTGTCCTGCAAAGGGAACTGGCCGGGGTGTGGATTGAACAGGACAACTTCCGCCGGACCATTCTTGGCGAAACCGGTAACTACTCCCCGCTCACCATCGAACTGATCGAGCAGACGGCGGCCCTGGCGCTGCGGCATGGGCGCACCGTCATCGCTGAGGGAATGTTCAATGCCAAGACCCACAGCGGTTGTTTCAACTCCCTGCGGGCCGGGCATCAGGGGCGCAGCGTGTTTTACGCCTGGGACCTCTCCCTGGACGAGACGCTGCGACGGCACGCCACCCGGCCGCACAAGCAGGCGGACTTTGGTGAGCATGCCATGCGCGGCTGGTACCGCGGATGGGATCCACTGCAAGGCATCGACGAGCAGCGCATCACGGCGAAGGAGTCCCTGGAAGAAACAGTCGAACGAATCCTGCGGGACGTTCGGGAGCCATGAGTCAGGGCGCAGGGCACCGTTCGCGAAGGGTTTCGACGCCGTCGCCGGAAAGTTCATCGCAGTACGCCTCACGCCCCGTCATCGCCATGATCAGTGCCAACGTGCTTCCTGTGACAACAAGGCCGGTGCCTGCGGTGAAGGGCCCGTCGTCGGCCACAAGTTCAAGCCCGCCGATGCGCCCCTTGGCCAGGACCACCTGGTCAGTGCCGCTGTAGTAGCCGGCCACGCGGGTCAGCACATCGATGGGGTGCGCACGCACGAGGCCCAACGGTCGTCTGATGTCTTCGGGGTGGACAACTGATTCGCCCAGCATCGCCAGGACTGGCAGCGGGGCCATGGTGGTGCTGGTTTCAATGCCGCGGAACCGTTCCAGGGTTTCGGCCCCGGTGGCGCCCATTTGCTCGGCCAGCCGCATGGCCACCATTTTGTTGAAGTCGAACCGGCAGCGGATGACCCCCGCCATCCAGCGCACCGGGCCCAGGCTTGCCCCGGCTGTGAGGTGGGCGAGGACTTCCCTGACGTTCAGTCCGGAGCACAGGGACGGCGTCGCCCATTGCTCCTCTCCCAGAAGTGCCAGGTCTGCGGCAAGTGCCGCGCGTTCGGCGTGAACCGCGTCCCACGTTTCGTTCATGTTTGTTCCCAAGGTCTGCCAGCGACGTTCTAGGCTGTGAGGCCCAGCTTGCTCATGCGCCGCGAGTGGTTGCGGGTCAGGGCGCTGAGAATGGCTGAGACCTCGGCGGCCGCCTGTTCCTGCGTTGCGTCGGGGCGCAGGCCAACAAGGAAACTGTGCTTAGCGCCAATGCGCTGCACCTGGGCCAGGGCCTCCCCCACCATCCGCCGCCCCCACAACGCCAGTCGCGAGGACAGCCGGGGGTCCTCGGCCAGCATCTTCTGCAACAGTGCTGTCAGCTCGGCAACCTGCTCGTCGCTGGTGCGCACCTCGGCAATTGCCTCACGGGTGGGCTGGTCCAGGTGCTCGGCGATGGCGGTGTAGAACTCCTCGGTGATCGCCTCGACCACATAGGCCTTCATCAACGACTCATGCCAGTCGGCGGGCCGGGTGCGCTCATGGAACGCGTCAACCATGCGCTGGTAGGGTGCCATGGCCAGTTCCGGATCCATGCCCATGTCATTGAGCCGGGCACACATGGCCTCGTAGTGGCCGAATTCGGACACGGCCATTCTCCCCAGCACAGCCCGGTCACCGAGGGTCGGCGAGTGTTGCGCGTCCGTCGCCAGGCGCTCAAACGCCGAAAGCTCCCCGTACGCGATGCTGCCCAGCAGGTCCACCACAAAGTTGTCGTAGCGGGCGCTCAATTCACCTGCGGAAACGGAACCATCCTCGTTTGAAGCTGAAATACTCATAGGCTCCAGCGTAGTGCGTGCCGCGCCGCCCTTGCCCAAACGGGGGAATCGTTTACGCTGAAACCGTGCCGTACTCCCACATTGGCGTCAGACGCAGCGCCGCGCAACAGTCACTCGCCCATGCACTTGCTGCCCTGGGCGACGAATTCAAGCTTCCGGGCGATTTCACCCCGGAGGTCCTGGCTGAGGTTGACGCCGTCATCGCCGGGCACGAGCTTCCCGCCCCTGACCTGACGGCGCTGCCGTTCATCACGATCGACCCGCCCACGTCGCAGGACCTGGACCAGGCCATGTACCTCGAGCGCAGCGGCGACGGCTACGCTGTCCACTACGCCATTGCCGACGTCCCCTCATTCGTCCCCGCCGGCGGCCCCCTCGATTCGGAAACACGCCGCCGCGGCCAGACCATCTATACCCCCGGCCAGCGCATCCCATTGCACCCGCTGCCCCTGAGCGAGGGCGCCGCCAGCCTCTTTGCCGACGACCCCCGCTCGGCTTACGTCTGGGAAATCCACCTTGCGGCCGACGGCTCCCAAACCTCCGCCTCGGTCCGACGCGCCACGGTGCGGAGCGTCGCGAAGCTCGGTTACGAACAGGCCCAAGACTTGTTCGACGCCGGCACCGCACCGTCGGAGTACGCCGAAACGTTGGCACTTTTGGCTGAGATCGGGACGAAGCGCATCGAATTGGAACGCGCCCGGGGTGGCGCAAGCCTGAACGTGCCGGCCCAGGAAGTTGAGTTTGTGGACGGCCGCTACGTCCTGGACTTCCGCCCCAGCCTGCCCATCGAGGACTGGAACGCACAGATTTCCCTGCTGACGGGGATGGCCGCCGCCCAGGTGATGATCGATGGCAAGGTCGGCATCCTGCGCACCATGCCCGCGCCGGATGAGGTCTCGGTTGCTGCCTACCGCATGCAAACTGTGGCGCTGGGCCAACCGTGGGCCGCTGGCATGGCCTACGGCGAATACCTGCGCACGCTCTCCGCGGAGGACCCCAAGCACCTGGCACTCATGCACGCTGCCTCCACCTTGTTCAGGGGCGCAGGCTACACGCCCTTCAACGGTGAAGTTCCGGAGCAGGTCCTGCAGTCCGCCGTCGCAGCCCCGTACGCCCACACCACCGCTCCGCTTCGCCGGCTTGTCGACAGGTTCGTGCTGGCCATCTGCGCGGCACTGTGCGCCGGCGAGGAAGTTCCGGCCTGGGCCGTCGATGCGCTGGAGGAACTTCCCGACATCATGGCCGCCTCCAACCAGCTCGCCGGAAAGGTCGACAAGGCCGCCATCGACACCGTCGAGGCGGCCCTGTTGAGCCACCAGCTGGGAGGCGAGTTCAACGCCGTCGTGCTTGCCGGGCCGAAGAAGAACGGCCACACCACCAAGGCCGCTGCCGCCCGCAGTTCCATCCAAATCGCCGCCCCCGCGGTCACCGCCTACTGCGAAGGCGACCTCGAACCGGGCACGGTGGTGCGGGTCAGGCTCGCCGCCGTCGACATCGCCAAGCGCAGCGTTACGTTCGTACCGGCCTGAGCCGGCGGCCGCCCCCTTCGCCGAACGTACAGTTGATGGCAATGTTTGGGCACAACACTGTCATCTGCTGTACGTTCGCGGAGGGATTTGGTGCCGACCCGCTAGACTGATGGTGTAGACATGGATGCCCGGTCGTTGATTAAAGTTTTTGATTCAACAAACCCGCCCCTGCGCGCGTCTTATCAGCTCCTCCCGCACCCGTCATTCTGACGGCGGGAGGGCACGAAATTGCAAGCCCGCGATCGGCTTCCCTAAGATTGTGCCGCCATCTCGCGGTTCCGTGAGGCCTCAAGCGCCCGCGTTGAGCCCGGCCGGCGGCACCTTGTATAGACGAATTGAACGGTAAGCATTTGAGCATTGAAACAGATTCCCTGCTGCAGGCAGAAGACGGCAACGAAAACGTCGAAATTGACGGCACCCTGAGCAGCGACGAGCCCGCCCGCCAGGAAGAGAAGGAAACGTTCGCCAGCTTCGGCGTGCACCACGAGATCATTTCCTCCCTGTCAGAAGCCGGCATCACCCACCCCTTCCCCATCCAGGCCATGACGCTGCCGATCGCCCTGACCGGCCACGACATCATCGGCCAGGCCAAGACGGGAACGGGCAAGACGCTCGGCTTCGGCATCCCGGCCCTGAACCGCATCGTGGCCCCCAAGGATGAGGGCTTCCAGCAGCTGGCCGTACCCGGTGCACCGCAGGCCCTGGTCATCGTGCCCACCCGCGAATTGGCCGTCCAGGTTGCCAGCGACCTGACGGTTGCCTCAAAGCACCGCGGCATCCGCGTCGCCACGATCTACGGCGGACGCGCCTACGAGCCTCAGGTAGAGGCGCTGCAGAAGGGTGTCGAGCTCATTGTCGGCACACCCGGCCGCCTGATCGACCTGCTCAAGCAGCGCCACCTGAACCTGAAGAATGTCCGCATGGTCATCCTCGACGAGGCCGATGAAATGCTGGACCTCGGCTTCCTGCCCGACGTCGAAACCTTGATCGCAGGCACCCCGGCCGTCCGCCAGACCCTGTTGTTCTCGGCCACCATGCCCGGACCGGTTGTTGCCATGGCCCGGCGCTACATGACCCAGCCCACCCACATCCGTGCCGCTGATCCGGATGACGAGGGCCTGACCAAGCGCGACATCCGCCAGCTGATCTACCGCGCCCACAACCTTGACAAGATCGAGGTCCTGGCACGGATCCTGCAGGCCACCGGCCGCGGCCGCTCCATCATCTTCACAAAGACCAAGCGCACCGCAGCCAAGGTTGCCGAGGAATTGGTTGACCGTGGCTTCGCCGCAGCAGCCATCCACGGCGACCTGGGCCAGGGTGCCCGCGAGCAGGCGCTGCGCGCCTTCCGCAACAATAAGGTCGACGTCCTCGTGGCCACCGACGTTGCAGCCCGCGGCATCGACGTCGACGATGTCACGCACGTGGTCAACTACCAGTGCGTCGAGGACGAAAAGATTTACCTGCACCGCGTTGGCCGCACCGGCCGTGCGGGCAACAAGGGCACGGCCGTCACGTTCGTCGACTGGGACGACATGCCGCGCTGGGCCCTGATCAACAAGGCGCTGGGCCTGAGCGTTCCCGAACCCATCGAGACGTACTCGTCCTCCCCGCACCTGTTCACGGACCTTGACATCCCCGAAGGCACCAAGGGCCGTCTGCCGCGCAACAAGCGCACGCACGCAGGCATTGACGCCGAGGTCCTTGAGGATCTGGGCGAGACAGGCAAGCGCAACTCCCCCAAGACCGACGCCCCGCGCGGCGGCGGCAGGGACGGCAACCGGGGTGGTGCCCGATCGGACACCCGCCAAGGTGACAAGCGCCGTGAGGAGAACACCACAGGTGAGCGTCGCCGTGATGAGGGCCCCGCCGGTGAGAAGCGCGACGGCGGCCGCAGCCGACGTCGTCCCTCCGCCGACAGGGCTCCTGCCGAAAGCGCCGCTCCCGTTGCGGCCGCCCCCGCCTCCGAGGCAGGCGCACCGCGCGCACGCCGCACCCGCACCCGCCGCCGCAACGGCGAGGTCGTTGGCGCACAGGATTCCGGCGAGTAATCTCCGCCCACCGGCTGGCCCGCAGAAACGGCGAAAATTCACGATTTTTACGTGGTTTTCGCCGTTTCCTGCGGGCCGGTTTGGGTTAAAGGGGAAGGTAGGCGGCGGTCCCAGTGCCGGCTTCGACGATGCGTTCAAGCGCCTGAGGGGTCGTAAGGTTTTCGCCGAGAAGGTTCGGCTTGCCCGTCCCGTGGTAGTCGGAGGAGCCTGTCACGATCAGTCCCCTGCGCTTGGCCAGGCGCCGCAGCCAATCGCGTCCCTCCGGCGGATTGTCCCGGTGGTCGACCTCCACACCGAGCAGTCCGGCGTCGATCATGTCATTGAAAACTTCGGGCGGGGCCACCCTTCCCCGGGCCGACGCGACGGGGTGGGCGAACACGGGAACGCCGCCTGCAGCACGGACAAGCTCAACCGCCAAGACCGGATCCGGGGCGTAGTGGCTGACGAAGTAGCGTGAATGCGAGGTGAGGATGCTGGCGAAGGCCTCGTTCCTGTCCGCGACGATGCCTGCGGCAACCATGGCGTCGGCTATGTGCGGGCGGCCGATCGTCGCGCCGGGGGCAACGTGGGCGCTGACGTCGTCCCAGTTCAGCGGGTAGTCCTCGGCCAGCCTCACCACCATGCGTTCGGCGCGGGTCAGGCGGGCGTCCTTGGCCTTGGTAATCTCATCGAGCAGTTCCTCGTTGTCCGGGTCGTGGAGGTAGCAGAGCAGGTGAACGCTCACACCCCGGGACGTCGTGCAGGAGATTTCCATGCCCGGAACCAGTCCCACGCCGTGGTGGCGGGCAGCGGCAAGCGCCTCCGGCCAACCGCCGGTGGAGTCGTGGTCGGTCAGCGCCATGACGTCAAGGCGCGCCAGCGCGGCGGCCGCGACAAGGTCGGCCGGGCTCTGGGTGCCGTCGGAAACATTTGAATGCGCGTGCAGATCGATCCTCACACTCCTAGGGTACGTCCGTTGATGCCGTAACGGGCGGCACGGCGCACACACCACCGCGTCGGTCCCCGGTGTTCGGCGCACGCTCGATTCTTTGTCCCACGGCGCAAGCGGTGGGAGACTTAAGGGGTGAACCAGACTGAGCAAACCTCCGCGCACCCCGACCATTCAAGCGAGCAGCCCCTCGAGGACCGCGTGAACAACCGTTCCCAGCGCCCCGACTCTGATGCCTTCCGTTCGTTCATGGCAGCCAACTGGGCGCCCTCCACGGCCGAACTCCCCGCCCGGGCCGGCGTGGCAGAGCATGCCGCCCGCCGCCGTCGTGCGGTGTCCGAGCTGTTCAAGACCGAACGCCTCGTCATCCCCGCCGGGCCGCTGAAGGTTCGCTCCAACGACTGCGACTACCGTTTCCGCCCGCACTCGGCCTTCGCCCACCTGACAGGCCTGGGCGTTGACCACGAGCCCGATGCCGTGCTGGTGTTGGACCCGGTTGCCGAGGGAGCAGGGGACGACGGCGGCCATCACCGCGCCACCCTTTACTTCCGTCCCATGGCCGGCAGGGACACGAAGGCGTTCTACGCCGATTCGCGAAGCGGCGAGTTCTGGATCGGCCGCCGCCCCACCCTGGCAGAGTTCCAGGCCCAGCTCGGCCTGCCCACGGCCGACGTCACAGAGCTCGAGGTCGCCATCACCAAAAATGTTGGCGAACCCAGCATTGGCGGCGTGTCCATCCGCCTGGTGCGCAAGGTCGACGAGAACATCGACGCACTTGTTGACACCGCCCGCTACAACACGGCCGCCAACCCGGACGCCCTGGACTTCGGTGCCCTTGACGATCTCGACGGCAAGCTGGCCGAGGCACTCTCGGAACTGCGCCTGCTCAAGGACGACTGGGAAATCGAGCAGATGAAGATCGCCGTCGCCGCCACAGTCAACGGCTTCGAGGACATCGTGAAGGCCCTGCCGCGCGCGGTGGCCCACAAGCGCGGTGAGCGCGTCGTTGAGGGCGCGTTCTTTGCCCGCGCCCGTGAAGAGGGCAACGAACTCGGCTACGACACCATCGCCGCCGGCGGCAATAACGCGACAGTGCTCCACTGGAACCGCAACACAGGAACCGTCAACGAGGGCGAATTGATCCTTGTCGACGCCGGCGTCGAGGCCGACACCCTGTACACGGCCGACATCACCCGCACGCTGCCCATCAACGGCACGTTCTCCGAGGTCCAGCGCAAGATCTACCAGGCAGTCCTGGATGCCGCCGACGCTGCCTTCGCCGTGGCCGTTCCGGGCCGCAAGTTCCGTGACGTGCACACCGCAGCCATGGAGGTCCTCGCCGACCGCCTGGCCGCATGGGGTCTGCTGCCCGTCACCCCCGAGGTGGCCCTGTCTGCGGCCGGACAGCAGCACCGCCGCTGGATGCCGCACGGCACAAGCCACCACCTGGGCCTTGACGTGCACGACTGCGCCCAGGCACGCGCCGAAATGTACCTCGACGGCATCATCACCGAGGGCATGGTCTTCACGATCGAGCCCGGCCTGTACTTCAAGGAAGAGGACCTCGCCATCCCGGCCGAGTACCGCGGCATAGGCGTGCGCATCGAGGACGACATCCTGATCACCACCGACGGCCCCGTCAACCTCAGCGCGGCATTGCCCCGCGAGCCTGACGCCGTGGAAGCATGGATGGCCAGCCTCGCTTCCTAGCCACTGAGTCTATGACGCACTAACTGCACTTGAATCAATCATTTCTGGTTGATCTACGGGCAGTTAGTGCGTCATAAATTTTTAAGCACGACGGCGGAGCCTGGCTCACGCAGAATTCATCCCCCGGCGATCAGTGCCTTGAGCGCGGCGACATGCGCCTCGTATGCCTGCCGTCCTGCTGACGTGAGCCCCGCCCAGGTCTTGACGCGGCCCTTCCCCGTCGGCTTGCTGAGCTTGACGTAGCCTACCTCCTCAAGGACCTTCAGCTGCTTGCTCGTGACGGAGTCGGCCACACCGAGCATGTCGCGGATGACGCTGAATTCGGCCCTGTCGACCGTGCTCAGGAACGCGCAGATGCGGAGCCGGTTGGGGGCGTGGATGACTTCGTTGAGCTCTGGCTGGGTCTGGGCTGTCATGCAACGTCACGCAACTGCGCCCGCACTGCTGTGTCAAAGCGGCGGCCGAGGATGTTGACTCCGGCAAACAGCACGACTGCGGCCAGCCAGGCAACCCAGTCCACCGCAGCCACCCGTGCGGCCGCAACGCCGCCCAGCAAACAGACCACGAACATGCCCACCAGGCACCAGGCCCAGCGGCTGGCTTTTCCTGCCGACAGCCCGCCGATCCACACCCCTGTCTTTTTCACATAGGACCCGACGAGTACACCCAGGCCTGCAAAGTAGAGGACCACTCCGGCAACCATGACCACAGGGTTGCCCAGTGCATAGATCAGCACGAAGCCCGCCGCCAGCAGGCCAAGGGCCGGGTGGTACCACCAAGGCGTGACAAGCCGATCCGCCGCCGCCCGGCGGGAATCGCCGATCGCGAAGAGCGCTTCGCGCGCTGTTTCACTCGATTGATTTTCCATAATGGAAAGTCAATCACTTTCCATCTAGGAAAGTCAATAGTTGATGCCGGAGTCATCCGTAGGCGTTGCAAACACAGGACCCGTTGGCGCCTTAAACAAAACCGACCCGCGGCCCGCGGGAAAAACCACGTGGAGAACGCGGCCTTCCCCGCAGGATGCGGGTCGGATATTGCGGAAGGGTTCTTACAAAAGCTCAGTTGCCCTGCGTGCCTTCGTGGCCGCCTTCGTGGCCGCCGGCCGGCGCGTTGGGGTCTAGGGGCGCCGGTGTGGGCTCCACGCGGATGCCGTACTGCGGGCGGCCGTCGGGAAGGTCATTGAACTGGCCGCGGGGTGTGCTTCCTGCCTTCTCCTCGATGGATCCCTGCCCCGAAGCGGCGGGATCTGCCGGGGAGTAGGGGTCGTGCCAGCCGTCGGGACGGGTCGGCGTGTGGCCGCTCGATGCCGGCGGCTGGGCCGGCGGTCGGTAACCCTGGCCCGGCACGGGGCGCGGCGCCGTCGAGTTCATGGGCAGCTGGGCCAGCAGACGCCGGGCCTCACCGGCAACATCAGCGGTGACGATGACGTCGTAGCTGGAGGCCAGCACCTGGTTCGTGGAGGTGAAGTCGCGCTTGCCTCGCTGGGCTGCGTAGCCAATGATCGCAAAAAGCAGCCATAAGGCAGCACCCAGGAGCACAGCTGTGAACACGTTGACATACGGCGCACCGGCGTTGCTGCTGGCCGAATCGAAGAAGGAGAGCATGACGCCGATGAACAAACCAAACCAGGCACCTGTCATGGCGCCGGTCAATGCCACGCGGGGGTAGCTGAGCTTGCCTGTCACGCGCTCGACCATTTTCAGGTCGTTGCCCACAATGGAAACGTGCCGGACGGGGAATTTCTCATCCGCCAGGTAGTCAACTGCCTTTTGCGCATCCAAGTAGGAGGTGTAGGACCCGATTCTTTCCCCAGTGGGGACCGTGCGGGACTCATCCAGTGGTCTGGTGCGTCCAAAGAGGTTTGCCATACCCCTATTGTTCACCATAATCCTGCATGTTTGCTGGAGTATCGCTGGCAGTGAAACGAAAACCCCATGAATGCCCGCAGGGTCGCCATCGGCATTGTTTGGGTCATTGCCGGAGTGGGGAAGTAGCCTGTAGGTGTGAGCACTCAACCTACGCGCATTTTTGTCGCCCGGCTTCTGGGCCTTGACGTCTTTGACCCGATCGGGGACAGGCTCGGCAAGCTGCGCGACGTCGTCGTGCTGGGCCGCGGACAAAACACGGCCCCGCACGCCGTCGGCATCGTGGTTGAAGTCCCCGGCAAGAAGCGCGTCTTCGTGCCAATGACCCGCCTGACGTCCATGGACCAGTCGCAAATCATCTGCACAGGACTGGTCAACCTGCGCCGTTTCGAACAGCGCGGCGCCGAACAATTGGTGGTCGGCGGCATCTTTGACCGCAAGGTCACCCTTGTCGATGGCAGCGGCGCAGCCGTCATTGAAGACATCGCCATGGACCAGCAGCGCAACGGCGACTGGCTCGTCACTAAGCTGTTCGTCCGCCGCGGGTCCTCCACGTCGCGGCTGCGCGGACTGCGCCGCGGCCACACCATGCTGATCGACTGGGCCGAGGCCAGGACCGACGACGTTGCCGAGCCGCAAAGTGCCACGGTCTTCGTCGCCACCCACGAGGACCTCAAGCCAGCCGACTTTGCCGATGCCCTGCAGGAAATGAGCGACAAGCGCCGCGTCGAGGTTGCCAGCGAACTTCAGGACGAGCGCCTGGCCGACATCATGTCCGAGCTCCCCGAGGATGACCAGGTCACGCTGCTCTCCGCACTGGACAACGAGCGCGCCGCCGACGTCCTTGAGGAGATGGACCCCGACGACGCCGCCGACCTCCTCGCGGACCTGCCCAAGGCCAAGGCCGAGGAGCTCCTGCTGTTAATGGAGCCGGAGGAAGCCGAGGACGTCCGCCGCCTGCTCCAGTACGACGAAGGCACCGCCGGCGCGCTCATGACCCCCGTGCCGGTGATCCTGCCCCCTGAGGCCACCGTGGCAGAGGCCCTGGCGCATGTCCGCAGCGAGGATCTCTCCCCCGCACTGGCCTCGGCCATCTTCATCTGCCGTCCCCCGCTGGAAACGCCCACCGGCCGCTTTCTTGGCGTGGTCCACATCCAGCAACTGCTGCGCAGCGCTCCCCCGGAGCTGTTGGGCACCCTCGTGGACAAGAACCTGGAGCCCGTCTCCGACCAGGACGACATCAGCACCGTCAGCCACATAATGGCGTCCTACAACCTGAACTCACTTCCCGTTGTCAGCAAGGAAGGCCGCCTCGTGGGCGCCGTGACGGTTGATGACCTGTTGGACCATCTACTGCCTGACGACTGGCGCACCCATGAGGACGGCGCACCGTTCAGGAAATTAGGAGGACGCATTGGCTGAGCGGCACCACGCAAAGGGTGGCGGACTCGACACGCCCATGGAGCTGAAGTCCCGGCTCCTACCCAACCTGGCAGGCGACCCGGACCTCTTCGGCCGTTTTGCCGAGCGCTTCGCCAGGTACATGGGAACGGCGAACTTCCTGCTCTACATGACAGTATTTGTCGTGATCTGGATAGCCCTGAACGTCATTGGTCTGTTCGGGCTCAAGTGGGATCCGTACCCGTTTATCCTGCTCAACCTCTTCTTCTCAACCCAAGCCTCCTACGCCGCTCCCCTGATTTTGCTGGCCCAGAACCGTCAGGACGACAGGGACAGGGTTCAGATCGAGCAGGACCGCTCCCGCAACGAGCGCAACCTTGCGGACACCGAGTACCTGACCCGTGAGGTCGCCGCCCTGCGCATCACGCTGCGCGAGGTGGCCACCCGCGACTTCGTCCGCTCCGAACTGCGCACGCTCCTCGAGGACCTCATCGCCATGCAGGACGGCGAGCAGCAGGACGAGGGCGGCGCGCCGAAGGAATCCCGGGACAGCCAGCGCAACCCATCGACGAGCTCCATCAAGACCACCGCCACCAGGCGTCCCACGAACCTCTAAGGCAGCACCCCATGAATGCCCCGTCCCAACCCGCACTGCTCGCCGCCCTCGCCACTGTGATCGATCCCGAGCTGCGCCGCCCCATCACGGATTTGGGCATGGTTGAGTCGGTTTCAATGGACGACGCCGGCCAGGTCACCGCCGTCATCCGCCTCACCGTCGCGGGGTGCCCGTTGCGCGAAACCATCACCCGTGACGCCACGGCAGCCCTGGTGACTGTGGACGGCGTCGCCTCCGTCAACGTGGAGCTGACAGTCATGACAACCAAGCAGCGGGCGGAGCTGAAGGAACGACTCACGGGCAGCGCCACCGAACGTGGCATCCCGTTCAACGCCGAGGATTCCCTGACCCGTGTTTATGCCGTGGCCAGCGGCAAGGGCGGGGTCGGAAAGTCTAGTGTCACGGTGAACCTTGCTTGCGCGCTTGCCGCCAAGGGGCTGCGGGTCGGCATTGTGGATGCCGACATTTACGGCTTCTCGGTTCCTGGGCTCATGGGCATCACGCAGACGCCCACGCGCGTGGACGAGATGATCCTGCCCCCCGTGGGCCACGACGTCAAGGTCATCTCCATTGGCATGTTCGTTGCCGGAAACCAGCCCGTTGCCTGGCGCGGGCCCATGCTGCACAGGGCGTTGGAGCAGTTCCTTGGCGACGTGTATTTTGGCGACCTGGACATCCTGCTGCTGGATCTGCCACCAGGAACCGGCGACGTGGCTATTTCCGTGGCCCAGCTGCTTCCCAAGGCCGAGATCCTTGTGGTGACAACGCCTCAGGCCGCTGCCGCCGACGTGGCCGAACGTGCAGGTGCCATTGCCGTGCAGACAGGGCAGAAGGTTGCCGGCGTCATTGAGAACATGTCATTTTTGACCCTCCCGGACGGCAGCACCATGGAACTGTTCGGCTCAGGCGGCGGGGACATCCTTGCCAAGCGCCTGAGCCAGACGGTCAATGCGCCGGTTGAACTGCTGGGACAGATACCGCTGGATGTCGCATTGCGTGAGGGCGGGGATGCCGGGATGCCGATCGTGCTGTCGGACCCCGAGTCGCCTGCGGCACAGGCGCTGCTGGATATCGCGGGGAAGCTCGCCGTCCGCCCCCGCGGCCTGGCGGGGATGAACCTGGGCGTCACCCCCCGCTGATGCCTCGTTGAGGTTGGGAAAGTTACGTGGCTTCCATGTCGAAAGGGGCGCGCTGGCCTTCGGCGAGGCGCACAATCTCAGACGCGGCGGGGGCACCGACCGCGGCAGGCACCTTGTCCTCGTCCTTGCCCATCATGGAGGCAATGGCGGCACCCGGGGCCATCTTCAGCGCGTTGAGCTTCTCAAGGTCCTCGTCGTCAAGGAGCGCTTCGCGGATGATGCGGCGGGGATCGTACTGGCGGGGGTCAAGCTTCTTCCAATCGATGTCATCGATGTCAACCCCGGCTTCTTCCCTAATGGTTTCGCGCGCGCCAGAAGCCATCTTGCGCACCTCACGGATGAGGTTCTTCAGCTTCTCCACATATTCGGGAAGCCGGGAGGGGCCGATCACCAGGACTGCCACAATGACAATCACGACCAGCTCGGGGGTATTGATACCAAACACGTTAGGAAGATTACCCTCTCAACACTAAAAGCAACGATTCCCCACAGTAATGCACAGGAATTTTGGGCTTGTAACTTGCAATTGGACGGCCGGCGGGTGACGAAAAAAGTCTAGCGGACCCCCGCAATTCGGGGCATCGACAGCAACGGCTTACGCGCAGCTCGCACATCCGAGGTGCGGCCCGGGGCCCTGTCGGCCAGGGATTCACGCAGCATGGCCCGGCCCCGGTGAATACGGGAACGCACCGTGCCAAGCTTGATGTTCAGCGCGTGCGCCACCTCGTCGTAGGAGAGACCCTCCATGTCACACAGCACGACGGCGGCACGGAAGTCCGGCGGCAGCGCCTCCAATGCCGCGGCAACATCGGCGTCGAGATTGTTGAATTCAAAGCTGCGCTCGGGCCCGGGCTCGGTGCCGGGGAGCCTCGAGGCGGCATCCTCGGACAGGGCATCAAAACGGATCCGCTGCTTGCGCCTGGCCTGGTCAAGGAACAAATTGGTGGTGATGCGGTGCAGCCAACCGTCAAGGGTGCCGGGCTTGAAGTTGGCCAGCGATTTGAACACGCGGACAAAAACCTCCTGGGTGAGGTCCTCGGCGTCGTACCTGTTGCCCGTCAGGCGGTAGGCTAGCCGGAAAACCTTGGCCGAGTGGTTGGTGACAACCTCATCCCACGACGGCGTGGTCCACTCGGCTGAAACATCTGCATGGTCCTGGGCTGCTTCTGCTGGGCGCAACACGGGGGTGCTCGTTGGGCTCATCGCTGCACCTCACTTCAGTGGCGTTTATACCCCACGGAGGGGCATCCGGTCAGGCAATCACTCGGTTGAATCCTACGGCCAAGTTCCAACAGTTTGCCAAACAAAGCTGACGTTTTGCTGAACGATTGCAGCGAATGTGCCGCGTGTGCAGGCAGTAGGCTAGAGCTAGTCACCGCTACAGTTTAGGAAACACAACCCATGAGCGCCGATAAATCCACCAGCTGGTCCTACGCAGAGGGCCTCCCCGTGGAAGATATTGTCCTGCGACGCGCCCGCGAACGGTCGCACGAGCTGGGGTTGTTCCCCGTAAGCCCCGGCGTCGCAGCCGCCCTGACGGTCCTTGCAGCCACCTCCAAGGCCCAAACGGCCGTGGAAGTCGGCACCGGTGCCGGCGTCTCCGGCGTGGCACTGTTGCGCGGCCTGGGCCCGCGAGCCGTCCTGACCACCATTGACCCCGACATCGACCACCTGAAGGCGGCACGCGAGTCCTTCACGGAGTCGGGCTCCCCAGCAAACCGCACCCGCACCATTTCAGGCCGCGGCCAGGACGTCCTGCCGCGCCTGACCGACGCCGCGTACGACCTTGTATTCATTGACGCCGACAAGCCAAGCTTCCCCGATTACGTGGAACAGGCCGTCAGGCTCCTGAAATCAGGTGGACTGCTCATCATCAATGACGCCCTGGACAAGGACCGTGTTTCCGACCCCGCCATCCGTGAAAACAGCACGGTGGTGCTGCGCCGCGTCGGCAAGATGATCCGCGAGAACGATTCGATGGTCAGCGCCATGCTGCCCACCGGCGACGGCCTGCTCCTGGCGGTCAAGCGCTAACTCACCCGCCACAGGGCAGAACGCGTTAAGCAGAAAACCGGCGGGACAGCATTTGCTGTCCCGCCGGTTTTCTGCGGTTCTGTGTGGCGGACCTACTCGGTCGCTCCCACCAGGCACTCCTTCAGGCTTGCTGCCTCGTCGGCGTTCATCTCAACAACGAGACGTCCTCCGCCTTCAAGTGGCAGCCGCAGGATCAGGCTCCGACCTTCTTTAGTCACTTCCATTGGACCGTCGCCGGTTCGTGGTTTCATGGCCGCCATCAGGAGTTCCCCTTTTCTTAGTGCATACACGCCCAGCCTGAGTTTTCCTCAGCAAGGCGTTTCTGTTGTATTGCTCACAAACCATTATTCCGCATCCGGGTGCCCGGGCGCTAATCGAGACGTTACCCGAGGGGTCCCCAACCAAGCCCGCAGCACCCCCGCCTGCCCCTCCGGCAAGCTGTCCACGCATCGTCAGGGTGGCCACGCCTGCCCGGTGCTGATGGCGGAGAACTGCCACAGCCACACAATCCAGACGACTTGCAGCACAGTGAACATGACGATCAGGCTCCAGCGGTACGCCTTCGAGTGGGAGATGAACGCGGCCGCCAGCGCCAGCGGGAACAACGGCAGCAGCATCCTGAACGTGCTCGACTGCGGATGCAGCACGGCCATCAGGTACAGCAGGTACATCCCGCACCAGACGCGCAGGTCAAGGCCGATCCGCCGCACGGCCTTTGAGTTCAGGTACAGCGCAACGAGTGCCACGAAAAGCACGGGAAGCACAGGCCCCCACAGCGGCCCCACCAGCTCAACGCCGGCGTCAAACCAGGGCTTGAACAGCACAAGGCGTGTCCCGCGCCACGCCGTTTCGGTGTCGGTGTACGCGGTCCAGTCCCCCGTCACCCACCCGGCAATAAACATCCACGCGAACGCCATGACCCCGCTGACCACAAGCAGCACGGCTCCGGCCACCATGTCCGGCGCGGGGAACGGTTCGCGCTTCCTGTTCCACCAGCGCAGCCCAAGATGGACAAGCACGACGGCGGCAAACGGCGCGCCTGCCGGGCGCGAAAGGCACAGCAGCACCACCATGGGCAACGCCGCCCAATAGTTGCCTTTGATGAGCAGGTGCAGGGCTGCGGCAAGGAAGAACATGCCCAGCGATTCCGCATACGGCACCTGCAGCACGGGCGATAAGGGGAAGGTGGCAAAGAAAGCCACTCCCCACAGCGCGGTTCCTGAGGATGCGAAGTTCTTGAAAAGGACGTAGATCATCAGGGCCGCCGCTAGCCCTGCGACCGTGGCCACGATGGCGCCGGCCGCCGGCCAGCCAAGCCCCGTCACTGCCCCGAGCCCGCGGGCCAGCAGGGGGAAAATCGGGTAAAAGGCCCATTGGTTCGGTTGCGCCGTGCCGTCGGGGTTGCGAGGAATGGTGGTGGGGTATCCGCCGTCGAAAATTCTCTCGTACCAGCCCGCGTCCCAGCGGTTGATGAAGGTCAGGTAGTCGGGCTGTGCCCCTCCCCACGGCGATTCCGCGGCGTGCCAGGCAGCCCCGAGAAAGATGCCGTAGGAAACCAGCCGTGCGGCCAGATACAGCAGCGTGACCTTCAGCCACCATGGCGCGCGCCGCAGCGGTGCCAGCGCGCGGCGCAACAGTGCGTACATCTCGTCGTTGATGGTGGCGCCAGCGTGCTGCGCCGCTTTCCCGGCAGAATTTATACCTGCAGGGTTCGGCTCCGCCGCGTTCGCGCCGCCCCGGTTCACACCGCTCGTGGCCATGTCAGTCATGGCCGGGCTGGCCCTGACCAGCGGCCAGCCAGCAGCCCGGCATGTGGTCGTTGACCACGCCGATGGCCTGCATCATGGCGTAGGCCGTGGTGGGGCCCACGAACGCAAAGCCGAGCTTCTTCAGCGCTTTTGCCAGCTGCGCCGACTCGAGGGTCTTGGCCGGAATGGGCGCATCGGGCGGGCGTTTCACGGCGGGCGCGTGGTCGGCGATCAACGATCCAAGGGTGACGCCGTCCGGCAGTGCCAGCAATGCCCGAGCATTGCGGATCGTGGCATTGATCTTCAGCCTGTTGCGCACGATGCCGGCGTCAGCCATGAGCCTGTCAAAGTCGTCCTGGCCGAATCCGGCCACGACCGCCGGGTCAAAGTGGGCGAACGCTGCCCTGAACGCCTCACGCTTGCGCAGGATCGTGATCCAGCTCAGCCCTGATTGGAAGGCTTCAAGGCTCAGCCGTTCAAAAAGTTCCTGCTCACCGTAAACCGGAAAGCCCCATTCGGCGTCGTGGTAGCGCTGGTACAGCTCGTCGGCGTCAATGCCCGTCCAGGCGCACCGCACCTTGCCGTCACTGCTCACCGGACTCCGGGTCCGTCCCCGTTGGCTGCTCACCGGTTGAGCCCGCTGCGCTGTCGGCCGTCGCCGGGATGGCCTTGGCCGGGGCGTCCACAGGTGCCGGAGCAAGCCCCGCTTCAAGGGCGGCGATGCGCGCGTCCTTGGCGGCCAGTTCGTCCCTGAGCTTGTCAAGGATCTCGTCGACCTGGTCCATGCGGTAGCCGCGCAGACCCAGGGAAAAGCGGAGCGAGTCAACGTCTGAGGCAGCGGGCGTCGACGGCAGCAGCACAGGTGGAAGGTTCGCCACGGGAGCCGCCAGACCGTCGTCATACAGGGCCGCGCCATCGGTTTGGGGCTTGTTCAGCCCGACCACGTAGAGCGCCACACCGGCAGCCACAATGACGGCAAGGAAGATCAGGAAATAAGTCACAAGACCATGGTGCCAGATGTGCGGCCGGGATGAGGGTGTGTGTCAGCCCTCGCGGGAGGCGGCCGTGCCCCCGGCCTTGCCCGCCATGACACGTTCAACGGCTTCCTCTGCGGTGTCCACAACCGAAATGATGTCAAGGTCCCCGGGTGAGACGAGGCCCTGGGCGATCATGGTGTCCTTGATCCAGTCCAGCAGCGGTCCCCAGAAGGTCTTGTCGATAAGGACGATCGGGAAGTGGCTGACCTTGCTGGTTTGGACCAGGACCATGGCCTCGAACAGTTCATCGAGCGTGCCCAGGCCACCTGGCAGTACAACGAAGCCCTGCGCGTATTTCACGAACATGGTCTTGCGGGCGAAGAAGTAGCGGAAGTCGACGCCAAGGCCGACCCACTCATTCATGCCCTGTTCGAAGGGAAGCTCAATCCCTAACCCGATTGACAGCCCGCCGGCCTCGGCAGCACCGCGGTTCGCCGCCTCCATGGAACCGGGGCCACCGCCTGTAATGACGGCGACGCCTGCCTCCACCAGCCGCCGCCCAACGTCAACGCCTGTCGCGTAGTACGGGGAATCCACCTTGGTCCGGGCCGAACCGAACACGCTGATGGCGGGACCGATTTCGGCCAGCGCGTCAAAGCCCTGCACGAATTCGCTTTGGATGCGCATGACCCGCCACGGGTCGGTGTGCGTGAAGTCGCTGCTGGGCGGCGTTTCCAAGAGCCTGGCGTCGGCAGTTTCGAGGCTGCCGCCGTTCTTGCGCCAAATGCCGAACCGGCGAAGTTGCTGGTGGTCGGCCCTGCTGGATCCTGTGGGTGCACTCATGCCACCTAGGCTACGCGAAAAGGAGATGTGGCTTGAGCCATAATGTCTCGTTACCGTTACGATCCGGTCCCGCAGGGCCGAATCCGGTCCCAGTCCCACAGAATGTCGATAGATTCAGGGGCATGACAAATCCCGCATATGCTCCTGCGCTCGTGGAACTCAAGGATGTAAACAAGCATTACGGCACCCTCCACGTGTTGCAGAATATCAATCTGCAAGTAGCCAAGGGTGAGGTTCTCGTTGTTCTGGGACCTTCAGGATCAGGCAAGTCCACGCTTTGCCGCACCATCAATCGGCTCGAAACCATCGACGATGGTTCCATCACCATTGATGGCAAGGAACTACCCAAGGAAGGTAAGTCCCTGGCTAACCTTCGTGCCGATGTGGGCATGGTGTTCCAGTCATTCAACCTCTTTGCCCACAAAACCATTCTGGAGAATGTGACGCTGGGCCCCATCAAGGTCAAGGGCATGTCCAAGGCCGACGCCGAGAAGCTCGCCTTGAGCCTGTTGGAGCGCGTGGGTGTGGGGCATCAAGCAGCGAAGCTGCCCGCCCAGCTCTCCGGTGGGCAGCAGCAGCGCGTTGCGATCGCACGAGCCCTGGCGATGAAGCCAAAGGTCATGCTCTTCGATGAGCCCACCAGTGCCCTGGATCCAGAGATGATCAATGAAGTTCTGGACGTCATGGTTGAACTGGCTAAAGAGGGCATGACCATGGTGGTTGTCACCCATGAGATGGGTTTTGCCCGCAAGGCTGCGGACAGGGTCATCTTCATGGCTGACGGGCTAATTGTTGAAGAAGGTACCCCTGAGGAATTCTTCACCAACCCGCAGACCTCAAGGGCCAAAGACTTCTTGTCCAAGATCCTCACCAACGGGTAATAAGCCCTCCCTATTTTTGGCTCCACGAGCCAGTTTGTTCCCGGCCTTGACGGCCGACTTAGAAAGGAAAACCCTTGAAAAAGTTTCTCTCCCGAAAGAGCCTCAGCGTAGCGGCCCTCCTGACCGCAGCAGCCCTGGCCATGACAGGCTGTGGCGGCGGTACCGCTGGTGGCGGCGAAACAGCCGGTGGCGACGCCGCTGGCTTGAGCTTTGACGTAGCCAAGGACGTTGCCCTGACCGGCAGCCCCACGTTCGATAAAATCAAGTCCGCAGGTGCCATCCGTATCGGCGTGAAGGAAGACCAGCCTGGCCTGGGCTTCCTCGACGCCGCCACGGGTGAGCGCAGCGGTTTCGATATTGAGATTGCGCGCTGGATGGCTGCCTCACTGGGCGTCGCGGCTAACAAGATAGAATTCAAGGCCATCCCGTCGGCCAACCGTGAATCGGCTCTGGCCAACGGTGACGTTGACCTTTATGTGGGTACCTATTCCATCACCGACAAGCGCAAGAAGCTTGTTGACTTCGCCGGCCCGTACTTCATTACCGGCCAGGGCTTGTTGGTGGCCAAGGACAACACGACCATCAAGAGCGAGAAGGATCTGGATGGCAAGAAAGTTTGCTCCGCCACCGGATCGACTCCCTTCCAAAACATCAAGGAAAACTTCCCGAAGGCAAACGCCATCAGCTTCGACATTTACTCCAAGTGCGTTGACGCGCTCACGGCGGGAACTGTTGACGCCGTCACCACCGACCAGGCCATCCTGCTGGGCTACGCTTCCCAGAACCCGGACAAGCTGAAGGTTGTCGGTGAGCCCTTCACCGTTGAGAAGTACGGCATCGGCCTGCCCCTGGGCGACACCGCCCTGCAGACCTTCTTGAACACCACGCTCACCGACGGTGGCGCCACGTGGACCAAGATCTTCGACGCCACGCTGGGCAAGTCCGGCACCAAGGTCACACAGCCGGCGGTTGAAAAGTAGAACCCATCCGTGAGTGGTGGTGTTGCAGCGTTTTAGCCGCTGCAACACCACCACTTCGTCCTCTCGAATTCACTGAAAGCGACGCTGCCCTGTGAATGTACTTCTTGACAACAGTCAACTGTTCATCGACGGATTCAAGACCACTGGAATCTTGTTTGTCTTCTCCGCCTTTTTTGCCCTGATCCTTGGCACCATCGTTGCCGGCATGCGAGTCTCTCCCGCGCCCGCGATGCGCGCTGCAGGAACCCTTTATGTCAACGCGGTACGCAACACGCCGTTGACACTTATTCTGGCTTTCTTTGCTTTGGGGTATCCCCGGCTGGGACTGCCTGAAATCAACTATGTGGTCGCCGCTATCATCGGCCTCTCGCTCTATACGGCAACCTATGTATCCGAGGCCATCCGCTCCGGCATCAACACAGTTTCCGTGGGTCAGTCCGAGGCGGCCCGTGCCATTGGACTGCCCTTCATGCAGACACTGAGATTAATTGTGCTGCCCCAGGCCTTCCGTTCCGTGGTGCCGCCGCTGTTCAGCGTGTTCATAGCATTGTTAAAGAACACCACGGTTGCTGCCGGTTTCGGTGTCTTGGAAGCAGGAGCCATCCGAGCCACCCTCAGCGACCTCGGCGAACCTCTGCTGCCAGGCTTGCTGTGGGTCGCCCTGATCTTTGTACTGCTGGTGCTGGGCATCCTGACACCGCTGCAACGCTACCTTGAGAAGAAATGGAAGGTGGCGCGATGAGCTCGGTGCTTTTTGACGTTCCCGGCCCCAAAGCCCGCACACGCAACGTCTACCTGAACATTGTCACCATCATCGTGGTGGTTGGCATCATTGCCTTCATTCTGTTCAGGTTCTACCAATCAGGCCAGTTCACGGCCCAAAAGTGGGAAATTTTCACGTTCCCCCGTGTCCAGCAAATGTTCCTCACGGTCATCGGCGCCACCCTAAAAGCCTTCGCCGTGGCCGCTGTCGGTTCGCTACTGCTGGGCATCATCTTGGCCTTCGGTCGGCTTGCAGATCGCAAGTGGCTGAGCCTGCCATGCTATTGGTTCACGGAAGTGTTCCGGGCCATTCCGCTGCTCATCCTGATGATGATCATGTACTACGGCCTCCCCTCAGCCGGGGTCAAGGGCATCACGCCCTTCATTGCCGTCGTGGTGGGCTTGATCCTGTACAACGGTTCGGTTTTGGCCGAAGTGTTCCGTGCCGGCATCGAATCGCTGCCCAAGGGACAGGGCGAGGCCGGGCTAGCCATTGGGTTGTCCAATGGCCAGGTGCTGCGGACCATCCTGCTGCCGCAGGCCGTCCGAGCCATGCTGCCTGTCATCATCGCCCAGCTGGTTGTCATCATGAAGGACACCGCGCTCGGCTTCCTCATCACCTACAACGAGATTCTGTACTACGCGAACTTCCTCGGCTCCCAGGGCCAGTACGGTTCCCCCGTGGTGCCGGCGCTCATGGTCGCCGCGGTCATCTACGTGGGCTTGTGCCTGATCCTCTCCGGTCTGGCCAAATACACGGAGTACAAGATGTCCTCCCGCGTGAAGGTCATCAAGGCCAAGGTCGGGCTGGCGGGCTAAACCGCCCCGGTCGATCTCCATCTCGTCGAGTCAGCGGGTCCGATTCGAGACCGCGGCTAAGAACGCGCAATCTCGAATCGGACCCGCTGACTCGGTGCAGGAGGAGCCACCTACGTCAGCCAGCGGGTCAGCGCGGCAAGGCACTCGCGGATGTCCTCGGCATTGACGTGTTCGTCGTCGCTGTGGGCCAGCAGCGCATTGCCTGGTCCGAAGTTGACAGCGGGAATGCCCATTTCGCTCAGGCGGGCAACATCCGTCCAGCCGTATTTGGGCAGCGGCTCGCGCCCCACGGCTGCAACGAAGGTGGCCGCGGCCGGGGCAGTAAGCCCCGGACGGGCGCCTGCTGACGAGTCGGTGCAGACTAGGTCAAAGCCGTCGAGCAGTTCGCGGACATGCGCCTCTGCCTGTGTGGGCGTCTTGTCCGGGGCGAAGCGGTAATTGATTTCCACGACGCATTGATCCGGGATGACGTTGCCTGCGGTGCCTCCGTGGATCTTCACTGCATTCATGGATTCGCGGTAATCAAGCCCTTCAACGCTGACGGTTGCCGGTTTGTAGGCGGCAAGGCGGGCAAGGATGGGGGCCGCTGCATGGATCGCATTCTCACCCATCCAGGCCCTGGCCGAATGGGCGGCGAGCCCCCGCGTGGTTGCCTCAAAACGAATGGTCCCGTTGCAGCCGCCCTCCACCGTTCCGTTGGTCGGCTCAAGGAGGATGCCGAAGTCCGCATCCAGCAGTTCACAGTTTTCACGCACGAGCCGGCCCAGGCCGCTTTTGGCCGCGGCAACTTCCTCGTTGTCGTAAAAAATGAACGTCATGTCCTTGGTGGGTTCACGCAGGGTGGCCGCCAACGCCAGCTGCACAGCCACGCCGCCCTTCATGTCGGTGGCGCCCCGCCCGTAGAGGACCTCGCCGTCCCAGGAACTCGGCACAGTCCCGCGCGCCCCGGGAACAGTTGGCAGCGGCACCGTGTCAAGATGTCCAGCCAGGATCACGCGCTCGGCACGGCCCAGCGACGTCCTTGCCACCAGCGAATCCCCGTTGCGTGTCACCGTCAGGTGCGGCAGCGCCGCGAGCGCCCGCTCCACGGCGTCTGCGAGCGCGGTCTCGTTGCCTGACACGCTGTCAATGTCCATGATTGCCGCGGTCAGCAGCGCAACATCGCCGTACAGGTCAAGTTCGACGGCGGCCACCCCGCCTTGGGCGCCCGGCGCTGGCGCCCCTGTGCATTCGGCCCCGGCTGGGCATTCCGGGTCCCGGGAGTCTGTTGCAGAGGGGATGGGGGTCTGGCTGCGGTGTGTGGTCATTGGCACAGTTTACCGTCGCCGGGGAGGCCGGAAATATTTCTTCAAAACAATCCAATCCGGCGCCACCGCGGTTCCGAATTACTCCCTGACAGCCCATCACGACCGCAACATGCGGACACCGGCATGGGAAGCAAAATGGAATCAATCCGTTTTCACACTATGGAGAGTCATCATGAACAGCACCGTGAAGTTTGGAACCCGCAAGAACCTCAGCCTCGGCCTTGGTCTCCTGGCAGTTGTCGCCATGGGCATCACCTCCTGCAGCGGCGGAACCACGGGGGCCGCTTCGGAAAGCCCCTCGAAGGCGCCGATGACGTCTGCGGCCCCTGCCACCACCGCGGCCATGGCAGGGGACCTGGTGGGATCCGGATGCGCAGCCTACGCGGCGGCAGTTCCCAGCGGCGCCGGTTCGGTTGCCGGCATGGCCGCTGACCCGGTTGCCACAGCAGCATCCAACAACCCCCTGTTGAAGACCCTGACGGCTGCAGTTTCCGGCAAACTGAACAAGGACGTGAACCTGGTTGACACGCTGAACTCCGGCCAGTTCACGGTCTTCGCACCGGTTGACGATGCCTTCGCCAAGATCCCGGCAGCTACCATCGACGGGTTGAAGACCGACTCCGCAACGCTGACCTCAATCCTGACCTACCATGTGGTCCCCGGCCAGCTGTCCCCGGACAAGATCGACGGTGTCCACGCCACGGCTGAGGGCGGCACCCTGGAAGTCACCGGAAGCGGCGACAACATCAAGGTCAACGGTGCCAACGTGATCTGTGGTGGCGTGAAGACCGCCAACGCCACTGTCTACCTGATCGACACAGTCCTGATGCCCCCGGCAAAGAAGTAGGCGCACCGCGCCACTAATTTGCAACACACATCGAAGGGAACAGGCACATGGGCATGGAGCGTGACAAGGTAGACACCATGCGTTTATCTTGGCTGCGTCCGGTGGAGCCCCTGGCACCGCCAACCCATGAGGACTTGATCCGCCTCGTCGCCCTGGGCGACGAGGCGGCCTTCGAGGAACTGTACGACGCCGTTTCACCCCGGGTCTTCGGACTCGTGCGACGCGTGGTGCGTGACCCGGCACAGAGCCAGGAAGTGACCCAAGAAGTCTTCCTGGACATCTGGGAGCAGGCCTCACGCTTTGACGTCGACAGGGGCAAGGCAATGTCGTGGATCCTTGTCATTGCCCATCGAAAGGCCGTTGACAAGGTCCGGGCCAGCCAGGCCAGCACCAACAGGGACCTTCGCCAGGGCATCAAGGAATTCCAGGAGAGTTACGACGACGTCGCAGACACCGTTGAAACCCAAATGGAGGCCGAACGCGTCAACCAGGCCTTGGAATCACTGACGCAGGCACAACAAGAAGCCATCCGGCTGGCCTACTACGGTGGCTACACCCACCAGGAGGTCGCCGACCTCCTGAAGGTCCCGGTGGGTACTGTAAAGACAAGAATCCGTGACGGAATGATCAGGCTCAGGGACAGGATGGGAGTGGCGTGATGGAAAAGCAATTGCACCTGCTGACCGGGTCCTATGCCCTGAACGCCCTGGACGAGGCCGAACGCGGCGAGTTTGAACGCTACGCCCTCTCGGATCCCCAGACACTCGAGGAAGTCCGCAGCCTGAGCGAAACTTCGGCCCTGCTGGCCCTCGGCACACCCGAGGAGACGCCCCCGCCGGAGTTGAAAGCCAACATCATGGCCGCCATCCGCAACACCCGCCAGCTGCCCTCCACCTCTGTGGTGCGCGACATTTCCACGGCACCCTCCAGACACGGCAGGTCCAACCGCCGTTCCGGCGGCTCCGGCACGGAAACTAACGGGCGTAGCCGCTGGGTTCCGCTCATCAGTGCTGCAGCGGCCCTGGTGGTCGTAGCGGGCGCTGGCGGTTGGGCGGCAGGACAGAACGCTACCCAAAACTCCATGGAAGAAAAACTCTCGGCCCTCGAGGCGCAGCAGCGGTCAGCACAGGATCAGCAAAATACCGTGCTGGCGATCGTCGGCTCTCCCGATGCCAAGATAGCCACCACTGAGTTGTCCCAGGGCACTACCGTAACGGTTGCTTCCTCGGGCAAGGCCAACAAGGCTGCAGTCATGGTCAACGACATGCCCGTCCTACCCGCCGGCAAAACCTACGAGCTGTGGTTCATCTCCGCGGCGGGCGCCGTTCCGGCCGGTCTCATGAGCGTTGAGAAGCCCGTGGGCCCAGGCCTGCAAGTTCTCAACGGCCCCCTGGACGGGGCCACACATGTTGGCATCACAGTCGAACCCGCCGGGGGCTCACCTGCCCCCACAACAACTCCCCTAGTGGTACAGGCGCTCTAACGGTTTTGCTCTTTGCACGGCAGAATGTGTCCGCCGATCCAATCCGGCGGGCATGTGGTTCCGAATTATAGGAAAGAACTTCCAACAACGGACGCCAAGTAAGCGTTGCAAGGAGCCTGACATGGTCAAGCAAAACAAGGCAACACATCACATCGCGTGGCGCAGTACGGGTGCAGCAGCCCTCACGGGTCTCATTGCAGCCGGGCTTTTGTTTGCCGTGGCGGAAGTGTTCTCGATATTTTTCGGGCCAGCAGCGTCACCATTCACATCGGTCGGTTCCACTTTTATCGACTTCACCCCGGCATGGATGAAGAATTTCGCCATCGCCACCTTTGGCACCAAGGACAAGTTGGCCCTGGTGATATCCATGGGTGTTGCCGTTGCTATCCTTGCCGCCGCATCAGGGGTGGTCGCACGCAAGAACCTGAAGGCGGGGGCTGCCATGGTTGTGGCCTTCGCCGTTGTCATGGCGCTGTCTATCATCACCCGCGCCGGTGCCGGTTTCACTGATCTGATCCCCCTGGCCATCGGCACTGCTGCCGGACTGTGGGCCCTGAGATTTCTTACCCCGGCCGCACCAACTGCGGTGGACCAAGCCAGGGACAAGGGTCTGGCAGCCGCACGCCTGCCGAATGCATCCCAAGCGCCGGCTGTACTGGATCAACCGGCCGAACCCAAGTATGCTCCGGTCCCTGCGCCCGAACCCAGCCGCCGCACCTTCCTGCTGCGCGCGGCAGCGGTCGCGGGCATTGCAGTCATCGTTGGAGTGGGCGGCACGATGCTCGCGGGCTCCCGTAACGCCGTCAGTGCCGTACGCGAGGCCTTGAAACTCCCGGCGGCGAAGGCCAAGGCACCCGCGCTGCCCGCCGGAGTGCAGTCGCCCGTTGCGGGTGTGACCCCCTTCGTCACTCCAAACAGTGACTTCTACCGCATCGACACGGCCCTGATCGTACCCGAGATTGACCCGTCGAGCTGGAAGTTGCGGGTGCACGGCATGGTGGAGGAGGAGTTCACCATGACCTTTGATGAGCTTCTGGCGGAAGACCTCATCGAGTCCTATGTGACGCTGACGTGCGTTTCAAACGTCGTGGGCGGAACCCTTGCCGGCAACGCCAAATGGCTTGGCTACCCGCTGCGCAACGTCATAGCCCGGGCCAAGCCAACAGCCGGCGCCGACATGGTCCTGTCCACCAGCATTGATGGATTCAGCGCCTCCACGCCCCTGCCCGTATTGCAGGACGGACGGGACGCCATCCTCGCCGTCGGCATGAATGGCCAGCCGCTGCCGATTGAACATGGTTTTCCCGTGCGCATGGTCGTTCCGGGACTGTACGGATTTGTCTCGGCCACTAAATGGGTCATCGACCTGGAAGTGACAACCTTTGCCCAGAGTGCCGGGTATTGGACGTCGAGGGGATGGTCCTCCCACGGGCCCATCAAGACTGCCTCAAGGGTCGAGGTGCCCCGCGCACTGGCCAGGATCCCCGCGGGTACCGTGGCCATAGGCGGCAGCGCCTGGGCCCAGACTAGGGGAGTTTCCAAGGTGGAGGTCCGGCTCGATGGCGGCGGGTGGCAGATCGCCACGCTTGCGGCTGAGGCGTCCTTGGACACTTGGCGCCAGTGGTCCTACATGTGGGAAGGCGCAACAGCCGGCACCCATACCGTGGTGGTGCGTGCCTACGACGGAACCGGAGCACTCCAGATCGGGGATCAAGCACCGCCGGAGCCCGACGGTTCCACTGGCTGGCATTCAATCACCTTCACCGTGGTCTAGGACAAACTTCTCCAGCACAAACTGATCCAGCACAAAGCAGTCGCGCCGTGCCGATAAACTTGGCACATGACCCACACAGCTGCATTAACGGAACGTTCCGCCCACGGCTTCGGCCTTGCCACCATCACCAGTGACGGCTCCGTCCTGGACGTGTGGTTCCCCTCCCCCACGCTGGGCACCGCCACCGATGCGCTGGGCGAGGCTCCCGACGCCGACCCGGAGCTCACGGCCCTGGCCGAAGCCGGCACCGACACGGACCGCGGGGTGCACCAAAGCGTGGTATTTGTCCAAATCGACCTCGACGCCGCCCCGGCCGACGCCGTCGACTCCTACCTTCGCCTGCACCTGCTTTCACACCGCCTGGCTGCCCCGAACAGCATCAACCTTGATGGCATCTTCGGAACGCTGAACAACGTGGTCTGGACTAACTTCGGCCCGGCCGCCGTTGAAGGCTTCGAACTCACCCGGGCCAGGCTGCGCCGCCGCGGCCAGGTCACCGTCTTTTCCGTCGACAAGTTCCCGCGCATGGTTGACTACGTGGTCCCCAGCGGTGTGCGTGTTGGCGATGCCGACCGTGTCAGGCTCGGCGCGCACCTGGCCGAAGGCACCACCGTGATGCACGAAGGCTTCGTTAACTTCAACGCGGGCACCCTGGGCACCTCAATGGTCGAGGGCCGCATCTCCGCGGGCGTAGTGGTTGGCAACGGCACCGACGTCGGTGGCGGGGCCTCCATCATGGGCACGCTCTCAGGCGGCGGCACGCAGCGTGTGGCCTTGGGCGAACGCGTGCTGCTGGGCGCCAACTCCGGTGTTGGCATCAGCATTGGCGACGACTCGGTGGTCGAGGCCGGCCTCTATGTCACGGCAGGCACCCGGGTGCGGGTCCTTGGCCCCAAGAACGACGACGGGGAGGACACCACCGAGATCGTCAAGGCCAGCAAACTCTCCGGCGTGCCCAACCTGCTCTTCCGCCGCAATTCCACCTCGGGCGGGGTCGAAGTGCTGCCGCGCCTTGGCACAACCGTGGCGCTCAATGAAAGCCTGCATGCGAACTGACTCCCCCACGGCGGCGGCATTGCCGCCAGACGGCGGTGAGGGGTGAGGAGCCGCGCCGCGATTGGCTGGCTGCTTGTCCTGGCCGTCACCGCCACCTTGTTGATCGGTGGCGGTGTGTGGCTGAGCAACACGTTCAAGAGCGCTTTCGCCCCCGGGCTGTCTTTTGGCTGCACTGCCACGGTCGGTGACAACAGCTACAGCCTGGCACTGGACCAAAGCGAGAACACAGCACTCATTTCGGCCATCGCCGTCCAGCGGGGCATGCCGGCGCGGGCAGCTTCAATAGCCCTGGCAACGGCCCTGCAGGAATCCAAGCTGCGCAACATCAGTTACGGGGATCTGGACTCTGTGGGGCTGTTCCAGCAGCGCCCCTCGCAGGGCTGGGGAACCGTGGCGGAAATCATGGACCCCGTGTACTCAACCAATGCGTTCTTCGACGCCCTGGCGAAGGTGCCCAACTATGTTGACCTGTCCATCAACGACGCCGCACAAATTGTCCAGCGTTCGGCTTTCCCGCACGCCTATGCCCAGCATGAGCCGGTGTCCAGGTCTTTCGCATCGGCCCTGACGGGGCAGACACCGCACGGCTTGAACTGCACCCTGCCGCCGGCCTCCGGCGCAAGCACCGCCGACACGGTGCTCGCCGCAGCCCAACTGGCAGCCGGCCCTCTGGACGCAACGACGTCGACGGCCGACGCCGGCACCACCTTGCACCTTGTGGTTTCCGACGCCAAGGGCTGGATGATGGCGCATTGGGCGCTGGCCAATGCGCAGCAATTCGGCATCGTGCAGCTCAGCTATGACGGATGGCAATGGGACAGGAATGCGAACTCCGGCGTGCACAATGTCGGCTGGCAGGCTGTCCAGGGAACAGTCCCCGGCCAGGTGACACTGCTGCTGGCACCTGCCCCCGTCGGCTAAACCAGCAACTCCACCACGGGCTGGACATAACTGCGGAAAACCTCCTGGTCATCGATCAGGTGCGAACTCATGATCAGGCGGTCGGGTTCAAGGAACCAAGCGCGCTGCTCAGCCAGGGGAACTTCGACAATTGTCAGAGTGAAATCACGCGCGCTGCGGCCAAGTTCCATCTCACGATTTTGCACCAGGTCGGCAAGGATCTTGTGCCCGCCCATGGTTTCCCGTTGTGCAGCCATCAACGAATACAGCTGCGACTGTTCCCGCGACCAGTTCATCGCGGCACCGAAATGTGCATGAGCCACCAACTGCAGGGCCGGCATTCCGGCCATTTCCGGGAAATCTGGAGGGGTCAGTTTTTGCTGGTTGCCCGGCACATTTTGCAGCAACCTGCTCCACCAGACCTCCCATTGGTCGCGCAGGGCGTCATTGCCCCCCACGTCAGCAGTCAGCATTGAATGGTCCGCAGCTGTTACCGAAGGGGCCACGTGGGACAGTGCCGGGGTGCCTGCACCCACCAGCCCGGCCACGTCCCGAAGATACAAGGCCACAAGCATGGGTGCACACGTATCCATCGTGATTCGCCACCCGGGGCCACCGGTGTGATGCATTGATCTCGCCTCCAGCCAGCTGCAGTGATGGTGCAGCAATCCCACCTTCCAGATTACTCGTTTAGCCGCCTTGTGGGCGGGGGAATTGTAAAGTGGGCGCAGCGCGAACTCCGCCGGCATCCAATGGACTTAACGAGAGGACCGGGCCCGGCGCTACCGGCATGGCTGCATCTTTGTCAAAATCCGTGTAAAGGATGTGCGTGACGCAGAGCTCGAAAAATCCTAAGCAGCCCAAACACACCGAGGGCTGCGCTCGGTCCGCTCCCATGCCCCCACCGCGCGGGTCGACAGACAGTCAATTTCGGGAGGGCATCTAGGCGTAGACTTCCAGCAAGTATGGGCTTGCATACCATCGGAGCACTTCACGTGAGTAGATCACCAGCTGAATCCATCTGCCAGTGAGAGAAGGCGATATGACCAGTGAATCCGGTAGCCAGGTTTGGTGGAGGTGGACGATCATCGAAAAGGCGACGAGGTCATGGTCATGCGCATCAAGGCTCAGCCCCTCGCCCGGCCCACTGACCAGGCCCACGGCTACCGGACCGACCACCAGCGGTCGGGGCCGGTGCCGGGGCATCGATGAGATCTCACTACCGACTGACGGACAATGCCTGAGCTTGGGACGCCACTGAGCAGGTGGGCCACGGTCCGCGGCGTTACCGCCGCCACCGTGACCCCGTTGGCGTCGATCCTCGGATCGGGGCTTCTGATCATCGTGCCCATTCTCGAGCGGGCACTTGGCGTCTTTGCAGTCTTCGGTGGGATCGGGATCTGCGCGTTCGCTTGGCTTGTGGGCACCGTTATTCGCCACAACGTCACCGTAATAGGGCAGCAAAAGACGGACGGCACTCTGGACGCGATGACCGGGCGACTGGGTCGGCTGGGGGATGCGGTGATCGTCATCGCGTACGTTATCTCCGTCGCCCTGTACCTGCGAATCATGGCCCAATACATGGTGGGCTTCTTCATTCCTGCTGGTTCGGCGATCCTGGAACCGGTCATCGCCTGCGTTTCAGTCGCGTTGATCATGGCAATCGGCATTTTCCGGGGATTCAAGGGACTTGACCGGATCGATAGGATCTCATTGGCTGCGGTGCTCCTGCTCACCACCGTCCTAGGAGGTGTCCTACTCCTTCACGACGGCGTCCTACTCAGCTCCTCGGGTCTCAGGCTTCCACCTCCACCACCGGCCGGGCCGCTGGAAGCCCTCTTGATTCTGGGAGGCCTGGTGATCACCGTCCAGGGATTCGAAACCGTGCGCTACCTCGGCCACCGATATGATGCCGTCACCCGGGTGCGGGCCTCACGGGCGGCGCAACTGGTGTCCGCATCGATTTACATCGGGTTCGTCGCCGTCGCCACCCCCGTCATGGGACTCGGAACGGCTGCGGGCCCGGACACCACACTGCTGAACATCACCGGCCGCATCGCACCGTGGCTGGCACTGCCCCTGGTCCTCTCAGCGGTTCTAAGCCAATTCAGTGCAGCGATCGCCGACACCGAAGCGACAAAAGGCAACCTCACCGCCCTGAGCAGATGGTTGAGTGGCCCGCGGCCCTACCTGATCAGCGGAGCAGCGGCGATCGCGATCGCTGCCATGGTTCCCACCCTCACCCTGGTCACGATCGCCTCCCGCGCTTTTGCCGCGTACTACGCCGTTGAGGCCACCATCGCGTTCCGGACCACCTCGGGATACTACCGGAAATGCGGCGTCGCCTTACTCGCCCTCCTCCTCCTCGCAATCACACTCTTCGCGCAACCCGCCAGCTAGAAACGAACCCACCTTCGAGAAATATCCTCCCGCAAAGGGGCCGGCGTCGGGTCTCGGCGCAGTAAGGGCCCTTGCGGCTGAGGATCATGCATAGGGTCCGTCGCCTTCCCCTCTTTCGGTACCGTTTCATAGCTGGCCGCCCACTGAACCTTGTCGTGGTAGGCCGATCATCTGCTGTTTCAATGAGGATTCCCGCGACGGCAGAGCCCGCCGCCGACCCGATGTTCTGGGACGTGTTGACCCCGAGCTCCCGTATACGATCGCCTTCATCGTTGCGATCGGCGGCTTTGAGCTGGCGGTCTCGCAAAATCTCTCGCTTATGAAGCGGGAAGTAACTTTCACCGGGTCACCAATGCGTTGGGTCAATTTCATGACTAATTGTTTCCTCTTCACGGAAACAACACTGATGGCATCATCATGCACGCCACTATCACTGCAAACA
Organism: Arthrobacter sp. LAPM80; assembly: GCF_046736435.1. Classification (NCBI taxonomy): domain Bacteria; kingdom Bacillati; phylum Actinomycetota; class Actinomycetes; order Micrococcales; family Micrococcaceae; genus Arthrobacter; species Arthrobacter sp. LAPM80. The sequence goes on from NZ_JBCHVD010000009.1 coordinate 77,682, forward strand.
TTGGCACCCCCGCTAAGATCTTCGGGCGTCTCGCCTCTAGCGCTTTCGGAGTAAGCGCACTCTTGTAGAGGACCGCGGTGAAGTGGCGACGCGATTCACACTTTGGATACGAGTAAGTGCTCTGGTGCCGTCTGATTGGATACGCCCGTCCCAGTCAACGTTCCCCTGAGGACAACACCATCCATCTCGCATCGCTGTCTCTTGAGGCGCTCCAAGATAACGGATCCGGATCGGCCTATGGCACGTCGAGGCATGTCATCGGGCACGTTTCTCAGGCTCGTTTCGCCGCCACCGATGAGGGCCACATGCCCCAGGCCGTGGAACACATGGACCGGGCCTGGCTCACAGTGGCGTAGGCATCACGGGAAATCGCCGGGGTGTGGGGACTCCCTGAAAGGCGGACGACGGCGTCACTTGCCTGCCCTTCTTTTGACAGGTGGGGCGGGGCTCAAGCCGTGAGGAGCGAGTTGAGGTGGCGGCGCAGGGTTCCCCGGCCCTGCGCAGGGGCCGCCCAGGCCGGCTGTAGCACCATGCGCAGGCTCAGCCCATCCAACAGGCCGATCAGCCGTTCGGCCTCGTCTATGGGCACCAGGGACCCTGCCGCGAGGGGGCTTTCCATCAGCTGAAGCAGGACGCGGCCAACAACCGCACCGGTAGCCCTGTAATCATCCTGGGCCGCTTCACCGAGGTCGGCGTTGGTGCGGGCGTCGAGCATGAATTCCATGTGCACCACGGCGTCCGCGCGGCGCGACTCGTCAAGGGGCAGGAGCTCCTCGAGGACCAGGGCGCATTTTTCCAGGAGTTCGCCGCGATCAGCGGGAAGCTGCTCCCCCTCAAGGGCTTCCAGCTTCTCCAGGGCACGCAGGTGGATCCGCTCGGAATTGACCCTGAAGGCAAATTCCATGAGCTCGGCCTGGTTGTCGAAGTAGTGGCGCACCGAGCCGAGGGCCAGACCGGCCGCCTTGGCCACGTTACGTAGCGAGGCTTGTGTCATTCCACGGTCTGAAATTACTTGGAATACGGCATCTGCGACCAGCTCGCGGCGGTCGTCGGCGTCAACAATTTTAGGCACACATCTTTTTTAGCACAGATGTTTCATCAATGCCCATTGGGGTCACCCGTTGAGCCCGTTGGGCATGCCTTGTGCGCACCGCTACTACTTGGCGGCGGCATCCTTTTTCTTATCCAGGAAAAGCAGGACCAACAGCGCAAGCATGATGACGAGCGAACCGATGAACCACGGAAGGAAGACAGTCTTGCCAACCAGCAACAGGACACCCAAGACGACAACAACAATCGGGAATGCCATGGAAAACGTATGCAGCAACAACTTCAACATTTTTGTCCTCTTTACTTTCAACAAGGGTTGTACATAAGACAAACGGCGGGAGGCTTCCCAAGGGAAGCCTCCCGCCGCCGAAATCGTCGGGATCAGCGCGAGGGGTACATGCGCTCTGGTTCGCCTGTGTACAGCTGGCGCGGGCGGCCGATCTTTGTCTGCGGGTCCTTCATCATTTCGCGCCACTGGGCAATCCAGCCCGGTAGGCGGCCAATGGCGAACAGGACAGTGAACATCTTCTCGGGGAAGCCCATGGCCTTGTAGATCAGGCCTGTGTAGAAGTCCACGTTGGGGTAGAGCTTGCGGGAGATGAAGTATTCATCCGTCAGCGCGACCTCTTCCAGGCGCATGGCGATATCCAGGAGTTCGTCGTTGCCGCCGAGCTTTTCCAGGATTTCGTGTGCCGTGGCCTTGACGATCGTGGCGCGGGGATCGTAGTTCTTGTAGACGCGGTGTCCAAAGCCCATGAGCTTCACACCGTCTTCCTTGTTCTTTACTCGCTCGACGAACTTCTCGACGGGCTCACCGCTGGCCTGGATGTCGCGGAGCATGTTCAGCACAGCCTCGTTGGCACCGCCGTGCAGCGGGCCGAAGAGTGCGTTGATGCCGGCAGAAACGGAGGCGAACATGTTGGCGTTGGCCGAACCGACCAGGCGCACGGTGGAGGTGGAGCAGTTCTGCTCGTGGTCTGCGTGCAGGATCAGCAGCAGGTCCAGGGCCTTGACCACTACTGGGTCCAGCTCGTACGGCTCAGCGGGCAGGCCGAAGCTCAGGCGCAGGTAGTTCTCGACCAGGTTCATGGAGTTGTCGGGGTACAGCATGGGCTGGCCGATGGACTTCTTGTACGCGTAGGCGGCGATGACGGGCATCTTGGCCATGAGGCGGATGGTTGCCATTTCGACCTGCTCGTCATCGAACGGATCCAACGAGTCCTGGTAGAACGTGGACAGCGCCGAAACGGCCGAGGACAGCACAGGCATGGGGTGCGCGTCGCGCGGGAACCCGCCGAAGAAGCCTTTGAGGTCTTCGTGCAGCATGGTGTGGCGGCGGATGCGCTGGTCGAAGGCGTCAAGTTCTGCCGGTGTGGGCAGGTTCCCGTAAATGAGCAGGAACGAGACTTCGAGGAAGCTTGAGTGCTCAGCCAGCTCTTCGATAGGGTATCCGCGGTAGCGCAGAATACCCTTGTCGCCGTCGATGTAGGTGATGGCCGAGGAGGTGGCTGCAGTGTTGACAAAGCCGGGGTCGTACGTGACATTCCCGGTGGTCTTCAGGAGCTGGGAAACGTCATACCCGGCGTTGCCTTCTACCGCTTCAAGGAGCGGAAGTTCAAGTTCTCCGCCGTCGTAGCGCAGTGATGCGCTCGTGGAATCAGTCATGGAGTCCCCTTCATGAGGTGGCCTTCAAAAGGCTCTGGTTGGTTCAATGCTAGTTTTCCGTCCGCGTGACACCCGCGTCCGGTGGGAAATCCCCACAAAAACTCAGCAAATTAAGCGTCCGACAGCCTAGACGGCTACCTATGAAACTACCGCGTCAAGGGCCCTCAACACTAATCCGGGGGCGTTTTTGTGAGCAATTTGTACAAAAATGCTATGAATTTGCGCCGAGCCGCTGCACTGCGGAGGCAATACGCTCATCGGTTCCGGTCAGGGCGACGCGGACGAATCCGTTGCCTGCTGCACCGTACAAAGTGCCGGGACCGGCCACAATGCCCAGATCGGCAAGCCGTCCGATCGTGATCCAGGTGTCTTCGCCGGCCGTGCACCACAGGTAGAGCCCTGCTTCCGAGTGGTGGATGGTGAGCCCAAACGCCTCAAGGGCGTCCACCAGGACTGTGCGGCGTGCCCTGTACAGGGCCTTCTGGGCGCTGACATGTGCGTCATCACCCAGGGCCACCCGCATGGCTTCCTGCACGGGGTGCGGCACGATCATGCCTGCGTGCTTGCGGCTGTTGATCAGGTTCGCCATGATGGCACCGTCACCGGCGACGAACGCTGCACGGTAACCCGCCACGTTTGACTGCTTGCTCAGTGAATAGATGGCCAGCAGCCCGTCATGTGAGCCACCGCTGACGCGCGGGTCAAGCACACTTGGCACAGCCTCGCCACCGTTTTCGGGATCCCATGCGCCCCAGCCAAGCTCGCCGTAGCATTCGTCGGAAGCCACGACGGCGCCAATCTCCCGCGCCGCTGCCACCAAAGCGGAAAGCTCGTCCACGCCGCGCACAATGCCCGTGGGGTTGCCAGGGGAGTTAACCCAGACTAGGCGCACTTTAGCGAGGCTTGCGGCATCGAGTTCGTCCAGGGAATCCGCCGCAACCGAGGTTGCCCCCGCAAAGACGGCGCCCATGTCATAGGTGGGGTAGGCCACCTTGGGCCGCACAACAACATCTCCGGCGCCGAGCCCCAACAGCAGCGGCAGCCACGCCACCAGTTCCTTGGAGCCAACCGTCGGCATGACATCGGCCGGGTCAAGTCCTGGCACGTTGCGGCGCCGGGCAAACCAGTCAACAACTGCCTGGCGCAACGCCAGGGAGCCGTGGGTCGTGGGGTAGCCGGGGGCGTCGGCGGCAGCCTTCAAGGCTTCCTGGATCAGCGCCGGTGTGGGGTCAACGGGGGTGCCGATCGACAGGTTCACCACGCCGTCGGGGTGCTTTGCGGCTGTTGCCTGGTAGGGCGCCATCGCATCCCACGGATAGTCGGGAAGCTGCAGGCCCACGGGCTTGGCCGAGGCGTTGTGTGAAGCCGTTGTCATGGGGCCGATCAGTCCTGGTTCTGCGGCGGCAGGGCCGCAACGAACGGGTGGTCGGTGTGCGTGTTGCCGATCTTGGCGGCGCCACCCGGGGAACCGAGCACGTCAAAGAATTCGACGTTTGCCTTGTAGTATTCGGCCCACTCGTCAGGGGTGTCGTCCTCGTAGTAAATGGCCTCCACGGGGCACACTGGTTCGCAGGCACCACAGTCAACACATTCGTCGGGGTGGATGTAGAGCGAGCGCTCACCTTCGTAGATACAGTCAACAGGGCATTCCTCTACACATGCCTTGTCCTTGACATCCACGCATGGCTGCGCAATTACGTACGTCACGGCCCCAACCTTCCTCAACAGTTCAATGACAGGCACAAAAGACGCGCCGGTTCCTTCATTATCCCCCACCGCCGCCGCAGCTGCACTTCAACGAGACTTAGTATGAAGAGGTGAACAGTGCACTTGACCGACTCGCGCAACTTCCCTTGGGCACCCGCATGGTTGTCCGGTACAGGATTGAGGGCGGGTTGACCGACGCCGTTGGCGAGCTGACGGGCCGCGACGGCCTTGGCTGCACCATCGCCACACGCACAGGTTCCGTCAGCATAAAGTTCGACGACGTCCAGCTCGCCAAGCCCGTCCCACCGCCTCCCGCTCGGCGCGAACCTCGCCTGCAGCCGTAGCAGTCAAGGCAGCGGGAGGCGCTGGCGCCACTGTCACGTTGACTGGGCCAACCCGCGAAACTCCCCCACAAGATACGTCGTTCTGGACGGTTGGCCCCGCTTTCGGCGCATGGCCAGCGCGTTATTTGCGGCGGGCGCGGCGCGGGCGCAGGACGACCCAGGTGAGCCATGCCATCAGCGGTGTGGTGAACGCGATGCCATAGAGCCAGACGCGGCCCGGGATGTTGTCGAAAATCATACCGGCGGATCCGATCTGCAGTGATAGCAGCCCGGCCGTGAGGTAGGCGGCAGCGCCACACCAGACCGCGATCCAGGAACTTCTGCTCCACAGCCCCACAAACATGCTCACGGCAGCCAGCAAAAGCAGCGCAAGCCCCGCACCATAGGGAATGGCACTGCCGACGCCGTTGGGATACCAGGCGTGGCCGTGCAGGGACGTGCCCAACAGCCCGGCGCCGACACCTGCACCCACCGCGGCGGCAAACGCGGCCCAGCGCCGCGGCGGCGTGGAGGTGCCGGTCATGGCGCACCGTAAATTGTTGCCGGATCGACGACCGTGAATTCCTCCACGGCAGATATGTCCTTCCAGACGCCGTCGGAGAGCGCGTAGCGCTGCCCGTCAACTGAAATTTGGGTGCGGTGTGCGCGCATGGCTGCCGTCTTGGCGGCAAGGCTGCCGGCAACGTTCAGGCGCGGCACGCCTGCCTCGTGGGGGCGTTCGGGCCTGTCACTGACGATCGCATAGATGGCAGGCACCGCCCAGCCCGGCGTCTCGGGGGAATCCGGCCCGCCGACGCCGCCTGGCCTGGCGGCCAGCCGCAGCGCCTCCATTGTCACCTGATGGGTACGCACGTGGTCGGGGTGGCCGTAGCCGCCGTCGGCCGCGTAGGTGACGACGCCTGACGGGCGCAGGGTACGGATGGCCGACGCCAGCAATGGGGCGGTTTGCTCCAGCGGCGCCCGGGAGAATGACCCGGGCAGGATGGTGGATGCGGCTGTGGCGCGCCCGTCGGGGCCCCACTGCATTCCCGAGTCGCGGAACACCACGGGGCCACCGGCGGGGGCGGTCAGCCCCTGGCCCAGCCAGATGTGGTCGCTGACGCCAAGCGCAGCCAGTGCGGCAGCCAGCTCGCGTTCGCGTTCCGCGGCCAGTCCGGCGCCGGGTGACCCCTCGTCGCCGAGGCGGTGTCCGGCGTCGTGCGTTGCTGTGGAGAGACCGTCCGTGGTGAGGCTGTCCTGGTCCACCTCAAGGTGGGCCAGCTCGGGCGGGATGACCTCGCCCAGCTCGCCGCGGGTGCAGGTCACCAGGACCACCCTGGCGCCCGCAGCAACAGCAGCGGCCATGGTCGCGCCGGTGACGATTGTTTCGTCGTCGGGGTGGGCGTGCACGAACAGCATGGTGGTGCCGGGTCCGGATCCGGGCAGCAGAGGTGGTGGTTCCATGGTCTCCAATCTACCCGCAGCCGCCCGCCCTGCCCCAACGGTGCAACAGCAAAGGCATGCACATCCGGGAATCAAATTCCGGCTGTGCAGGCCTTTGCTGTTCGCTGCGGGGGCACTTCCTAAACCAGGAGAGTTGCCCCCGGAATGGCGTTAAGCAGCTCCTGCGTGTAGACCTGCTTCGGGTTGTTGAAGACCTCATCCGTGGAGGAGGCCTCAACGACACGGCCCTTTTGCATGACGGTGACGTGATCGGCGATCTGGCGGACCACGGCAAGGTCGTGCGTGATGAACAGGTAAGTCAGGCCAAGCTCTTCCTGCAGCTCATTGAGCAGGTTGAGCACCTGCGCCTGGACCAGCACGTCCAGCGCGGACACCGCCTCGTCACAGATGATCACGTCAGGATTCAAGGCCAGTGCACGCGCGACGGCGATACGCTGGCGCTGTCCGCCGGAGAGTTCATTCGGGAAGCGGTGCATGGTGGCCGCAGGCATGGAAACCTGGTCCAACAGTTCGCGAACCTTCTTCTCGCGTGACTTTCTGTCGCCGATCTTGTGGATCTTCAGCGGCTCCTCAATGGTCCGATAGATGTTGAACATCGGGTCGAGTGAGCCATAGGGGTCCTGGAAGATCGGCTGCACCCGGCGGCGGAAGTCGAAGAGCCCCTTGCCCTTCAACGTTGTGACATCGGTGCCGTCGAAGGAAATGCTGCCCTCCGTGGGCGCGAGCAGGCTCAAGGCCATCTGCGCCACGGTGGACTTGCCCGAGCCGGACTCCCCCACAATTGCCATGGTGGTGCCGCGACGGACATTGATGGAGACGTCGTCGACAGCCTTGAAGTCAGTGGACTTGCCCAGGGCGCCGCGAAGCTTGAACACCTTGGTCAGGTTCTTGATCTCCAGGATCGTCTCGCCCTGGCCGGCAGGCTTGCGTGCCGCCCCAGCCGCGGGGACCGGTGCGGGTGGCACCTCACGGATGGACGACGGCGCAATGGCACCTTGCGCTGTTGCGGCGTCTTCTGCGTCCTTCGCCTTCTGCGACTGCAGGCGACGGGAGGCCAGAGACGGCGCCGAGTTCACCAGGCGCTGGGTGTACGGATGCCTCGGATTGCGCAGGATTTCCAGTGCGGGACCCGACTCAACCACCTGCCCCTTGTACATGACAACCACTTTCTCGGCGCGTTCCGCGGCCAGGCCGAGATCGTGCGTAATCAGCAGCACGGCAGTGCCAAGCTCGGTGGTCATCCGGTCCAGGTGGTCAAGGATCTGACGCTGCACCGTCACGTCCAGGGCGGACGTCGGCTCATCGGCGATGAGCAGGCGCGGACGGCAGGCCAGGCCAATGGCGATCAGTGCGCGCTGACGCATGCCGCCGGAGAACTCGTGCGGATACTGCTTCGCACGGGCAGCCGCATCCGGCAGGCCGGCTTCGGCTAGCACCTCCGCCACCCGGGCCTTGGAGTTTGTTCCCGCGAGGCCGTTGGCCTTGAGGGTCTCCTCGACCTGGAAACCGATCTTCCAGACAGGGTTCAGATTCGACATGGGGTCCTGGGGAACCATGCCGATCGAGTTTCCACGCAGCTCAATGATGCGCTTTTCGCTAACGTTGGTGATGTCCTCGCCGTCGAAAATGATCTGGCCGCCGCTGACCCGCCCGTTGGAGGGCAGCAGCCCGATCGCGGCAAGTGCCGTGGTGGACTTGCCCGAACCGGACTCGCCCACAATGGCAACCGTTTCGCCCGGCATGATGGTCAGGTGCGCGTTGCGCACCGCATTGACCGGGCCGTTCTGGGTGTCGAAGGTGATGGCCAGGTCGCGAATTTCCAGCAGCGGGGCATCGTCGGAGCGCTTCGTTCCGGGACTTGCGGACTGTGCACTGTTGTTGTTGCTCATGGTCGTCACCGCTTCCTTGCTTTGGGATCGAGCGCATCACGCAGGGCGTCGCCAAGCATGATGAAGCTCAAAACGGTGATGGAGAGTGCAACAGCAGGCCACAGCAGCACTCCGGGGTTGTTGCGCACCTGCGGCTGGGCGGCGGCAATGTCATTGCCCCAGGACATGATGGTGTCCGGCAGGCCAACGCCCAGGAACGACAGCGTTGCCTCAGCCACAATGAACGTACCGAGCGAGATGCTGGCCACCACGATGATGGGCGCCAGCGAGTTCGGAATAACGTGGCGGACTAGCGCACTGAATCGGGACAGCCCCAACGCCTTGGCCGCTGTGACAAAGTCCGCATTGCGGTTTTCAAGCACGGCGCCGCGGGTGATGCGGGCAATTTGCGGCCAGCCGAACGCCACAAGCACCAGGACGACTGTCCACACGCTGCGGTTGTCGCGGAAGGCGGGCAGCTGCATCAGGACAATGGCACCGAGGATCAACGGCAAGGCAAAGAAGATGTCGCCCAGACGGGCCAGGATGGCATCCACCCACCCTCCGTAGTAACCGGCGAGTGCGCCCATGATGCCGCCGATGATCAGGACACCCAGGGTGGTGAAGACACCCACCATGAGCGAGGCACGGGTGCCGTAGATCATGCGGGCGTAAACGTCACAGCCCTGCAGCGTAAAGCCGAGAGGGTGCCCCCCACGGGGACCTTCCGCTGAGTTGTCAAGTGTGCAACTGGTGGGGTCAACGTTCGCGAACAACTGCGGGAAGACCACTACCACCAGCACCAGCAGGATGAGCAACGCGGAAATGATGAACAGGGGCTGCTTGCGCAGGTTCTTCCAGGCGTCGGCCCAGAGGCTTAGTGGGGCTGTTGTTTCATCAACTTTGTCGACGGCCGCCAGCGGGGTCTCCTCCAGCGGGGCCACATAGTGTTCAATGACGCGGCTGGAGCGCTTTCCCTGCCGGGCTGCCGGGATCGGCAGGTCATTTTCAGGTGTCAGGTTCTCAGACATAGCGAATCCTTGGGTCGAGCCAGGCGTACAACAGGTCCACAACGAGGTTGGCAATCACGAAGACAATGACAAGGATGCCCACCACTGCAACAACCGTGGGGGTTTCACCGTTCAGGATTGCCTTGTAGAGCAGGTTTCCGATGCCGGGGACATTGAAAATTCCCTCGGTGACGATGGCGCCGCCCATGAGGGCTCCCAGATCCGCACCGAGGAAGGTGACAACGGGGATGAGGGAGTTGCGCAGGATGTGCACCACCACGACGCGTCGGCGGCTTAGGCCCTTGGCCGTTGCCGTGCGCACATAGTCGGCGTTCATGTTCTCGCTGATGGAGGCTCGGGTCAGCCGGATGACGTAGGCGAGGGACACCAGACCCAGCACGAGGGCAGGGAGGATGAGTTCGTTCCAGGGAGCCGAACCGCTGACTGTCGGCTTGGCCCAGCCGAGCTGGACACCAACCACAAGCTGCAGGACAAAGCCCAGGACGAAGGTCGGAACAGCAATCACAATCAGCGAGGCAACGAGAACGGTGCTGTCAAACAGCTTGCCCTTGCGCAGGCCGGCAATGACGCCAAAGAAGACGCCAAAGATGGCTTCGAACGCCAGCGCCATAACGGCGAGGCGGGCTGTGACGGGGTAGGCGCGTGCAATGACGGCCGACACTTCCTGGCCCGAGAACGTCTGGCCGAGGTTGAAGGTCAGCAGGTTCTTGAGGTAAAGCCCGTATTGGATCCAGAACGGCTGGTCCAGATTGTATTGGGCCCGGAGGGCAGCCTCAACGGCTGGCGCCATCGGCTTGCCGCCGGACAAGGCGGCAATGGGATCGCCAGGTGTGGCAAAGACGAGGAAGTAAACAAGCAGCGTGGCCCCGAAAAAGACGGGAATCAGCTGCAGGAACCGACGGAGCGTAAACATGACCATTACGGTGTCACCACTCCCCGGGTCCCAAGTTGGAATTCATTCATGAATTTACCTGTTCAAGTAGTTGTCAATACAAGGTGCCCGCGGGATCTTGCCGCAGCACGTTGTACGGAAAATAACACATAAGTGTGTGGATAGCACACAAGGGGAACCCGGCCCCAGGCCGGGTCCCCCTTAAGGTTGCAATGTCAGTTAATCAAATTACTTGGCTGTGATGTCGTAGTACAGCGGCACGCCGTTCCAGCCGAACTGGACTGTGTTGACCTTGTTGCTCCAAACACCCTGGACTGCCTGGTACCACAGGGGTACGACGGGCAGGTCCTTGAGCAGGAGTTCCTGAGCCTGGTTGAAGATCTTGTTTCCGTCCTCAACACTGGTTGCCGAGAGGCCCTTGGTCAACAGAGCATCGAAGGCCGGGTTGGAGTAGTTGCCGTCGTTGGAACCTGCACCGGTGCCGTACAGCGGGCCGAGGAAGTTGTACAGCGACGGGTAGTCGGCCTGCCAGCCGGCACGCGAGGCGCCGGTCAGCTTCTTGGTGTTGACCAGGTTGCGCATTTCCTTGAACGTAGCAATCGGATTCAGCTGGGCCGTGATCCCCAGGTTCGTGGAGATCTGGTTGGCCATGGCCGTGATGTATTCCTTGTTGCCGGCACCATCGACGTTGGACGTGATGGTGAAGACCTTGCCAGCGGGCCAGGGGCTGATCTTGTCCGCAGCAGCCCAGAGTTCCTTGGCCTTGGTCGGGTTGAACTTCAGGACGTCACTGCCCGGCAAGCTGCCGTTATAGCCGTCAAGGACGGGCGAGGTGAAGTCCGTGGCGATCTTCTTGTTACCGTAGTAGATCTTGTCGATGATCTGCTGGCGGTCGATTGCCATGGAGATGGCCTGGCGGCGCATCTGGCCGGCGTCACCTGAGAACTCGGGCAGGTAGCTCGGGATCGTCATTGTGGCATTACCGGCGTAGGGCTGGTTGACGAAACGGCCAGCGAAGTCGGTCTTGTAGTTCTGCAGCCCGCTCGGCGGGACCTGGTCCAGAACGTCCAAGTTGTCCGACTGCACGTCCGTGTAGGCGGCATCCGTGCTGTTGTACAGCGTGAAAGTCACGCCGCCGTTCTTCGGCTTGCGCGGTCCGGTGTACTTATCGTTCGGAACGAGCTTGATGGACTGGTTGTGTGCCCAGCCATTCGGGGCCAGCTTGTACGGGCCGTTGCCGACGGGGTTCTGGCCGAAGGCGGCCGGATCCTTGTAGGCGGACTCGGGGAGCGGGTAGAAGGCCGTGTAGCCCAGGCGCAGGGGGAAGTCAGATCCCGGGGCGGCCAACTCGACGGTGAAGGTGTTGTCATCAACGACCTTCAGGCCCTCCATGGTGTCAACCGTGGACTTCGCGGCGCTGACCTTATCGTAGCCCTTGATGGTCTCGAAGAAGTATGAGTTCAGCTGGGTGTTTTTGGCGGCTGCACCAAAGTTCCAGGCGTCAACGAAGTTCTTGGCCGTAATGGGCGAACCATCACTGAAAGTCTCCCCGGACTTGATCTTGATCGTGTAGTTCTGGGAGTCCTTGGTTTCAATGGACTGCGCCAGTTCGTTCTGGGTGGCGCCCTTGGCGTCGTAGCTCACGAGCCCCGTGAAGATCAGGTCCATGACCCGGCCGCCACCAACTTCGTTGGTGTTCGCGGGCAACAGGCCCTGGGCCGGCTCGGTGCCATTTGCGGTGATGACCTTGGTCGTGTCACCAGCGGCATTGCTGCTGCTATTGTCAGCGTTGCCGCCGCACGCGGTGAGTGCCAGGGCCAATACGGCGGCAACACCCAACGCTTTGTACGATCGTGTGAATCGCATTCCATCTCCTTGATTTGAGGTTGAAGCCAGTCAACATCACAGCATCGCTGTGTTGTGAAATTCTCCATTGAACTCACGTATGTACTGGCTCACACATCATCAAGGTTAGCCGCAAATATTACCTGCGAGTAACCGCTATCACATTCTGGGTAGATCGTAATAGAGATGAGACATTATCACGGACGAAAGGCCCGCCCCAGCAGAAGCTGGAACGGGCCTTTCGCGAGTCACGCTGTTGGGCTCAAGTTCACTCAACCGAGTGCGTCTGGGCCCACGCTTGCCAGGTTCCGGAAAAATCGCGTCAGCGATTTATCCGACCAGAAGCGTCTGGGCCCACGCTTGCCAGGTTCCGGAAAAATCGCGTCAGCGATTTATCCGGCCGGCAAGTGGGGACTAGGCCTTCGCGCGGGCGCGGTAAGCCTTGGCACGCTCGCTGGCGTCCAGGATGAGCTTGCGGATGCGGATCGCTTCCGGGGTAACCTCAACGCACTCGTCTTCGCGAGCGAATTCGAGGGACTCTTCAAGGGTCAGGTTGCGCGGCGGGGTCATGTTCTCGAAGGTGTCCGAGGAAGCCGCACGCATGTTGGTGAGCTGCTTTTCCTTCGTGATGTTCACGTCCATGTCATCTGAGCGGGAGTTCTCGCCGACGATCATGCCTTCGTAGACCTCGGAGGTGGGCTGCACGAAGAAGCTCATGCGTTCCTGAAGCTTGATCATCGCGAACGGGGTGACGACGCCGGTGCGGTCAGCCACGATCGAACCGTTGTTGCGGTATTCGATCGGACCGTGCCACGGCTCGTAGCCCTCGGCCAGCGAGGAGGCGATGCCTGCACCGCGGGTGTCCGTCAGGAAGCGGGTACGGAAACCGATCAGGCCACGGGCCGGAACGATGAATTCCATGCGGCACCAGCCGGTGCCGTGGTTGGCCATGTTGACCATGCGGCCCTTGCGGGAAGCCATGAGCTGGGTGACGCCGCCCAAGTATTCCTCGGGTACGTCGATGGTCATGTGGTCCATCGGCTCGTGGGTCTTGCCGTCGACCTGGATGGTCACAACCTGCGGCTTGCCGACTGTCAGTTCGAAGCCTTCGCGACGCATCTGCTCAACGAGGATGGCCAGAGCCAATTCGCCACGGCCCTGAACTTCCCAGGCGTCCGGACGAGCGGTCGGGAGAACCTTCAAGGAGACGTTACCGATGAGCTCCTTGTCCAGACGATCCTTCACCTGGCGTGCGGTGACCTTGGCGCCCTTGACGCGGCCGGCCAGAGGGGAGGTGTTGATACCGATGGTCATGGAGATGGCCGGAGGGTCAACCGTGATCAACGGCAGCGGCTGCGGGTTTTCAATATCGGTCAGGGTCTCACCAATGGTGATGTCCTCGATACCGGCAACGGCAACGATTTCACCGGGGCCCGCTGATTCGGCAGGAACACGGGTCAGTGCCTTGGTTGCCAGCAGTTCGGTGATCTTTACGGGCTTGATGGTGCCGTCGTGACGGGCCCAGGCAACGGTCTGGCCCTTGCGCAGGGTGCCGTTGAAGATACGCAGCAGAGCCAAACGGCCCAGGAATGGGGAGGCATCCAGGTTGGTGACGTGCGCCTGCAGGACACCTTCCGGGTTGTAGGTCGGGGCCGGGATGTGATCGATGATCGTCTTGAACAACGGCTCAAGGTCCTCGTTGTCCGGGGCGGCACCGTTTTCGGGCTGCGTCAAGGATGCGCGACCCAACTTGCCGGATGCGTAAACAACGGGAACGTTCAGGACGGCGTCGAGGTCCAGGTCGGGGACTTCGTCAACCATGTCCGAGGCCAGGCCCAGAAGCAGGTCCATGGACTCGGCAACAACCTCATCGATGCGAGCATCGGGACGGTCGGTCTTGTTCACCAACAAGATGACGGGGAGCTTTGCGGCCAGGGCTTTACGCAGTACGAAGCGAGTCTGGGGCAGCGGGCCCTCGGAAGCGTCAACGAGCAGAACAACACCGTCAACCATGGACAGGCCGCGCTCCACCTCGCCACCGAAGTCGGCGTGGCCCGGGGTGTCAATGACGTTAATGGTCATGGCCAGACCATTGGCGGAGGGACCGTTGTAGGCAACGGTCGTGTTCTTGGCCAAGATGGTGATGCCCTTTTCGCGCTCCAGGTCACCGGAGTCCATGACGCGCTCAGCGACGTCACCGTGAGCGGCGAATGCGTGCGTCTGCTGGAGCATGGCGTCGACCAGAGTCGTCTTTCCATGGTCAACGTGCGCCACAATGGCGACGTTGCGCAGGTCATTGCGCGAGGCAGTATTGAGGGAAAGATCGCTCATGCGTTAAGACTCGTTTCAGTTGGGCCCGGCTGCAGGCCCGGAAGGGCTAAAGCAGAAAGTCACATTGATGTTTGGCCGTGAAGAATCGGCAGATAACACCATTCTAGTCGTATCGACAAATACGGCCTAGTCACTTTATCCCATGAAGTGCGTATTTTTTGCCACCAACGCGCCAACCTCCCACCCAACGGTGTGCCCTGTGGCGTCTTTTCGGCTTTAAAGTACGACGCCGGCAGGCGCGCTCCGTGATGAAACTCACCTGCCGCATGCGTACGTGGGAGGCGCCAAGGGCCTGTTTCAGCCAACGAACGGCTGTACGGCGCCGTGCGGCGGCACATGATGGAGCGCATGTACATCACGCCGGCATCTGGTTCCCGCCCGCGAGGGGAAAACAGCCACGGCGCAAGGCACGCGGCCCACACAATTCCGGACACGATCCACATGCCAATGACATTGATGCGAAGGTTGAACTCCGCATCCTTGGCGTCGGGCATCGACTTGGGCGCTTCCCGTAGCCGAGGGCACGTTGGTCAAAGCTTGCGGCTTCGTGCGGCCCGGGCTGCATTGAACTCTCCATCAGTTGTTGCGGTAGACAGCGGCAACGCCATCCGCAACGACGCCGTCCACAACCTGTTCAACAAACTCAAGCCCGTCCACATCCCAGCACTCGCGATCACCTCGGCGTCTCCCGGCAGGGCCACTTCCTCGCCGTGCCGCAGGATGGAATCCCTGACGTTCAGGGTTCCCATGCCCGCCCGGACCAGGTCGCTGTCTTCCGGCCAGGCCAAGCACCTTGCGGCTCTGGCCGATCTCGGGTCCGGATTTGCAGGTCAGGAGCGCCAAAATTTCGTGGCTGGTGATGCGTAGGTAGGGGCAGGGAAGCTGTTGCGGTGGGCCGGGATTATCCGAAACCGAGCCCACCGCCCAGCCAGCCGGAAGGGGTCCTTGTTTTCGATGCCTGACGAATTGTCCAGGCCACCCATGATCACACCGAGGGCGCCGAGGACCCGGCCGCCAATTTTCACTGTCTCGTTAAATCCGGACGAGGCGAACTCGGAGTCTGCCAGACTCAGATCCCAGCCGAACTTCTCGGCGACGAACTTCAGCCCGTCGAGAATCCCGGAAGTCTGGCCCCCATCGGCGCCAAAGAACTTTTCCATGACGAATTCAATGCCGCCGGGAGTGTTGTTGTTTCCGCCGGGCTCGGTTCTGCCCCACCTCAGGTATCTGCGCTGGCCGCTTCGTGGTCGGAGGTCTGGGCCAGCAGGAGTTTGGCGGCATCCTCACGGCCGGCTCCGGCCGAACGGCAGGTGGGCGCAGGCGCGATGCTCATTGTTGGCTAAAGAGCTCACTGTCGGGCCCCTGCCAGTGTGAGCGGACAACGGCTGCCTGCACGGACGCGGTCACCTTGTCCAGCTGTTGCCCGGACAGCCGCATGGTCTTGGCCAGTTTCCTTATCGGAGCCGAGCATTCCCTCACTCACTGTGGTTTCCGCTATCAGGCGCACTGCTTGAAAAGGCGCGAACGCCCGTAACGGTGCATCGTGTTTGATAGAGATTTCCGGTTGTGCGGCCCTGCAGCGATGGGAACAGGTGCCCAAACGCCGGCTGTGGCTGCTATTTGACGAAGGACCACTGGGCGATGCTTTGCCACGGGCCGATGTCCAGCGGGGAATACTGCACGCCCTCGACGTGCTTCCCGCTGGCGCTCAGGGTTGCACGCTGGAACAGCGGCAGACCGTAGCCAGCTTCAACGACAAGCTGGTCGATCTGCATCTTCAAGGCATTTTGCTTGGCGTCGTCGGGGTTGACGGCCAGTTGTTCCGTCAACTGATCGACGACGGTGTTGGAAAAATGGTTGAAGTTTGAAACTGCGCCTGTCCTGAATACCTGCGGCACCTGGACGGAGCCGGCGGGGTTGCCGGTCCAGCCGTACAGCGCCACATCAAAGGAACCCGATTTCAAGGCGCCGAGCCATTCGCCCGCGCTTTTGCCGCCGTCGGTGACAGTGAAGCCGGCGTCCGTGGCAGATTTGGCAATCAGTGCGTATTCCAGGACCCGGTCAGGATCGTCCTTGTTATAGAGGACGCGCACGGTGGGCCGGGCACCGCCGAGCAGGTCCTTGGCCTTGGCGACACCTGACGTGTCAGGCGACGCCGCGGTAAAGTCCGCCGTGCCGTTGCTGCTTGAGGATTCCTTGTAGGGCACCTGGGCCGGGCGGAAGACAAAGGAATTCAGCACCGCGGCGTTGGGATCAAGGGGTCTGGCCACCCGCGCGAGAATGTCTTGGCGCGGGACGGTGTACAGAAAAGCCGTGCGCAGCTCGGGCGCGGCAAGGACTCCGGTGAAGTTGAGCACCACCTGGTCAAAGCCAAGCCCCAGGCCCTGCTGGACCTGCACGCCGTTGGGCTTGAGTTCGGTGAGGGCCGTGAGACGCTCGGGGGTGACAGCGGGTGAAATCACGTCCGCGGTTTGATCCTTCAGGGCGGCAACCTGCTTGTCCGGATCACTGTCATAATGCACGGTCAGGGTGTCCAATTTGGGCGCTGTTCCCCACACGTAGTCGGGGTTGCGGGCCAGGACGAGTTCCTTCCCTGCCGTGATGCCGTTGACGAGGTAGGGGCCGTTGGACAGTGCAAGGGAGGGATCGGGCATGCTCTTGCTGTCAAAACCGGTGTTCCAAAAATCGGCAACCTTGCGAAGGGTGGGGTTGGCCGGAACGGGATGCGCCGGATCGCCCTTGCGCCCGCTTTGCAGGAGGGTTGTCAGTGCGGTGGCGTCCACGAGCCCGGACCTGACGGCAACAATGTGCGCCGGAACGCTGACAGTGCTGCCCAGGGCGGTTTCCCAATCGGAGAACGGCGTGGTGTAGGTCAGCGTCAGGGACATCCCGTTGTCACCAATGACAGGCATCTCGGTCTGGCTGATACCTGTTTTGTCGCCGGCTCCGTGGAAGTATGCCGTGCCGGAGGTGACGGCGAAGTCCCTATTCAGGGTTGCATCATCGAAATAGCCCGACGCCGCCGCCCACTGAAGGAGCAGGTCATCGGCCGTCACGGGGGCGCCGTCGGACCATTGAACACCGCCGTTGATGGTGTATTTAATGGTCAGCGGCTGATCCTTGACCTTTTCATACTTGCCAAACTTCACGTTCTTGACGATCTTCAAATCACTGCCCACGGAGTTGAAGCCCGAGTGCGTGGCGGAGTCGATGCGACGGTTCGTCAGTGTGTTGCCTGTGACGCTTGAGGCGTTGAACGAGGTGAAGGGCGCAGCCTCGAGGACTGTGGCATTGCCGCCATCGACCGCTGTGGGGGAGGCACTTGATTCGTGCGGTGCCGGGGGCGTGGGGGTGCATGCTGCAAGGGACAACGCCACTGCCGCGGCTGCGGCCAATACTTTGGAAATGCATCCGGGCCGCATTCCACCTCCAGGTTCTTCGCTTCAACATGGTCCTCCGGAATGACTGCGGCGGTGTGCCGGTCCCGGGAATAATCCTGCTTGCTAGAGTACCGCAGCGTGCTGGAGGCAGCCGGTTTGCGTGGCGTGGTCCACGGTGGTTCAGTGTCCCTTGATGTCAACGCCCCTCAATGACGTCCAGCGAGCGACCGTCGAGCCAGCGCGGAGTGCGTTCGCAGTAATGGAGGTATTCCTCGCCGAAAACGCTGCGCAGCGCCTGCTCTTCGCGGGCAATTTGAAAGCGGTCCATCACCACGACAAAGGCACCCACAGGCAGCCACGCCTGCCAGGAGCCCCTCTGGAGTGCATGGGCGGCCAACAATCCAGCGACGCCCACATACATGGGGTTGCGGGAGATTGCGTTGGTTCCGGAGGTGACAAGTGTTGAGGCATTTGATGGCGCGGTGGGATCCAGGGTTGTGCCACGTCGGGCGAAGGCGCCAACGGTGGCCAGCAATACGGCGCCCGAAACGGCGACAACGACCACCGCGGACACCTTGCGCATACGCGGCAGCTTCGCGCCCCTCGGTGTAAAACGTTGCGCAATTCCGGCTGCTGCCGCGGCCGCCGGTGGAAGGGGAAGGCCCTGGTGCTTGCTCATGGTGCTCCTGCCGTTCATGCCGCTCGTGCCATGACCCTTTGGTCCTGTGCTCAGGCTAACCCCGCACTGGCCGCTGGTCGAGAAGTCTGCCGGGGGCCTGCAAGTTTTTTCAAGTACATCCAGCTGGTCTTGCTCGGTTGGGCGAATTACTCGGGAGCCCTTTTGTACTCGGATTGCTGGGCCGCCACACGGCTCCAGGGGTGTTACCCACCCTCGATCCGTACAACCCGCGCAATATTGAACCCTTCGACGTCGAACAGCTACCCGAAAGCTGCGGCGGGCCGCATAATCATGGGAGGGCATGAAGAATTCGATATCCGTTGGGAATCGTTGGATTGCGAACGCAGGTTTTTTGATGTGGGAGTGGTGGATGCAGACAGTGAACTATTGCTCAGGGATCTATGGCCAAGAACCGTCCCCAAATTTTTGTCGGGTGCAACTACAGTTGCACTCCCTTGTGGTCAGCGGATGCCAGGTCCGGCCCGTATGACATCCGATGCCATGGACCTTCATGCCCCACCGCTGGGAGGGTCCGCCATTTTGCGCCAGCGCTGGAGTGAGGTGACTTTTCTGCATTGGAGGGTCGATCCTGGTGTGGTTGAGCCCTACATGCCCGCAGGCTGCTCTGCCGACGTCATTGATGGAAGCGCTTGGATTGGGCTCATTGGTTTTCAAATGTCCAAGAGTTCATTCTTTGGCAGCCCGAGCATTCCATGGTTGGGTAATTTTCCCGAAGTCAACGTCCGGCTTTACTCAAAGGGCCCGGACGGGCAGCGGGGAGTAGTTTTCCTGAGTTTGGAAGCTTCCCATGTGATCCCTGTGCTCATTGCACGGGCAACCTTCGGTCTGAAGTACCAGTGGGCATCAATGAAGCTGGAAAAGCGCGACGGCAAAGTTGCCTACCTGACAAGGCGCCACGGCCAACCCGATGCCTCATCGCACATGATCGTTCGGCCAAGCCGTGACCCAGCGGCAAATGCTGCCGTTGCGAATGATCCGATGTCAGCTTTTTTGACGGCACGCTGGGGTTTTCATGAAAGCCATCTTGGCCGCACCATTTACTGCCGCAACCATCATGAACCGTGGCCACTCCAGCATGCTGAACTGCTGTACTTGAACGACGGATTGCTGGCCGCAGCTGGCATGGCAGGTGTGGCCGGCAGGGCACCCGATTCGGTCCTTTATTCCGCCGGCGTCACAACTGTCTTCACAACACCGCAACTGCTCACCCGCCGCAGGTAGCCGGCCTGCCTGGAATACCGTGGCCCAGAACGCAGGGGTCCTGAAGCTCAAGGCTTCAGGAGCCCGGCAATCATCCTGCCCGCGTTGTCACCGGCGGTGAGCGCCCCCCTGGATGCTTCCCAGTCCCGGGTGGAAACTTGGTAGAGGCGCTCAAGGTCACGGGGGACGTCGACTGCCCCGGCGAGGCCGTCAAGACGGTCCAGCAACGTCGTTGCCTGGATGAGGTGCCCGCCGAAGGGGGCATACGACGGTGCGGCTTCTGAGACCACTGCGGTGTTCCAGATGGGCCCGGCTGGCCCGCCACCGGGTCCGGAGGCGTCCAGGGTGAGGAAGGGGTCGCCCCGCGAGCCGGTACGGTTCACACTGCCATCGATCGGGTGGTTAGGCTGGGTGGATGGCGACAGTTATTCTCGTGCGGCACGGCCGCACCACAGCCAATGCCACTGGTGTGCTGGCCGGTCGGGCCGTCGGCGTCGGTCTGGACGAAATTGGACGCAGCCAGGCGGCTCTGACCGGCGACCGGCTCGCAGCTGTGCCCGTGGTCGCGGTGGTGTCGAGCCCTCTTGAACGTTGTCAGCAGACCACCGCGCTCATCCTCGATCGCCAGGCTGGCACTCCGTACACGCCGGTTGATCGCGATCTCACAGAGTGCGATTACGGCCAGTGGCAGGGCCGCAAGCTCAGTGATCTTGCGAAGGAGGATTTATGGTCGGTTGTGCAGTCGCAACCATCCGCCGTCATTTTTCCCGGCGGTGAATCCATGGTCGCAATGCAGACTCGCTCAGTGGCAGCTATTCGACGCCACGATGCATCCTTCGAGGCTGAGTACGGGCCAGGGGCCGTCTGGGTGGCTGTAAGTCACGGTGACATTATCAAGTCAATCCTTGCCGACGCACTCGGGATGCACCTCGATCTGTTCCAGCGCATTAACGTTGGCCCCGCCTCCGTATCGATCGTGCACTACGGCGTTAGTGGACCGAGCGTCTATGCGATCAACACCGACGCCGGGGATTTGTCGTGGCTGTCCAAGGGCATCCACGCCGGCGATGCGCCGGTGGGCGGCGGGGCAGGGCAAAAAGCGCCGTAAACCTGATGCGCCTAGACTACTAATATGTCTTCACCAGTTCACGAGTTCTCTTGGCCTGATCGCGTCGTCGTTGGCACCCTTGGCCTGCCGGGGGCGCGCACGTTCTACCTGCAGGTGCGTGCAGGGACTCAGATCGTCAGTATTGCCCTGGAGAAACAACAGTCGGCCCTGCTCGCCGAGAAGATCGACGAAATTCTCGATCAGCTCATCACCATCGACGGCAACCCGTTCAGCGTTCCCACGAGCACTCCGATTGAACTTGTCGACAATGACCAGCTCGAGGCTGTTCAGGAACAGTTTCGGACCGGCGCCATAAGCTTAGGTTGGGACCCCACGACGGCGCAGGTCGTGGTGGAGGCCTACCCTCTCACCGATGTTGATGCTGATGACGAATCCCTTACTGAGGACGGCGCCATCGAGACAGAGATGCTGCTGGTGCGAATGCCGGTCGGCGCAGCCCGGGCCTTCGCCAAGCGCACCCGTGAGGTGGTCGGCGCCGGGCGTCCGATCTGCTCGCTCTGCGGTTACCCCATAGACGCCGACGGGCACATCTGCACCCTTCCCGAGGTCTGATGCCAGCGCCGGATCTGGTGACCGCCGAGCTGAAGCTGACCGGGCGCATCACGACTGCTTCAAACGCTACATTCTTGGGCAGCATCGGCGACTCGGTAGTCGTCTATAAACCGATGGCGGGCGAACAGCCGCTATGGGATTTTCCCCACGGCACCCTTGCTCACCGCGAGGCGGCCGCCTACCTGGTCTCGCAGGTCTTGGGCTGGGATGTGGTGCCGCACACCTGGCTGCGCGATGGTCCGCTGGGTGAAGGGATGGTACAGCTCTGGCAGGAGCAAGACCCAGCCCAAAACGCAGTGAACCTGCTCCCAGCGGACCTCGTGCCGGAGACAGGCTGGAAACAGGTTCTCGAGGGGCGCGATGAAACCGGAGCGATGGTCGCGCTAGTTCATGAAGACTCACCTGCCCTCAGGCACATGGCGGTGTTCGACGTCGTCGTCAACAACGCCGACCGCAAAGGCGATCACATACTGGCGATGGCTGACGGACACCGGTATGGCGTGGACCATGGGCTCACCTTTCACCATGACCACAAGCTGCGCACGGTGCTGTGGGGATGGCTCGGAGAGGATCTCACCGCCGAGGAACTGGACGGCGTTGATCGTGTCAGCGCAGGACTTGACGGTGAGCTGGGCCGAGACCTGGCGGCCTTGCTCAGCGCCGAAGAAATCGTTTCGCTCGCCTCGCGCTGCGCCCAGTTGCGCTTGGCAGGGCAGTTTCCGGCTCCCAGGGGTGAGATGTCGGCAGTGCCCTGGCCGCTGTTCTAAGCCTTGAGCACATACCGCAGTGTCTGCACCACCTGCTCGGTGGTCGTGCACCATGCCTGAGCCTGTGCGTCGACCTCTTTGAGCGGATGGACAATATCTTCATCGTGCAAAGTCATGTAGGGCTTACCCAGCGCGGCGCAGTAGCCGGCATCGAAGGCGGCGTTCCACTGTTTGTACTTGTCCCCGAAGCGCACTACCACCAAATCACTCTGTTCAATCAGGGTGCGCGTGCGAATGGCGTTGATCTTGGCGGACTGGTGATCGCGCCAGAACTGGTTAGAGGTCGCGCCGAGATGGTCGCCCGCGGCGTCGCTTGCGGGGTGGTCGGTCACCGGTGAGGTAAATTCCACGTCCAGCCCGGCGGCCTGGGCACCGCGCTGAATCTCGTCACGCCAGTCGGTGTGAATCTCACCGGAAAGATAGACAATAAAACTCATGGTTGAGCGCTCCTTCATACGTGCTGGACGGATCTGAGATTGGTCTCCTAGTTCACCATCTAATAGTTCATCGGAAAGATCCAATCCAGCGTTCTAGAGAGCATGAGGCGCACCGGATGCTCTGCCGCTATGGTGCGGGCTCGGACCGCTGTATGTCAGGCGTTGAAGTGGAACTCGACCACAGCACCACGCAGAACAACCTGTCGCTGTGCGATGTATACAAAGAATTCGCGGCAAGCATGAATGCGCTAAGCCAACTGGTTGCGCAACGCGGACAGCTCTTTAGGCGCTGGTCGGCTTAGTAGCAAATTGCTACAATGGATGTATGAGTAACACGATGCCAATGAGAGTGGATGGCAATCTCTTTGACGCAGCAAAGGCGCAGGGTGCTATTGCAAGCCGCAGCGCAGCGCAGCAGTTGAGCCACTGGGCGCGAATCGGGCGTGAGCTTGAAGCCGCCCCCAACACGAGCCTGCACGACATAGAGCACGTGCTCGCCGGAGAAAAATCATACGATGACCTCGGTGAGCGCGACCAGGCCATAATACGTGCGAGCTGGGACGAGCAGGTCACGGAACGCCTGGCCGGCTTGGATCTTGCTGCTGAATTCACTCAGGAAGGGCGTTCCTGGACAGAGGCGGACGAGCAGGGTCACACAGTCGTGCGCGGTGGCGACGGGCATGACGACAACCGTCCATGGTCCGCTGGCGCAGTGGCTGCCAATAAGAGCGCCTGAGCGGTGCCGGTTCTGCACTTGATCGCCGGGCCGAACGGGTCCGGTAAGTCCACCTATGTCGAGCGAATCCTGCAGCCGGTGACCCATCTGCCCTGTGTGAATGCAGACCTGATTGCCGCCAAGCGCTGGCCTGGGAACGAGATCGAGCACGCCTACGATGCTTCCCGCGCCGCTACTGAGGAGCGAATACAGTTGCTGGCGACCGGCCGTTCGTTCATCACTGAGACGGTGTTCAGCCATCCGAGCAAGCTCGACCTGGTTCAAGAAGCACACCGCAGTGGTTATCTCGTTCACCTGCACGTCCTGCTCCTTCCCGTTGACGCGACCGTGAATCGCGTTGCCGAACGCGTCCAGCGCGGTGGCCACGCCGTACCCGAGCAGAAGATCCGCGGTCGCCACGCACGACTGTGGGACCTCATCGCGGCTGCGCGCATGATTGCCGACCGCACTGAGTTTTTCGACAACAGCACCGCCAAAAACGCTTTCCTGCGCGTTGCCGAATACGAACGCGGACGGCTTGTCGGCGAGCCCAAGTGGCCATCCTGGGCGCCGGCTGCGCTTACCGCCTAACGTGCTGGCGGACACCCTCTAAGAAGGGCCCCCGTCACTTCCCCGTGATCACGCGGTGGGGAACTGCGCTGTTCCGACGCCCGAACACGAGGCGCTTTTCATGACGAGCTATAAAACTAACGAGTAGAAGGGCTGCGGAAAGAAGCGTTACCACTGGAACGAGTACAGGCTTGAAGGCGACAGCGTCGTCACGTACAAGTGCCACAGGCAGAAGTTCTTTGACGGCGATACAAACCCTTGGGACGAAGACGCCAGGGATGTTTGATGCATCCCTGGCGTCTGACAACCAGTACAGCGGTTCTACACGTTAAACCGGAACTCGACCACGTTAAGTCACGGAATAACCTTTCATCCAACTGGAGAGCGGCGGGGAGCCAGTGGGCCGCTGAGCTTGCTGCCTTAGCCGACTTCCCCTCCGCGGGGGTTCGCCCGCAGGGTGGTCGGGCGCCGGTTGGATGGCCGGGCGCAAGCTTTTCCGCCCGAAGCTCGCGGCGGCCCGCGAGGCGGTTCCGGACTTCTTGAGTGGGAGCGGGTACGGCGGAGTCTGCTGCGACCGCAGTGAGGAAATCAATTAGGTAGGACTCACCTTAGAACGCTGAACAGGCGACGGACTCCAGCCAAGTGGCTGGCGGTTCCGCAACGTCGCGGGCGGCGAAAGCGGACCGCAGCCTCTCCAGGATCTCGGCGAGGCTTTTGCCTTCGGAGTCCTTGCTGGCCTCGAAAATGGCAAGTTGGAGTTGCAGCTTCGCCTAGGCAGCAGGGTCCTTAGCGGTGGGGTCCTGCCCGGTAGGGTCCCCTTTGAGTGGCTCAGCATTGACGGCGCCGGACTTGCTTGGGTCAGTGTTCATGGGCTTCCTTTCATTGTGGTTCCCCGCGTCCCGCACGCAGGGCGTGGCAAGGGCCTGGCTGCTAACGCCACACGCTACCCCCGTCGCGTTTGTCTCGCCGTTGGGGCCGAAAGGCAGGCCGTTCATGTGACGGCCGCGGTGGCGCATCTGACCACCACGATGTCCTCACCGGCACCGGGGCAGGTGGCTTGCCCTTGGCGCCAACGGGGCCTCGTAGCCGGTGCAACAGCACTACCAGCCTCATCCTCCTGCGACGACGAAGAGCCCGGCGACGCCGAGCGCATAGAGCACCAGGACAACGAGGGAGTCGGCCCCCATCCTCGCTATGCGTCGTTGAGGCCGGAAGAGGAGACCCAGCAGGTACACGACGGTGAGCAGGATCGCCAGTGCCGTGAGATAGATGTCGGTTGCCTGGGCCTGTGGCAGGACCGCCTTGCCGGAGATGAGAACGGCCAGAAGGAAAAGAACTGGAAGGAAGGCGTTTCCGCCAAAAATGTCGCTGACGGCCAGCTTGTAATCGCCCTGGCTTACCGAGGCGAGGCCGGTGGAAATTTCCGGCAGGGACGTTGCCAGGGCCAGCACAGTCGCCCCGAAGAGCACACCGGAGAGACCGAGCTGGTCCGCTGCTGCACTGCCACTTTGTTCAAGCACGACGCCGGCGATCAGGGTGGCGACGGCGGCGACAGCAAAAACAGCAACAGAAGCGCCGGTGCCCTTTGTTTTCGTAGAATCGTCCTGACTTTTTGCCTTGCTGTGGCCCCTGGGTTCGGACTGGCTTTCCGGGGCCTCGCCCTCCTCCTGCCAGGGAAGGTGTTTCTGCGCGCGCTGGACAAGTAACAAACCCACAACCCATACGACTGCGATCAGGACCGCACCCGGCGTCAGGCGCGCGAACACCACGCCTGACGGCATCTGGCTTCCGGCGATGACCACGGCGAGCACAGCGACGACAGTCACGGCCTCGATGACGAGCGTCAGGGACGCAGCCTTATAGGTCAGGGGATGCTTTCCCTTAACGCCGAAGACGTCCAGTACCACCAAAACGACTGTCTGCAGGGCAATGCCGCCGAGGATATTGCCCACAGCCACTTCCAGGTCCCCGGAGATGGCGGCGCTGACGGTAATGGCAAGTTCGGGAAGATTCGTCGCTATGGCCAGGAGGATCAATCCGCCCAAAGCTGAGCCGAGATGGAAGCGTTTGTCCAGAATGTTAGTCTTCCTGGAGAGCTGGATGCCTGCGAACCAGATCACGACCGAGGCGCTGACGAAAATAAAGATCAGAAGCCACAGAGGCAAAGACCCCATCACTACCACGATCCAATCCGGGCCCGCTGGCCCACTCACGGAGCATTCATTTGCGCGGACGCAATGGTATCCCCGGCCCAGCTTCGGAGCGGCGTCGCACAGCAGACGTCCCCCGAGTGCCACGGCAAGGGGGCGACGTGAATTTATTTCTATTGCGCTTACGCAATAATAGCGTAAACACAAGGAAATTCTCCTGCAGCAGCGTGCCGCATATGCCCCTTTGGAAAGGAAGGCCACGGAACAAGGTTTAACGGCCGTCATCCAGTGGCTGTGCTGGACAATCGCCGTCGCCAGCGCGGTACCGCCTTGATTCGGGCCAGTGTCGCGGCCACGGCGGGACCCCGCGTCGTACGGCAGAAAAGCGGCGTCGTCGGCCTGCTCTGGATATTGTGCGCCGCGTCTGCTCTCACCGGCTTTATCGTCGCCGCTGCGGCAGTCCGGGCTGGCAGCTTAACAATTGCCACGGTGCGCCGGCGGTCCTCAGGTAGGCCGCCAACTGCTCACGATGACCATGACGGCCAGCGCCCTAGGCCGCCGATCGACCCCAACACATAGAAAAGGAGGAAGAACCATGGCAACTGTTAGCGATTTTGTGGTCCAACGCGTCAGTGAATGGGGAGTCGGCCGGATCTTCGCTTTTCCCGGCGACGGGATCGGCGAATGCCCTGGTGCCCTGGAGAATGCCCAGCGCGATGAAGCCGACCTGAAGTATGCGCGCCCACCTCATGAGAAAATCTGCTCGCTGATGGCAACCGCCCACGCCAAGTTCACCGGTGAAGTTGGCGTCTGCGCAGTAACCTCCAGCCCGGGCTCCTTCCACATGGTCAACGACCTCTATGACGCCCAGATGGAAACCAGCCGTGTGCCGCGAACGTGGGCCAGCAGGGGCTGAACTCGCTGGGCGCGTTTACGCAGCAGGAGAGCAACCTCAAACGCACCCTGTCGGATGTCGCCGTGTACGTCCAGACGATACTCTCACCCGAGCAGGCCAAGGCGGTCGTTGACGCCGCCTTCCCCACCGCTCGGGTGCGGCTGGGACCGTCCGTGATCGTCATCCCCCACGACGTGCAGGGAATGAAGATGCCCGAACTCACTCCGCAGAACTGGGTATCACGCTCCAGTTCTGCCGCCCCGTCCATCGCAATCGTCCCCGTGAAAGCGCGATCGTGAAGGCCGCCGGCATCCTCAATGCTGGCAGTAAGGTCACGTTCATTGTCGGCCATGGCGCAAACGGGGCCACCGAGAAGGTCCTCAGGGCCGCCGAACTCTGCGGTGCCGGCCTGATCACGGCCTTGCGCGCCAAACTAGTGATCCCCTCCGAGGTGCCGCACCACTCGCAGCACCTCGGTCTCCTCGGCTCCCTGCCCAGTGCCCACCAAATGAGCGGATGCGACACCCTCGTATTCCTTGGCACCAACTACCCTTACAGCCAATTCCTGTCTGAGAGCGGACAGGCACGCGCGATCCACGTCGACCTCAAGCCCGAGCAAATGGGATTGTGCTACCCCACCGAACTCAACCTGTGGGGTGACGTGAGGGCAACCCTCACTGCGCTCATCCCGCACCTGGAGGCGAAAACCGACCTTTCCTGGCAGAACACCGTCGCTGAGGAAATGGTGGAGCGGGAAAACGAGATGGAAGCCCAGGCGATGCTGACCTACAAGGACGGCGTCAACCCGCGACGCGTCTACCACGAATTGAACAGGTGCCTGCCCCGCAGGCCATCGTCACCGCCGACGCCGGATCCTCGGCAGACTGGTACGGCCAGCACATCCGGCTCCTCCGCGGCATGCTCGGTGATCTTTCCGGACGCCTTGCCAGCATGCTCGCCGCGATGCCCTACGCCACCGCGGCGACGTTCGCCTATCCGGAACGCTCTGTGATCTGCACCATTGGCGACGGCGCCTTCCAGATGCTCGGCATGAACGAACTGATCACGATGAAGAAATATATACACGACTGGGAGAAACCGCAGCTGATCATCCTGGTACTGCACAACAACGATTTGACACTGGTGTCATGGGAGATGCGGACCGAGGACGCCAATCCCGTGTGGTCCACCTCCCAGGACGTCCAGTCGGTTGCCTATGCCGGGTGGGCCGAACTGCTCGGCTTCACCGGCCTTCGGGTCAAACCCGACAGTGAGGTCGCCCGTGCCTGGGACGCGGCCTTCGCACACCAGGGTGTCACCATCATCGACGCGTACACAACCAAGAACGTCCCGCCCCTTCCTCCGCACATCACCATGGAGTTCCTCAAGCACACAGCAGAAGCGCTTTTCAAGAAGGACCCCGACGCGTTAGAGGTCATGCGCGGCTCCGCCAAGGGGTTCGCCTCCGAAGGAAATGAACGCGCCAAAGGAAAACTTCACATTGTCCAGGATCACGACGAGACAGAACCCCCAAGGACGGCGCCGGACGTGGACTGTACTCTCACTTGGGATCAAAAAAGACAATGGCGCAACGAACTCATCCATAACATAGGGGGATGTCTCCGCGGGCCGTAACGTGAGCGGGCAACAGGTGACCGCGGCTCTGCTAATGGGATACGATCCAAGCGGCCCGCAGCAGACGCGTTGCCGGCCGCCGCCACCCCAGAGGAGTGCCGGTGCCGCTGGCCGCTTTCCAGCAGTCGAAGCCTGCACAGCTGTGTGCTTTCCTGCCGCCTGGGCGGGAGACGTTAGCCTCTGCAGCAGCCGTTGTCGCAAGTCTTTACCGATCCCAGCGAATACCGACGATTCCCCTGCCCGTTTTACCGGGGCGCGCCTGAAATCGGGCCGGTAAAGGCGTTCGGGCCAGAGAATGGGGAAGTGTTTCGTTGCTGGTCTTGTCAGCATCAAAATCGAGCATTTGGCGCGGTTTGGCTCTGGTCCCTCTCAGATTCCAGCGCCGCTCGAGTAGAACTGCTGGTCTTCACGCTAACCGCCCATGCCCATCCCTTGGTCCTCGTCGTCGGTCACGAATTCGATGCCCTGGATCCATTTGACCCTTTTGGAACCGAGCTGGGTTTCGAGCCGGAGCCTAATCGGGGCGCCATGTTCGATGGGCAGCGGCGCGCCATTCATCTCCAGTGCCAGAAGGGTCTGTCGGTGTCCCGCCACATGGATCGGGATGGAACCGTAGAAGAAGCCGTCACGGCTTTCGCCCTCAGTCAGGCCTTTGTCGTCCATACCGTAGAAAACCACGTGTTTGGTATCCGGGTGGGGTTTGACCCGTTGCATCACGTCGGCCAGTGGAATCCCTGCCCATTTGGCGATCGCGGTCCAGCCTTGGATGCTGTGTTTGGTGATCTGCCGTTGCTCGCCCAGTTCCCGCAGTTCCGTCAGCGAGAACCTCATGGGTTCTGAGACCAGGCCGCCGACGGTGAGCTGGTAGCTACGGAAATCATCTGCTGCCATCTGCCGGTGTGCCTCGCTGGGGGGCGGGTAACCGTTGAAACGGAAGTAAGGAGAAATGTCCTTGCGGGTGAAACTCTGGCGGGAAATTAATATGCGGGAGATAGCCCGTTCGAACGGGTCCACCATCCGGCCCGGAAGACGCTGGGTGCGGCGGCGGTAACGCAGCGAGAACCAGGTGATTACCACGTGGACCATGAGAAACTCGGCGAAGGCGCACATGATCAAGAAGTGCAGGCTGCGTGCTCCCTGCTTGCCGCCGAACAGCTTTCCGTAGCGGGTGAAGCGGCCAAGGACGGATGGGGACATGGCCGCACCGGTCAGAATCTGTAGCGGTGCCAGCAGGAAAATTACCACGAAGTAGGCAAGTTTTTGGGCGGGTTCGAATGGTTGGCCGGGGATCTTGGCCGGAAACTGGAACTGCAGATCGGTTCCGATCGCGTTGGTTGAGTCGAGGATAATCGACCAGTGGGTGGGCACGATGTACTGCAAGTAGCCGGTGGCGAACATCGTGACGATATACACGGCGCCGGTGAGGATCCAGAACTGGATGGTCATAAAATGCCAATGCCGTCCTAGGCCCAGATTCTTCCTGCCCGGCAGGGCAATTACCGGCGACCAGGACTCCTCCTCATCCAGAGAAGACCACGGTATTCGCGAGTCGGCACCGAAATTCTTCTTCGAGAACCGCACCCACTGACGGCCCGGAGGGCAGTCATCGTGCCAGTACAGCTTTGGGAAGGCTGCCAGTACTTCGATGCCGGACCGGAAAAGCATCAGCATCAAGTCAAGGTTCAGGAAGTGGGTCGTCACTACCCAAAACGGAAAGAAATCAGGCATCCGCTCTCCTCGAATACTCGGACGATCCCGATTGAGCAACCCGGCTGCCACGGCTCAGTCTGTGGATCCGTCCGTCCACTACGCGCTCTGCTGGTGAAAAGACAAAGCACGGCGCAGACTGTGGCTATGGTCGATCAGGGGGCGGACGCAGCCCAACAGGAACTCGCACGCCTGCGCATCGCCCTCATGAGCGGCTGGGACGTGCCGTGGGTATTGCGGCCACCACTTGCAGGGCTCTACTGGTGGGCACGCTGCTTCGCAAAGTACGCGGCCGTGGGCGATCCGCACCCGGCAGCTGATTGGGCTCCCCCTGTGTTGTGACGGCCGGCGCCGTAGGCACCCGCAGCGCGACGCTTTCGGCCCTCGGCATGGTTCGAACGCCTTCATCCCGGTGAGCATCCCAGGCCCATTCCCACCACGTGGTTCGGGTTGCAGTTCTGAGGTATCCCGGTGCACACTGACCCCATGACCATTCCGCCTTCCGGTGACCAATTCGAGATCAACTACAAGCGGCAGAGCGCAACGATTGTTGAGGTTGGAGGTGGCATCCGTTCGTACACAGACGCGGGCAGGGACGTCCTCCAACCGTACGACCGGGATGCCATGTGCGACGGGGCCCATGGGGCGCCCCTTATCCCGTGGCCGAACCGTCTGGCTGACGGGCGATACGGCTTCGACGGAACCGATTACCAAGTCGCCCTTACCGAGCCTGCCAAACATAATGCGATCCACGGGTTCCTACACTGGCGCCCGTGGCAGATGGTCGACCACGAATCGGACCGGGTCGTGATGGGCGTAAGACTGTTCCCGCTGATGGGTTACCCGTTTCGGCTGGACGTGCAGGTGGAATACGCGCTCGGTGCCGGTGGCCTCCGCGTAACCACCACGGCGACAAATTCCGGTGAGCACGCGTTGCCGTACGGTTGCGGCCAGCATCCTTACCTTGCGCCCGGGGGGCATGGCACGGTCGACGGTTGCACGCTGCGGCTTGATGCTGCAAGCCGGATAACCACCGATGAGGAACGTCAGTTGCCCACGGGCAGCGAAGCTGTGGCCGGTACGGTGTTCGACTTTCGGGAACCGCGAAAGGTCGGCGACCTGAAAATTGACTACGCATTTACCGATCTGCTCCGCGACGGCGACGGCCTGGCCTGGGTGCACCTGACAGGGCGCGACGGGCGGACGTCCCAATTGTGGGTGGACGGCGGGTACACGTTGATCGAGTTGTACACGGCCGACACGCTCGCGGGGCCGCGGCGCCGGAAAGGACTCGGAACCGAACCTATGACCTGCCCGCCGAACGCATTCGCGACCGGCCGAGGAGTCATCCGGCTCGAACCGGGCCAGTCCACGGCTGCGTCATGGGGCGCCCGGCTGGTCTGAGAACCGCCTCCCGGGCCGTAGTTTTGCCCGTCGACCAGTACGAGCGGATCAACGAAAAGGGGTGGTCGACCACAGATGCGCGAATCCGGTCATCCGTGGCGTTCGGCCCGGGTCGGTGCGTCGATCTTGTCAAGCTTGAGGTAGCGACAATGCCGGATGAGCCGCAGCGTCGGTTTAAAGGCGAAACAGACGGATCCGATCAGGAAGCACCACAGCGCCGGCGTCATGGCCGATGGGGTGAGGAACAGGATGTTGCCGGCAATGAAGAGGCTGGCGGCAGCGAAATCTACAACGGTGCAGATGAGTTCAATGGTGGCATGCAACTTTGCGAGGGCGGGGGTATTTCTGGCTGCATGAAGGGTCGAACAAGCGCATTCCATTCTCCAATGCTGTTAGTGGTTCCGACTTTGGTTGTTGGTCGTTCAGGGCTGGTCCGGTCCTTGAACGGAGCGAAGCCAGAGAAGGCAGCCGGCACCGGGGCCAGGCGCTAACCCGTCGAGGAATCTTTCGAAATCCGGTCCGACGGGATGGCCTCCTGCGAACGGTCCTTCGTTTCAGGCACCTTCTTCAGGAAAAACAGGAACGCCAGGACACCGAGCGCGGCATACAGGTAAAACGTTCCCTGCCCGGTGATCAGCAGGACCAGACTCCGGAACGTCGCGGCGATCAGGAAGTTGGCGTCCAGTTTACCGCCGTAGCCGCGGACATGGCCTTGCTGCAGATGCCGGTGGGGTGGATTTCGGAGACCATCCGCCAGAACTCGGGACCCAGCCCAATGTCAAGAGAACCAATGTAGAGCAGCAGACCCACCAGCGCGAGGTAGCTGGCGTGCTGTTGGAGCGTACCGAAGGTGAAGTCAACGGCCAGCAGTACCAGGCTCAGCGTCAGCCCGACGCACAAGGTCTGCCTGATGGAGGCACTCTTGGTCGGACCGGGGTCAGAGAGGATGGTCGGGGCATAGGAGATAACTGTGTTGATGCCGGCTAACTGCTTGAAGACGGCCAATACCCTGCCGGGAACGACGCCGAAGCCGAACACCCAGCGCCAGGTGTTGAAGCCCTGGAACAGGAGGTTCACCATGTTGGCGAGCAGGTTTCCAGCGATGACCTCCAACTGATTGAAGGAAACCAAGTGGCCTCGGACGCTGAGCGGGTTTATTTTGAAATGGACAGCGGCGCCACAAAAGTGGCCGTTCCCATGGATACGCCCAGCAGGAACCTGAAGCCGATCAGCATGGGCACGCTGATCGGTAGGGCGCAGCCCAGTGCCCGGAGGACATAGACCGACCGGGAAATGACTTTGGTCCGCTTCCGGCTGACCTTGTCGGCCAGCTACATCCGGTTCCTCCCTTCCGACTGGCTGCGCATGACCGCCTGGCCCACGGGACTTGATTGCTCACAAGATTGCATTGCGTACACGCAATGGAAAGGCTTTCCGCGTTGTCAGGGCCTGGTTGCGGACCAAACAGCAGCGAGCCGGTCTCGCAGAGCGAGCAAGGACCAGCACTTCGACCGACGCCGGCTCCCGTCGCAGTCCAAGCACCGCCGGCACTTGGCCATTCTCAGGGATTCCATTGCGAACTCGCAACTGTTGCACCTACACTACGTAGCATGGACAGTAGTTCCCGCCTGGATTTCCCCCCTCACGTTTTACGTGAGTACGCGATGGTGGCCGACGGCGCCCGCGCGGCTCTTATCGGCCCCGGCGGGGACGTGGTGTGGATGTGTGCACCGCAGTGGCACGACGATGCGGTGTTCTCGGCACTGTTAGGTGGTCCCGGAACGTATGCGGTGACGCCTACCGACCCGCACAACGTCTGGGGCGGACAGTACGATGACGGAACGCTGATCTGGGTGAGCCGGTGGGTAACCGGCTCAGGAATTATTGAATGCCGGGAAGCGCTGGCTTACCCCGGAGATCCTACGCGTGCCGTGCTGCTGCGCCGGATCCGTGCTGTGCGGGGCCCGGCAAGTGTGCGGGTGACGCTGGACGCCCGAGCGAACTTCGGCAAGCACAAGATGGCCAAGCTTTCCTGTGACGACGGTCTGTGGACCGCGAGGTCCGGAGACCTCAGAATCCGCCTCGGCGGCGCGGCGTGGGCAAAGGCGGGAGCGGGCGGACTCGAAGCGGTGCTCGAACTTGCCCAAGGCGAACACCACGATCTGGTTTTGGAAATCTCCAACCGCGAACTGCCCGCTGAGCCGGTGCAGGCCGTTCCTGCGTGGAGCGCGACAGAAAATGCGTGGCACTCGGCAGTTCCCCGCTTCGACAACACAGTATCCGCGGATGACTGCCGGCAGTCCTACGCCGTTCTTCGCGGAATGACCGGGGAGGGAGGAGCCATGGTCGCCGCTTCGACCATGGGCATGCCCGAACGGGCCGGGCAGAAAAGAAATTACGATTACCGCTACGCGTGGATCCGGGATCAGTGCTTTGTCGGCCAGTCGGTGGCGGCCTGCAAGACGTTTCCGCTGCTGGACGACGCGGTCAGTTTTGTGGCGGCCAGGCTGCTCACGGACGGGCCCGAAATGAAGCCCGCCTACACCACCGAGGGCGGCCGCGTCCCGGACGAACGGGATGTTGGGCTGCCCGGTTACCCCGGCGGGTCCGGCAAGGCCGGCAACTGGGTCAATGACCAGTTCCAGCTGGACGCGTTCGGGGAGTCGCTGTTGCTGTTCGCAGCCGCTGCGGAGAATGATCGGCTGAGCCTGGAGCACTGGAGGGCCGCTGAGATCTGCGCGGATGCCATCATGGCGCGGTGGCAGGAACCTGACGCGGGCATGTGGGAACTGGAGAACAGGAGGTGGGCCCACTCGCGCCTCATCTGCGCCGCCGGTTTGCGGGCCATCGGCCGCAATGCCCCTGCAGCCCAGGGCGCCAAGTGGACCTCGCAGGCAGACGCCCTGATTTCCGACGTGGCCAGCGACTGCCTGCATCCCAGCGGGCGGTGGCAGCGGGCACCGGACGACGAGCGCGTCGACGCGTCCCTGCTGCTCCCGGTAATCCGCGGAGCCCTTCCGCCCGAGGACCCCCGGTCCGTCGCAACCCTCAGGGCGGTCCGCGATGACCTGGCCCGGGACGGGTACCTGTACCGCTTCCGCCAGGACGGACGGCCCTTGGACGAGTCCGAGGGCGCCTTCCTGCTGTGCGGCTTCGATATGGCCATGGCCCTGCACCAAAGCGGGGAGACCACCGAAGCGGCGCGCTGGTTCGAAAGAAACCGTGCGGCCTGCGGCTCACCCGGACTCTTTACGGAGGAGTACGACATTAATCAACGCCAACTCCGGGGCAATTTCCCCCAGGCCTTCGTGCACGCAGCCCTGCTGGAAACTTCCCGACGGCTCGCAGATCCGCCGCCATAGGGCGGCCTGAACTCCCGGCAGTGCGCACCATCCAACCAACTTCCGGGCCAACTGCACGGACCAGGACGAGGAGCACGCATGAACACCTTCAAAGACAAGATAATCGTCGTCACGGGAGCCAGCGGCGGTATCGGGCGGGCGACCGCCATTGCCTTCGGCCGGCAGGGGGCCGCGGTCGCCCTGCTGGCCCGCGGCGAAGCAGGACTGGCAGGAGCGGCGAAGGAAGTTGAAGCTTCCGGCGGCCGGGCCCTGACCATCGCTGTGGACACATCCGACCACGACGCCCTCGACGCGGCAGCCAGCCGCATTGAGCAGGAGCTGGGACCCATTGACGTCTGGGTCAACGTTGCCTTCACGTCCGTGTTCGCCCCCTTCGCCGAGATTAAACCGGAGGAGTACAAACGCGTCACCGACGTCAGCTACCTGGGATACGTCTACGGAACAATGATCGCGCTGGACCGCATGAAGAAACACAACCGTGGCACCATCGTCCAGGTCGGCTCGGCCCTGGCCTACCGGGGCATCCCGCTCCAGTCCGCCTACTGCGGTGCCAAGCACGCCATCCAGGGCTTCAACGAATCACTCCGCTGCGAATTGCTCCACGACGGGAGTCCGATCAAAACGACAATGGTGCAAATGCCCGCGGTCAACACGCCACAGTTCAGCTGGGTGCTTTCTCGGCTGCCGAACAAGGCCCAGCCGGTTCCGCCGATTTACCAGCCGGAAGTCGCGGCACGCGGCGTGCTCTTTGCCGCCGCCCATCCGCAACGCCGGGAGTACTGGGTAGGGGCCAGTACCGCTGCCACCCTGGTGGCGAACGCCGTGGCCCCGGGGCTGCTGGACAGGTATCTGGCCCGGACAGGGTTCGCATCCCAGCAAAGGCCCCAGCCGCGCGACCCGGAACAGCCCGTCAACCTCTGGGAACCAGCCGACGAGGACCGGGATTTCGGCACCCACGGCGCGTTTGATGCCCGTTCGGCTGCGCGGAGCCCTCAACTGTGGGCCTCCCACCACCACGGCGCCGTCCTTGCGGCTGCCGGTGCCACCGCGCTGGGTCTGTTGGCTTTCGGCGGTTCGCTGCTCGGAAGGACGGGGCGGTGAGGGTGATGGAGGCCACCCGGGCAGCGTACGGACTCTGCCAGCTGGCCTTTCCAAACATGATCTTCCGTGTGGCGCTTGGACACCAGCCGGACCGGCGCGTGCGCGCAGTGGTCCGCATTCTTGGCGCCAGGCACCTCCTGCAGGCGCTGGTCATTGGTGCGGCACCTGCCTCCTGGGCTCTGCACCTAGGCTCCGGTGTGGTGGACTCGTTGCACTCGGCCAGCATGGTGGGCTTGGCGGTCGCGGATCGTCGGCATCGCAGGGCCGCCGCTCTGGACGCTGTGGTTGCCGGCCTGTTCGCGGGTGCGGAATTTGGCTTGGGCAGCCGGATCAGGCCGCGCCAGCCCGCAGCGCTCCCTCCGGCGGGCCACAGCCAGGGGCGGTGAAACTATGCCTGCTTCAGCGATGGAGGGCCAAGGCGAAGCGACCGTCTTCGGTTTCAGTTTCCCCGGAGGCTTTCGCGAACGCGTTCATGGCCTCGGCCAGGGACTTCCGGGTCTGTGCCGGCAGGTGTTCCAGGACCGCTGCTATCGCTTCACGGCGGTGTGACATGACCTGCTCCACCAGTTTCGTGCCTTTGGCGGTGAGGACCAGCCTGGACAGGCGGCGGTCCTGCGGATCCTCTCCGCGTCCCATCAGCCCGGCCTGGACGAGCCTGTCGCACGTTCGTGTGGCGTTGGAGGGATGGACCCCCAGTTCGACAGCCACAGCACCGAGGTTTTGCGGGCCGCGGTTCGCGATGAGCACCAGCACCCGCAGTTGCGGCGTTGTCACTACGTCTTCTACCTCTGCCACTGACTGTGCAGCGACCCGGAGGAGAACGTTGGCCGCCCGGACCACCGAATCCACCTCGCTGCCACCCAAGGACACCGTCCGCGCACCGGCGGCTTGCTCTGCATTTTCTGAATGTGCCACACCACGAGTATCCATCCATCTGTTGCGCAAATGAAATATTTGCGTCGCGGCAGCACCAGGACGACAAGGAGCGCCATGAAGGCACCAGTTACACCCGCGGAAACCGTTCACGGGATAGACCGGATGATCCGCAACGTGGAAACCGGCCGCTTCGAGCGGTCCCTTTCCGGGCTGACGGCGATCGGCGCCCTCGTGACCGCCGCAGAAATCTACTTTGAGCATGACAAGGCAAGCTTCGGCAACAAACTGATGTGGCTCCCTGTTGCCCTCGGCCCGGTCGGCGCAGCCGCCGGCATCGCCGGAGTGTTCAGTAAGCGGATGGCCAAAACGGCGCTCCCCCTGGCTTCCGCTGCGATTGTGGCAAACGGTCTGCAGGGAACGTATTTGCACGCCAGAGGCATTGCGCAGAAGCCCGGCGGATTTTCCAACCTGAAGTACAACATGGAAATGGGGCCACCGCTGCTGGCACCGCTTTTGGTGACCCTCGTGGGCGGCATGGGTCTGCTCGCCGCGGTGCTGAGGAGGGAAAAGTGACGGCCCTGCCGCTGGACCCGAAAGACGGAGGTGGCCGCTTTCCTGGCTTCGATGCCCAGTCGCAGTCCGGCCACTGGGACCAGGTGACGCAAGGTGTCGTGCTGGCACGCCTCGGCCGGCCGGCAGATCTGCGGTTTTTCAGCCCTGCGGAGGAGGCCGCAGCGAGGGCGTTGTTCGATCAACTGCTGAACCAGCGCCATGAGCCCCGGGTCCCGGTGGTCAATCTGGTCGACTCACGTTTGGCCGAGGACCAGACCGACGGCTGGCACTACGAGGGCATGGAACCGGACCCGGAGGCCTGGCGCAGTACTCTCGCGGACCTGGACGCTGAGGCCCGGGCACGGAGCGCCGTCCCGTTCGTCGAGCTGTCCTGGGGTGATCAGGAAGCCCTCCTGACGGACATTCACGACGCCGAACAGTGGCGGGGGCGGCAGTCATCGCAGGTATGGAGCCTCTGGACCCGGTATGCGTGTACTGCCTTCTACTCCCACCCAATGAGCTGGAATGAGATTGGATTTGCCGGGCCTGCCTATCCCCGCGGATACAAGAACCTTGGGCTGGAGGCCCGTGAGCCTTTTGAGGTGGCCGACGCCCGCCCCGAACAGGACCCGGCCAGCCCCAGGACGAAATCCGGGAAAGGGCGGCGGCACTGATGGCCTCAGTAAAAGATCGGAACGCCTCGGCATGGCTTCTGCCCCCCGTGCCAGGAACAAATCATGCCATGCGTACCGACATGGCCCGCTTCCGGGACGAAGACGAGGTCGACATAGTTATCATCGGGTGTGGCGCGGGCGGCTCTACCCTCCTGCAGCGCTTGGCCCGCGCCGGCTGGAAAGCCGTCGCCCTGGACGCGGGCCCATTCTGGGACCCGGAGCGCGACTGGGTCAGCGACGAGGCGGCCTCGCACCACCTGTACTGGACCGAACCCCGGGTAATCTCCGGGGACGATCCGGTACCCCTGGGCTCCAACAACTCGGGCCGTGGCGTGGGCGGCTCCATGGTGCACTACGCGGGCTACACGCCCCGGTTCCATCCCAGCGACTTCCATACCTACAGTGCCGACGGGGTGGGCGCCGACTGGCCCCTCGAATACGCAGACCTCAGGTCCTACTACGAGGACATCGAAGGGGAACTTCCGGTGGCCGGGGAACACTGGCCGTGGGGCGATCCACACTCCTATCCGCACAGTCCGCACCCCGT
Organism: Arthrobacter sp. LAPM80; assembly: GCF_046736435.1. NCBI lineage: Bacteria > Bacillati > Actinomycetota > Actinomycetes > Micrococcales > Micrococcaceae > Arthrobacter > Arthrobacter sp. LAPM80. Next base: position 116,211 of record NZ_JBCHVD010000009.1, read on the forward strand.
CTCCGGGAACGGTGAGCTCTTCCTGCGCGGTGCGCTAGCCAGCGGGATCACGGCGAAGGTCGGCCCAGTCGCGATTTCCAACGGCCGCTTCGGCAACCGGCCGCACTGCATCTACCGTGGCTTCTGCCTGCAGGGGTGCAAAGTAAACGCAAAGGCCTCCCCGCTGATCACCCACATCCCGGACGCCCTGCACCACGGCGCAGAAGTACGAGCCGACTCGATGGTGACCCGGATCGAAGTTGACGATACGACAGGCAAGGCTACGGGCGTGCACTATGTCCGCCACGGCCGCACGCGCTTCCAGCGCGCCCGTGTGGTCGCCGTCGCCGGCTATTCCATCGAGACCCCGCGGTTGCTGCTCAACTCCACCTCCAAGCGTTTCCCGGATGGGCTGTGCAATGACTTCGACCAAGTGGGGCGGTACCTGATGGTGCAGGGAGCGCCGCAGACGGGCGGCAGGTTCGACTCCGAAGTGCGGATGTGGAAGGGGCCGCCGCCGGAAGTGAGCTCAGAAGACTTCTACGAAACAGACCCGTCCAAACCGTACAAGCGCGGCTTCTCGATACAGACAGTGTCACCGCTACCTATCACCTGGGCCGAGCACGTTGCGGCGCAGGGTCATTGGGGGGCGAAGCTGCGCGAGTACATGAGCGATTACGTGCACTGGGCCTGTCTGGGGGCACTATGTGAATTCCTGCCGCAGGCGGACAACCGGGTGACCTTGGCGCAGGAAAAGGACCGGAACTCGATGCCGGTCGCGCACTTCCGCTACTCTCAGTGCGAAAACGACCGCCAACTCATGGGCGCCGCGCAGAAAGTCATGGAAAAGATCCTGAAAGGCGCAGGCGCCGACGAAGTTATCACCATCAAGCGCTTTGCCCACCTGGTGGGGGGAGCCCGGATGGCCGCCGATGAACAGCACGGCGTCGTCGACGCCGATTGCCGCAGCTTCGCCGTCCCCAACCTCTACATCACTGACGGCAGCGTGCTGCCCACCCAGGGAAGCGCCAACCCGGCCCTGACCATCATGGCCGTCGCGGCGCGCGCCGCAAAACGGCTGATCGCAAGTGGTGCCAACAATGCCGCCTGAAGCAGACGGCACGTTCGCCTGGGATTCGGGCTGGCGGGCTACGCCATCTCTGCGGTGGACTGCGCCTTGTGGGACCTGAAGGCACGCCTCCTTGACCTACCCCTGTACCCCCTCCTGGGCGCAGTGCGCGACGAGGCAGATATATGGAAGCATGGAAGCGGCCGTTCCACCGCCTACTCCCATCGCCAGCTGGAGGACCAGCTCGCCGGCTGGATCCACTGCCAGTACATCCCACGCGTGAAAATGAAGATCGGGCAAGACCGAGGGGCAAACGTGCGAATCGAACAGACGTTCTTCGACGGGTCTCTGGAACCCACCGGCGGGGCTATCGCACCGGATGCCCGGTCCCCGGCAACGGACTCGCGTTCCGCCAAGCCGACGTCGAAAAGTACCGGGTGGGTTAGACCAGCTGCTGCGATGGGTTGCACGAAATCGTTGTCCTAGGCGACGGCCTCTTCGACGGTAGGCAAGAGGTCGAGGCCTTCTACTGCTTCTGCGTATAGAATGTCCCAATTCTCACCCACGACAACAGCCGGCGGCCAGGCCTGTCGCTGCCGGTAGCCAAAGAGCCGAACGCATGTCGCGGCGACTTGTTCGAGGTCTTCACCCTTGTCCAGGAGTTGAAGGTCTACGAGGTCGTGAGCGCGTTCACTGCCCTCACCGGAACTGGCGTTCAGCTTCTGAGCGACCAGATGGTCTGCACGCAATACCGGCACCGGCTTCGGCGCTTCGAGACCGACGTCGGTGAAGAGGTCCGTCAAGTCGACAGAGCGTTGAAACTCGGGCTCGTCAGCGTCGCCAATCTCGAGATGACCAAGCTCGAACTTTACTGTGCACCACGGCCTGCATCGATAGTCTAGGTTCGCGTCAAAGGGCTGCATGATGTACGCCGTCGGAACAGCCGGCGATCGGGGTGCGGTCCTCTCCACCAATCGGCCGGTAAATCCAGCCCACCCTTCCTCCAAGGCCGTCTCGAAGTCGTTGCGGAATCGGGCCAGTGACTGGTTCCATGCGGCGTCCAGGTCCTGAGTAAACCGCGTCCCCTGCCCGTAACGCAGCGCCATAACGCTGCCACCCTTGATTACTGCTCCCGGGAACGCACATTTGTCGGTGTGTTCGTGTACGTCATGTCCGGATTCCCTTTTTCACTCTCAGCCATTCGGTGGTAGTCAACAACCCTTCCGCCCGCGCCTGTTTGGTGGCATCCATGAGCCGCCCAGTCTCGATACGCCCACGACATTCAAGAAAAGCATCGGCAACGGGTTGCGCAGCAAGTCCCTCGTAGAAGGTCGTACGCACGCCATCTCTCCCCTGTGTCAGTTCAACGAATGGGGGCAGCTTCGGCCGCGCGCGTCGAGGAACGGCCACTTTGATTCGGCGAGGGTTGGCATCGGCGAGCCCAAAGAGGGCCAGCACTGACTCGCCATGGAGGTAAGCGCCTTCACCAACGCGCAGCAGGGCCTCAGGGAACTGGTCATACCGGTAGGCGGGATGTCGGGCACGCGGTACAGTCCGTAAGCGACGTTCTCCAAGCCGCCCCAGCGGCCATTTTGGGGAGCTCCACGGCGGGAACGCCTGCCTCGACGGCTTCCCTTGTGGCGACATACCCGTAATGATCGAGCGCTATTTCACGCACGGTGTCCCGGTACTTCGCGCGTGCAACCATGTCACAGCTATACCGAAAACGGTAGTGTTGTGACGAGTCAGCTGTTTGACGTGCAGTGGCTCAGCCAATTCCAGCTGTTGCGGGCTCTGCCACCTCACCAATGCGCCTTGTTGAACTTCGCCCCGTCCACGTCAACGCTTCTGGGACCGTCTCAATTCATCTCTACTCCCCGGCCAGCGCATAACAGCGTCGTCAAGTACAAGTGCCACAGACAGAAGTTCTTTGACGGCGATGAAAACATTTGGGACGAAGTCGTGGAATCGTTGAGTGCTGATGATCCGATCATGCGTGATTGGCTTAAGCAATCCCTATGAGCTCAGCATCAGCAGGATGCACCATTTCGAGGTCACATGAGGTCAGGTCAACCAAGGATTTGTCACCCATCGTGGACCACCCTAGAGGACGAAGACGCCCGGGATGTTTGAAGCATCCCGGGCGTCTGACAAGCAGTACAGCGGTTCTAGACGTTAAACCGGAACTCCACCACGTCGCCGTCGTGCATGACGTATTCCTTGCCTTCAATGCGCACCTTGCCCTTGGCCTTGGCCTCGTGCATGGAACCGGCCTCGATCAGGTCATCGAAGTGAACAACTTCGGCCTTGATGAACCCGCGCTGGAAGTCAGTGTGGATGACGCCGGCTGCCTGAGGTGCGGTGTCGCCCTGGTGAATGGTCCAGGCGCGGGTTTCCTTCGGACCAGCCGTCAGATAGGTCTGCAGGCCGAGGGTGTGGAAGCCAACGCGGGCCAGCTTGTCCAGACCGGACTCTTCCTGGCCGCTCATCTCCAGCATTTCGCGGGCTTCTTCTTCGTCAAGTTCAACGAGGTCGGACTCGAGCTTGGCGTCCAGGAAGATGGCGTCGGCGGGGGCCACGAGTCCGCGCAGCTCTTCCTGACGCTCCGGGTTGCCCAGCACTGCGTCGTCAACGTTGAAAACGTAGATGAAGGGCTTGGCCGTAAGCAGGCTCAGTTCCTTCAGGTGTTCCATCTCAAGCTTGTCGCTCTTGATGGAGGAGAAAATGGTGTCTCCGCGTTCCAGTACCTTCTGGGCCTCCAGAATGGCGCTCAGCTCGGCGGCGGGACGCTGCTTGAGCTTGACGGCCTTTTCGATGCGCGGGATGGCCTTCTCGATGGTCTGCATGTCAGCGAGGATCAGCTCCGTGTTGATGGTCTCCATGTCGGAGCGGGGATCAACCTTGCCATCGACGTGGATGACATCGGGGTCATCAAAGACGCGGATGACCTGGGCGATGGCCTCAGCTTCACGAATGTTGGCGAGGAACTTGTTACCCAAGCCTTCACCTTCCGAGGCACCCTTGACGATGCCTGCGATGTCCACGAAAGACACCACCGCGGGGAGCAGGCGCTGGGATCCGAAGATCTCGGCGAGCTGTGCCAAGCGCGGATCGGGCAGGCTGACAATGCCAACGTTGGGCTCAATCGTTGCGAACGGGTAGTTCGCTGCGAGCACGTTGTTGCGTGTCAGTGCGTTGAAAAGGGTTGATTTGCCGACGTTGGGCAGTCCGACGATGCCAATAGTAAGAGCCACGGGCACAAGCTTACCGGCAGGGCCCCAATTTTGCCGCTTGCGCAATGCACCAAGAATGTCAGTGCCTTGTGCGAAGGTGGGTTCATGAATGGAATTGGATGGCTTGTAGCGGTTTTGATGTTGTTGGTGGGTCTCGTTGTGGGTGCCGCAGCGGTGGCGTGGGTGCTGCTGGCCAGGCTGCGCGACGCTACGGAAGAAGCCGACGCCGCCCATGAGCGTGCCGCGTCGCTCAATGCCAACTTCGCCGCGGCCGACGCCGAACGCCGGCTACTTGCCTCCCAAAACCACGCCCTCTCGGCACAGCAGGGCTCCGATTCACATGTTCTGCAGGCACTGGGGCCTGTCGCCGAGAAGCTCAATGCAGTGCAGCGGCAGGTCGCCTTACTGGAGCGCGACCGCGTGGAACAGTACGGCCAGCTCGCCGAACAGCTCCGCGAGGCCAAGGATGCGGACGCCAAACTGCTGGCGACCACCTCCTCGTTGGCTTCGGCACTGCGCTCCAACAGCGCCCGCGGCAAGTGGGGCGAGGTCCAACTGCGACGCGTAGTGGAAGCCGCCGGCTTGCTCGCCCACGTCGATTTTGAGGAGCAGGTCCATACCAACACCGACGACGGCGCGCACCGTCCCGACATGATTGTGCGGCTTCCCGGCGGCAAGGAATTGGTCCTTGACGCCAAGGTTCCGCTGACGTCCTTCCTTGATGCGCACGACGCCGGCACACCAGAGAGCGCCGAATCGCAGCAACACTTGGCTCGTCATGCCAAGGCAGTCAAGGCCCACATCGATGCCCTAGCCGGCAAGCAGTATTGGACGTCGGCGAAGAACTCCCCCGAACTTGTCATTTGTTTTGTCCCAGTGGAGTCCATCCTGTCCGCGGCCCTGATGTCCGATCCGGGGCTTTTGGACTATGCGATGTCCAAGAACGTTGTGCTGGCCTCCCCCATTTCCCTGTTGGCCATCCTGAAATCCGTGGCGTTCACCTGGCGACAGGACGTACTGACAGAAAGCGCCAAGGAACTCTTTGAACTTTCTGCCCAGCTGTACACCCGCCTGGGCACCATGGGTGAGGCGGTGTCGGCAGTCGGCGTCTCCTTGAAGACAAGCGTTGACCGCTACAACAAGCTGGTCGGAACGCTGGAGGCGCGGGTCCTGCCCACGGCCCGCAAGCTCAATGCACTGGACCCGAAGTCCTTCGAATCCCCCGCCCAGGTGGAGAGCACCCCTCGAATCCTGACGGCACCCGAGTTCAACGAAATGACGCAATTGGATGCGGCCAGCTAACGGGCAGCCGGGGATGCAAATGGCCCGGACATAACCGTCCGGGCCAACGCACTAGGGCAAGGAGGAATCACATCAGGTTTGAACTTTTGACGCCCTTGTAGTCGGGATCGCCGGCAGCCTTGAGCGTTGCACGCAGTTCCTTGGGCAGGGAGAACAGGATGTCTTCCTGGGCCGTGACCACTTCTTCCACGGATGCGTAGCCGTACTCAGACAGCAGGCGGAGCACGTCCTGGACCAGGACCTCGGGCACCGAGGCACCGCTGGTGACGCCCACACTGGCCACGCCTTCAAACCATGTCTCGTCGATTTCGTTGGCAAAGTCCACACGGTAGGAGGCCTTTGCGCCATATTCCAGGGCAACCTCAACCAGACGGACGGAGTTGGAGGAGTTGGCCGAACCAACAACGATCACCAGGTCAGCCCGCGGGGCAATCTCCTTGATGGCCGATTGGCGGTTGGTGGTGGCGTAACAAATATCGTCGCTGGGAGGGTTCTGCAACTTGGGGAAACGCCCGCGCAGGATTTCGACAATCTCCATGGTCTCGTCGACAGACAGCGTGGTCTGGGAAAGCCAGATGAGATTGTCGGGGTCGGCAACCTGGACGGTACGGGCCTCGTCGGGGTTGTTGATGATCGTGGTGCTCTCGGGCGCTTCACCGTAGGTGCCTTCCACCTCCTCGTGGCCTTCGTGGCCGATCAGGAGAATGTGGTTCTTTTCCTTGGCGAAGCGGACGGCTTCCTTGTGGACCTTGGTCACCAAGGGGCACGTGGCGTCGATGGTGCGCAGGCCGCGATCGGCGGCAGAGTTCACGACGGCGGGTGAGACACCGTGGGCGGAAAAGACCACCAGTTCACCTTCGGGGACTTCCTCGTTTTCCTCGACGAAAATGGCACCCCTGGCCTCAAGCGATGAGACGACGTGGACGTTGTGCACGATCTGCTTGCGCACATAGACGGGTGCGCCGTAGTGATCAAGGGCCTTTTCCACGGCGATGACGGCGCGGTCAACGCCGGCGCAATAGCCTCGGGGCGCGGCGAGAAGGACCCGCTTTTCCCCGGTAACAGGGGCCGCTGCGGCCACCTCTTGGGGAGACCTGCGACGACGCGGAACGGCGGGCATGGATAAGGAAACGGCAGTGGTGCTCATACCCACCATCCTACGTGGTGCGCCTGCGTCCAACCACGAGAGCTCCAACACCGGCCACGGCCACCACGCCGGCAATCACAAATGTTGCGGTGATGCCGCCCTGCCAGCTCTGGCGCGCCAAGGTTCCCAGCGTCACACCAATTTGCTGGGCCGCCTGGTTGCCCTCGACCAGGCAGCCCAGGAACTTCTCCAAGTAGCTTGAGCCAAGCAGCCACACCAGCGCCACCACAGCCAGTCCGGCACCGGTAAGGATGGCTGTCAGCGAACGCCGTCGTGCCGCAACAACGCCCAGCGCCGCAAGGACGACGGCAATGCCGGCCAGCCAGATTCCCCACCCTCCCAGCGTGGTGGCCAGCGGCAGCACCTGGGCAACCTTCGGCTGTTCAACCGACACCACGACGTCGGCCGGGGTGGGCAGGCTCACGCCAAGATCGTTGCCGATCTTGGTGGCAACGAGGGCGGCCAACGGGGCAATATCAACCTTGAGGTCACCTTTGATGTCGGCGTTGCCGGCAGCTGAAAAAGTCAGGTCGTGACTGTGCTTCAGGGTCTCGGTCCACGCCTGCTCATAGCCGGGCTCCGTGTATATGCTCCGCACCGCGCCCTTGATGATGGTTGAGGCCAGCGCCTGAAGCTGGGGCGGCACGTCCAGGGACGCCGCCCCCTGCGTGGCAACGAGGGTCGACAAGCCCTCTTGGAACGACGCGTCGCTGCCCAGGGGTCCGGCCAGTTTCGTGAAGCCTGCCGAATCGACAATATTCTGCTGCATCCACAGGGCTGGTCCGGCAACAGTTGCAAGCAACAGGGCAAGAATGACAAGAAGAGCAGAAGCGGCGGTGCGCATAAACCATCCCAAACCACAGAAAGACGCTGACAATGGCTCCCCACACTAATGCATGCCTGTGGATTGCTGTGCGCCGGTGTCAGTGGGTGAAGCTAGAGTTATTTCAACAAGCGGCCCGCAGCCCGACCGGCACCTTGGACTGCCACGGCGGTTGAAAACCGGCAGCAGCTAGGCTAGCAGTGCAATTGAACGAGCAGAACAAAGGACGGCGAAACGCCCATGGCGGAAACCCCGGAGCGGACGGTCATTGCACCAACGGCCGCCGAGACCTCCCCTGAGAACCCCTGGCCGCTGCAATTGCTGAGCCAGAAACTCAAGGCACACATTGAAAAGGCCCCGCCAGCCTGGGTTGAGGCGCAGGTGATCGAGCTGAACAAGCGGGCCAATGTCAGCTACCTGACCTTGCGCGACATCGACGCCGAGGTATCCCTGAGCGTCACGGTGTGGGGTTCGGTGCTGAGTCGGCTGGAGGCGCCGATCGAGCGCGGCTCGCGGGTTGTGGCACAACTGAAACCCGATTTTTGGCTCAAGACCGGGCGCCTTTCCATGCAGGGACAGGACATCCGGCCGGTTGGCCTGGGTGACCTGCTGGCCCGCATTGAACAGTTGCGCCAGGCGCTGGCCGCCGAAGGGCTCTTTGATCCGAGGCGCAAAAAACCCCTGCCCCTGCTGCCGCACAGGATCGGGCTGATCACCGGCCGCAATTCAGATGCCATGAAGGACGTGCTGCAAAATGCCGCCCTGCGCTGGCCGGCCGTTGAATTTGAGGTCCGCGAGGTGGCCGTGCAGGGCGTCAATGCAGTGACGGCAGTCATCGGCGCCCTGGCTGAACTGGACGCCGATCCCCGTGTGGACGTCATCGTCATTGCCCGCGGCGGCGGCTCATTGGAGGACCTTTTGCCCTTCAGCCACGAGTCGCTGGTCCGTGCGGTGGCCGCCGCCCAGACCCCCGTCGTCAGCGCCATCGGCCACGAGGCAGACCGCCCGCTCCTTGACGAGGTGGCCGACCTCCGCGCCTCGACCCCCACCGACGCCGCCAAACGCATAGTCCCCGACGTCGGGGAGGAATTGCGCCGCGTGAATCAGGCCCGCGCCCAGCTCAATCGCCGGATCGAGGACCTCCTTGACCGCGAGACCGAGCGGCTTGCCTACCTGCGCACGCGCCCCGTGCTCGCCAATCCCCAGCTGATGCTGACCACCAAGTACGAGGACGTCACCGCCTTGGGCGGCCGGGCCCTGACAGCTGTGCGAACCCAGGTCGGCAGGCACTACGACCAGTTGGCCCACCTGCGCGCCCAGGTTCGGGCCCTGTCCCCCCAAAAGACCCTCGACAGGGGGTACGCGGTGGTCCAGCTGAATGACCGGGCCATCGTCAGGCATCCTGACCAGGCCCCCGCCGGAACCAGTCTGCGTATTCGCGTGGCCGGAGGCGACTTCACGGCCGCCGCGACGTCGCCCGCGCCCAAAACCAACTTCAACCAGACAGCCGCAAAGGATCCATCATGAGCCCCGCCAATGCCACCACTGCCCCGTCAAACATCGCAGACCTCAGCTACGAACAGGCCCGCGAACAACTCATGAACGTGGTCAACCAGCTCGAAGCCGGCAGTTCAAGCCTTGAAGACTCCCTCGCGTTGTGGGAGCGCGGCGAGGCCCTGGCCAAGCGCTGCGAGGAATGGCTGGAGGGTGCAAAGGCGCGCCTTGACGCCGCCCGCGCAACCAGCGCTCCGGCCGGCACGGAACAGTAGCAGGCACCATGCGGCAGGAAATCCTGGTTGGCGGGCGAGACCGCTCCTTCCATGTTGTTTCGGCCGGTACCGCCGCCGTTACCCCCGGTGCCGTCGTGCTCGTCCTGCATGGTTCAAGCCAAACGGGCCGGACCATCAGGAGGTTCAGCGGGAACAGTTTCGACCAGCTAGCAACCGGCGGCAGGGTCGCCGTCGTCTACCCGGATGGGCTGAAGAAGGCGTGGAACCACAACAAGCCCTCGGTCGAGAGCACCGACGATGTGGCCTTCATCGAGGCGCTGGCGGACCATTTTCACGCACTGCACGGCCCCATCCCGGTGATTGTCGTAGGCTTCTCCAACGGTGGACAGCTGGCTATCCGGCTGATCCATGAAATTCCGGACAAGCTGCACGGCGCCGCTATTGTGGGCGCAACGCTCCCCCGCCCTGGTGGGCTGGCTTTTGCCGACAAGCTCCAACCGTTCCCCGTGATGCTGGTCCATGGCACTCACGACATGGTGGTGACTTATGGCGGCGAAGGCTGGTTCGGCAGCCTTTTTGGCCGGCCGCGCGGCCCCTCAGCCCCCGAAACCGCACAGTACTTTGCTGCTCGAAACAACATCACTGCGGCGCCTGCCCACACCATTCTGCCGCACCGCAGGGAAAGCGGCCGGACGTCCGTCACCCTCACGCGCTATGAGCAGAAGGGCCGCCTGCCTGTGGTTCTCTACACCGTGGCAGGGGGCGGGCATGTGGTGCCCAACCGCCAACGCAAAGCCTTCTTCTTCTTCGCCGGCAGGACAACCCAGGACATGGACACGGTTGAGGCCCTGGCGGAATTCTTCCCCGCCCTGTCCCCGTGACCGGTCATGCCCCCTGCAGCCGTGACCTTTCATGGGCAAGATCGTAATCACCGGCTGGCCACTGCAGATTCAAGCCACCCAATGCGTTGATGAGAATTTCCTGCACCGCCATGCGGGCGTACCACTTCTTGTCGGCGGGAACCACATACCAAGGCGCCCCTTCGCTGCTGGTTTTCTCAAAGGCGTGCTGGTAGGCGTCCATGTACTCAGGCCAGAACTTGCGTTCATCCAGGTCGGTGGGGCTGTACTTCCAGTACTTGGTGGGGTCGTGCAGGCGTGCCGTCAGCCGTTTCAACTGCTCCGCCGGACTGATGTTCAACATGACCTTCACGATCGTGGTGCCCGAGTCAATGAGCTCAGCCTCAAATGCGTTAATCGCGTCGTAGCGCCGTTCCAATTCGGCCCCGTCGGCCCAGCCGTGCACCCGGTGGATCAGGACGTCCTCATAGTGGGAGCGGTCAAACACGCCAAACATGCCCGGCCCTGGCGCGCCGGGGCGCACCCGCCACAGGAAGTCATGTGCCTTTTCCTCGTCGGTGGGGGCCTTGAACGTTGTCAGCTTCACACCTTGCGGGTCCACAGCACCCACCACATTGCCCACCACACCGCCCTTGCCGGCCGTGTCCATGGCCTGCAGGATCAGCAGCAGCGATTTCTTTCCACCAAAACGGCTTTCCGCAAACAGCTGCTCCTGGAGTTGGGCAAGCACCGGCGCCCGCGCCGCCAACGTATCGACGCCGTCGAGCTTCTTGCCTGAAAATCCGGGAGCGGCTTTGCTCGGCTGCTCAGCAAGGGAGAACCCAGGCCCAACCCTCAGCAGCTGGGCCGGGTGATCGGAAAAACCAAATGGCAGTGACATGGTGGAGCCTTTCCCTAGGGTTTATACGTGCTCAGGAACTCTGCTATCCGGCCAATGGCTTCTTCCAGGTCAAGAAGGTTGGGCAAGGTGACCAGGCGGAAGTGGTCGGGGCGGACCCAATTGAAGGCCGTTCCGTGCGAGATCAGGATCTTTTGCTGTTCCAACAGGTCAAGGGCAAACTTTTCGTCGCTCTTGATCGGGTAGGCCTCGGGGTCGAGCTTGGGGAACAGGTACAACGCCCCCTTGGCCTGGTTGGTGCTGACACCCGGGATGTCATTGAGCAAGCGGTAGGCGAGGTCGCGCTGGTCACGCAGGCGGCCGCCGGGCAGGATCAGGTCCTCGATGCTCTGGTGTCCGCCCAGCGCGGTTTGGATGGCATGCTGCCCGGGAGCATTGGCGCACAGGCGCATGCTGGCCAGCAGGTTGATGCCCTCCAGGTAATCAGCCGCGGCAGCCTTGGGTCCGGAGATGGCAAGCCAGCCCGAACGGTAGCCGCAGATCCGGTATGCCTTGGACAGGCCGCTGAACGTCATGCACAGGACATCCTCGCCCGTGAGGGTTGCGGTGTTGATGTGCACGGCGTCGTCGTAGAGGATCTTTTCGTAGATCTCATCGGAGAACACCACAAGGTTGTGCTTGCGCGCCAGATCGACCATGCCCTGGACAATGTGTGCGGGGTAGACGGCACCCGTGGGGTTGTTCGGGTTGATGATCACGATGCCCTTGGTCCTGGGCGTGATCTTCGCCGCCAGGTCCTCAAGGTCGGGCCACCATTCGTTGTCCTCGTCGCACAAGTAGTGCACGGGACGGCCGCCGGCCAGGCTCACAGATGCCGTCCACAGCGGGTAGTCCGGTGTGGGGATCAGGACTTCATCGCCGTTATTGAGCAGCGCCATCAGGGAAAGGGTGATCAATTCGCTGACTCCGTTGCCCAGGTAGACGTCGTCAACATGGATGTTCTGGATGCCGCGTGTCTGGTAGTACTGCACCACGGCAGTGCGGGCCGAGAAGATGCCGCGCGAGTCGGTGTAGCCCTGGGCGTGGGGCAGGTGGCGGATCATGTCCACCAGAATCGCGTCGGGGGCTTCAAAGCCAAACGGGGCCGGGTTGCCGATGTTGAGCTTCAGGATCCGGTGCCCCTCGGACTCCATCTGCTGCGCTCTTTGCAACAGCGGGCCGCGGATGTCATAGAGGACGTTGTGAAGCTTGGTGGACTGGGTGAATTCTGCCATTTACCAAATATTGCACAACGTGCCGGAAGTTTGAGGCTGAAACGTGCACGACGCCGGGGCCAATGGTTAAGAACTGGCCTTGACGAGCCCCATCTGGACCAGCCAGGCCGTGGCGACATCGGACAGGCTTCCGAAATGGAGGTCCCGGGAGAGCCGGTTGAGGTTGGCAAGTTCGTCGGTGTTCAGGGCCGCGCTGACCTTGTTTATGACGTCCTGAACGGCCGCGGGCACTTTGTCAGTTGCCACCAGGGGGACGATGTTCTGGCTCGGGAAAAGCTGCTTGGGGTCGTTCAGCACAACCAGGGCGTTGTCCTCGATGCCGGGCGAGGAGCTGTGGACGTCGGCGACTTGGATGTCGTCCTGCAGCAACGCCCACAAGGTGCTCGTCGGGCTGTAGTCAAGGGTTGGTTCAAGCGCGACATATTTCTTGGGCACGCAGTTGTAGTCGCTGCCCAATCCGGCCAGTCCGCTCGTGCCGGTCTGGAATCCCGCCGGTCCGCCCATGGCCAGCTTGTTGCAAACCTTGCCCAGGTCGGCGAGGCTCTTGAGCTGGTATTTCTCCGCCGTCACGGCCGTCACCACGATGGCGGCGCGGTCTTCAGCCTTGGTAGGGTCCAACAACTGCAGGCCGGCGGGCAGTGCGGCTTTCAGTGCAGCAAGGGTGTCGGAGGCATTGCTCGCAGTGTCCTTGCCCGTCACCTCGGACAGGGCAAGGCCGGAATAGACGGGAACAATGTCAGCGTCGCCGGATTCGACGTCGGACAAAAGTTTGCCCGGTGCGGACGGCGTTGCGGTGACTAAGGCCTTGGCGCCTGCCGCATTGAGCGCTGCAGCGTAAACGTTTGCCAGCAGGGCTCCATACCGGGGGTCGACACCGTCGGGCACCTGTGGCGTTCCCACTTCGAACACGGTTGCCCCCGGCGCGTGTGAAGCGCTGGGAATGGTGGCGATGGGTGTGGGGGTGCAGGCGGTGGCAGTGCCCATCAACAGCACTGCCACTGCCAGTGCGGCAACGACTCTTCGACGCACTCCGGCCCTTCCCAAAAATGTCCTTGCGGTTAATCCAAATCCTCTACATAGGTTACCCCGACGGCGCCCAGGTCGGGTTCCTCGCGGAGCTGGGCATACGTTCCGCCGTGCTCCAGTTCCAGCACCGTGATCGTGTTGGCACCGGCCTTCAGTAGCGGACCGGGCAGGTAGAGCGTGACCTGCGGGCCGATCTCCCAAAAGCGTCCCAGGAGAAAGTCGTTGACCCACACCACGCCCTTGCCAAAGCCGGGAACAGCCAGGTAGGTGTCAGCGGGCTCGTCCACCTGCAGTTCGCCATGGAAGAATCCGGCACCCAGGGGATCCCGGTCGGCTGGGTTTTTCGATGCTCCAAGGGTGAGCAGTTCAGTCAGCGGGCGCTCAAGGTCGATGGCGCGCTGCTCCCAATGGAATACGTAGCGCTGGTTGATCAGGACGCCGTCGAGGATGCCCTTGCCCTGGCCAAAGTACGGCCCGTAGTTGATGCGACCCTGGTTTTCAACGAGGATTTCTAGCTCGGCCACGCCGCCGTCGGTTGTCACTGTCAGGCCGACATCGCCGTCGGCGTCGGTCAGGACCCCCGAATAGATGCCGTTGACCCAGATGGAGGCTCTGTCATGCAGGCCTCGGATCTTGATGGTTCCCTCGCCCTCGGGCAGGACAGCCTTGGCGCTGTAGTGGACAAGTCCGCGGTCAAGGCCCAGCTTTTCAAACGGCAGGGGCTTGACGCTGGGCACGGGCTCGACACCCCTGACGAAGTCCAGCAGGGCCGTGCCGTGCGTCAGGGAAAAAGTGGCGGCGGCAAGCACCCGCGCCGGGCGTTGCATATGTTCGGGAACGGGTGTCAGTTCCCGCCCCGATGCCTCGAAGAAGGCAGCGCGCATTGAGTGGAACTTCTCCGTCAGGCGGCCGTCCTCGGCGATGGGTGCATCTGAGTCATAACTTGTGATGGTGGGCTGGATCTTGCCGTCGTGGTTGGCGCCGGAGCCGAGCCCAAAGTTGGTGCCGCCATGGGCCATGTAGAGGCAGATTGAGCCGCCGACGTCCAGGATCTTTTTTGCCTCAGCCGCGGCATCGGCGCCGCTACGGACGTGGTGCTCTTCGCCCCAGTGGTCAAACCAGCCATTCCAAAATTCGACGTTGAAGAACGCTTCACCGGGACGCCTGCGCTCCCACACGGCATCCGCTTCGGGGCCGCGGGAGCCAAGTGTTGCCGTTGCCCAGGTGTCAGGCAGGGCGCCGCCGTCAAGGAAATAGTCCGTACCGCCGTCGGCCGTGAAAAGGATCTCGGTCATGCCGCGGTCAAGCAGTGCCTTGCGGTTCCAGCGCAGGTACTCCTTGTCGTCGCCGTAGCTGCCGTATTCATTCTCGATCTGGACGGCGATGACGGGGCCGCCATGGCAGGCCTGAAGCGGTTCGATGACGGGCAGCAGGAGGTCCAACCATTCCTCGACAACACCTGTGAACAGGGGATCCGAGGAGCGCAGGACCATGTCCGGGTTGGAGATAGCCCACGACGGGAAGCCGCCGTTGTCCCACTCCGCGCAGATGTACGGGCCGGGGCGGACAATGACGTCCAGTCCGGCGGCGCCCGCCATGGTGATGAAACGGCCAAGGTCTTTCCACCCCGTGAAGTCGGGGGCAACATCCTTGTACGGCTGGTGGAAGTTCCACGCTACGTAGGTGTCAAGGGTGTTCACTCCCATCTCCACCAGGCGCTCGATCCTGTCCTGCCACTGGTCCGGATGGATCCTGAAGTAGTGGATCGCGCCGGCGATGATGCGGTGTTCCTCGCCGTTCCTGAACAACTTGCGGTCGGCATATGTCAACGCCGGGGCAGATGACACTGGGAACGCGTCGGGGGCAGCCTTATCCGGCAAGGTCACGAACGTTGACAACTTTTAACTCCTGGCATTAATTTTCACGCGGAAAATACTCTGTTATGGATAACAACATTAGCCGGAACCTACCGGCTTTTGGAAGGTGACGCACCCGGCTGAAGCGAATTCACAGTATGTTACAAGTAAACAA
The DNA here is from genome assembly GCF_046736435.1 of Arthrobacter sp. LAPM80. NCBI lineage: Bacteria > Bacillati > Actinomycetota > Actinomycetes > Micrococcales > Micrococcaceae > Arthrobacter > Arthrobacter sp. LAPM80. Next base: position 131,523 of record NZ_JBCHVD010000009.1, read on the forward strand.
TTAGACTTGGCCCAACAAAGTCATCCATAGTCGGAATGACGAAATTTCAATCTTACCCCAGCCTTAAGGACATCGATGAGTGCCCAACAATTCACCCGAGGCCCGGCCATGCGCGACGTTGCGGCAGCCGCCGGTGTCTCCGCACAGACAGTCTCCAGGGTGCTCAATGAGCATCCAAATGTGCAGGACAGCACGCGCAAGCGCGTCTTGGCGGTGATCGAGGACCTGGGCTACCGCCGCAACAACACCGCCCGCGCCCTGGTGACGGGGCGGTCAAAAACCATTGGTGTCCTGACCCTGGCCACCAACAACTACTCCAGGTCCTCACTGGCTCTCGGCGTGGAGCTGGGCGCCCGCGAGGCCGGCTATACGGTGAACTCCGTAACGTCCGACCTGAGCGTGAAGGGCCTGACAGACGCCGTCAGCCGACTGGTATTCCAGGGCGTGGACGGCATCATCATTGCCGCCCCACTGCAGGAAGCCGCCGAAAAGATTGACAAGATCACCTCACGCATCCCCACGATCAACACCGACGGCTCATCCGACATGGGCGACCGCAAGGTGGGCGTGGACCAGGACATCGCCGCTGTCCTTGCCACCAAGCACTTGCTTGAACTCGGGCACAAGACCGTCTGGCACGTATCCGGACCCAACGAATGGTCGGACGCCGCAAGCCGCTTGACCAGCTGGCGGCGGACCCTTCAGGAAGCCGGCCGCGACGTGCCGCCTGTGCTTCACGGCGACTGGAGCCCCGAGTCCGGCTACCAAAACGGGCTGATCCTTGGCCGCATGCCCGAAGTCACAGCGATCTTTGTGGCCAGCGATGAAATGGCGTTCGGCGTGCTCAGGGCATTGAACGAGCTTGGCCGACGCGTCCCCGAGGATGTCTCAGTCGTGGGCATTGACGACATTGACCTGGCAGCATTTTCAAACCCGCCGCTGACAACCGTCCGCCAGTCATTTGAGGAGACGGGACGGCGCGCCGTCCAGCAGCTTGTTGCCTACATTGCAGATCCCAGCATCTCCACGGAGCCCGACCTGGTCTCGCCCACGCTCATAGTGCGCGCAAGCACCGCGCCGCCGCCCGACGGCAAGTGACGCGTGCACCTGCGCCGAGATATCGGACACCCCGCGCCGAGTCAGCGGGTTAGCGCCGAGACGGGCCATTCTTCGGGGCAGTTTCGATGCGGACCCGCTGACTCGGCGTGAGTGCGGCGTCAGAACTCGGCGTGAGTGCGGCGTCAGAACTCGGCGTGAGTGCGGCGTCAGAACCGCCGCGCATCCACTACGCCAGTGACTGCGCGCCTATGGCCTGGGCAACGAGCAGCGGGATGCCGAAAATGGGGTCCTGCGTCAGGGTCTGCACATCCTGGAGGCCAAGAGCTGCCAGCTGGGCCTTGAAGGCCTCCTGCAGGGCGGGAACATTGCTGCCCATGCCACTGCCCAGCACGATGGGTCCGGAAATCTTCAGCTGCGCGGCCACCTTGGCGGCCATTGCTGCCAGGTCCTTCGCGGCCTGGTCCACCATGGCCAGCGCAGGGACGTGTCCACTCACTGCAGCAGCAAATATCACGGGCGATGCAGCGGCCCAATAGCGGCGGGTGGTTCCCTGGTGGAAATGTGCAATCAGTCCCCCGGGTGACGTCAGTCCGCAGTAGTCCAACAGCGCCGCAGTCAGTTCATCCACGGGTTCGCCCGAGTCCATCCGGCGCAGGCTGTGGCGGACAGCCTCGCGTCCCAGCCAGTAGCCACTGCCCTCGTCGCCGAGCAGGTAGCCCCAGCCACCGGCGCGGGCTTCCTCTCCTGCGGCGTTCACGCCCCAGGCAGCTGAGCCGGTTCCCGCGATCACGGCAACGCCCTCGGTCGCCCCCGCAGCGGCGAGCAGCAACCGGGTGTCGTGCACCACGCTCACGTGCGCACCCGGCACAAAGGGTGAGATCAACGCGCGCAAGGCGGCGGCGTCGTCGGCCGTATCCACTCCGCCGGCACCGGCAAACACACGGGTGGCTCCGGCGGAATCCAGCCGGGAGAAGAGTTCAGCCATGTTTTCACGGGCAGCGTCCTGGCTCACGTTCTGCACGTTGGTGCTGCCGACGCTGGAGTCGGAGGTGATGGCGCCTCCGGTCCACACGATGCCGCGGGTCTTGGATCCGCCAATGTCCAGCCCCACGAAGCGCGCAGCGGGATTGGGGACAGTCAAAGGGTTGATGTTCACGCATCTAGACTAATGCCATGTTCGTCACACCTTTGATCGCCGCACCCATGGCTGGTGGAACCACGACGGCGGAACTCGCCCTGGCCACCCAGGGCGCCGGCGCTTTCGCGTTCGCGGCCGGCGGCTACAAGAGCGCGGAACAGCTCGCCGCACACATTGCACCACTGCGTGCCACCGGCGTCGACTTTGGCGTGAACCTGTTTGTTCCCCGCACCGCACCGCTCGACGCCGGACACGTCGCCGCCGTTGAGCGCTACCGCAGGGAGCTGCGCGCAACAGCCGCCCGCTACGGCGCGGAGATCCCCGACGAATTGCCGGGCGGGGACGATCCCCGGGCCAAGGACTTCTGGGCGGAAAAGGTCGCCCTGTTGCTGGCCGATCCAATCCCCGTTGTCAGCTTCACCTTTGGGCTCGCGCCCGCAGCCCTGGTGGACCGGCTGCACCGGGTTGGCACCCGCGTGGTGGCCTCCGTGACAAGTGTTCCCGAAGCCCTGGCGGCCGTGGAGTCCGGGGTTGATGCGCTTGTGGTCCAGCATGCGAATGCCGGCGGCCACAGTGCGGCGTTCCTGAAGGCGCCGGGATCAGGCGCGGGATCAGGCGTGGGATCCGCCACCGGACCAGGCGCCGCGGCGGCAATCCAGCGGACGCTGCCGGGGCTGGTTGCCGATGTCCGCGCGGCCGTAACACTTCCGCTTATTGGTGCAGGCGGCATTGCCGGGCCGGAGGACGTCAAGGCCGTTTTGGCTGCCGGGGCCCAGGCAGCGGCGATCGGAACTGCCCTGATCCGCACTGATGAAAGCGGCGCCCGGGCGGTGCACAAGGACGCGCTGGCAGACCCCGTCTACAAGCACACAGCCATGACGCGGGCGTTCACGGGCAAGCCCGCCCGGGCACTTGTCAATGACTTTGTCCGGGACCACGGCGCAACGGCCCCTGAGGCGTACCCGGAGGTCCATTTTCTGACGGCACCCCTGCGGGCGGCCGCGGCAGCTGCCAATGATCCCCGGGCCTTGAACCTCTGGGCCGGTTCGGGCTGGAAGGCGGCAATGGACGGCCCTGCCGCCGCCGTGATTGACGGCTTCCTCGGCGGCCTCTGAGCCGCTGGTCAGGGTACACGGGCCCAGTCAGCCATTCGAGAGGCGCAAACGGGCCATCCTGCTCAGTTATTCGGCAATTTGCTAGACTGTCGAACTAACGACCGACACATCCGGCGGGGAATGACACGCCAATCATGATTCTTGGAGGATCCCATGGCATCGGTAGCGAAGAACGTTCGGCGAGACCAGTCTCAGGGCAACCTGTCACCCGAGCCGCTGGACGCCGTCGACCGGCAAATCATTGACACCCTGGTGGCCGACGCCCGCATCACCAACAGGGACCTGGCCGACGCCGTTGGCATTGCGCCCTCAACCGCCCTGATGCGCACGCGGGCGCTCATGGAACGCGGTGCCATCGAGGGTTTTGAGGCGAAGCTGAACCTTGCCTCGATCGGACGCGCGGTGCAGGCGCTCATTGCTGTCAGGCTGCGCGCCCATGACAGGGACCAGATCGACACCTTTACAGCCCGCGTTCCGCTACTGCCCGAGGTCCTTTCCACATTTCACACCTCCGGGTCGGTTGACTACCTGCTCCACATTGCCGTCCGGGACACCGACGCCCTGCGCGACTGGGTCCTGGACAACCTCACCACCGACCCCGTGGTCGGACACACCGAAACCACCCTCGTGTTCCAGCACATTCCGGGGCACACGGGGCCGCTGGACTAGGCTGCGCACGAATTACCCGCCCGCCTCGCCCATAATGGGCAGGTGACCATCATTGATAATGCCGTGTACGTCGACGGCAAGCGATTCGCCAATCCCGACAGCCTCGAGCAGACCTACGAGGTCATGGATTCCTGCAAGGGGATGGCCTGGATCGGCATGTTCCGCCCCGACGCTGCGGAAATGAAGTCCCTGGCCGCCGAGTTCTCCCTGCACGAGCTCGCCGTCGAGGACACCATCATGGCCCACCAGCGCCCCAAGCTGGAGAGGTACGACGACGTCCTCTTCACGGTGCTTCGGCCCGCCAGATACATCGATGAAAACGAGTCGGTCGAGTTCGGCGAGCTGCACGTCTTCACCGGCAAGGACTTTGTGGTGACCATCAGGCACGCCGAGACTCCGGGGCTTTCCTCCACCCGCAGCCGGCTGGAGGCAGACCCCGAGCTGTTGGCCATGGGCCCGGAAGCCGTGCTCTACGCCATCATGGATCAGGTGGTTGACGACTACCAGCCCGTGGTCAACGGCCTGGAAAATGACATTGACGAGATCGAGGACCAGCTCTTTGCCGGCGACCCCGCGGTGTCCCGACGCATTTATGAGCTGTCCCGTGAAGTTATCCAGTTCCAGCGCGCCATCCACCCGCTGCGCGAGATACTCGGAAGGCTCAAGGCAGGTTTTGAAAAATACCATGTAAATGTTGAACTTCAGCGGTATCTGCGGGATGTCGAGGACCATATTGAATCGGTCACGGTAAGGGCGGACTCCTTCCGCCAGTTGCTACAAAATGCGCTGACAGTGGATGGCACGCTGACGGCCAACAGGCAGAATGCGGCCAGCGCAGCCCAGAACGAGCAGATGAAGAAGATCTCCTCGTGGGCCGCCATCCTGTTCGCCCCGTCGTTTGTGGGGTCCATCTACGGTATGAACTTTGAGGTTATGCCCGAACTCCACTGGGCGTTTGGCTACCCCTATGCCGTGGCCCTGATGATCCTGGTGGGCCTGGTCATGTACATCATCTTCAAGAAGAAGTCCTGGCTGTAGCGCCCCCACTCCCGGGGGTCCGGGCAAAGACTGCGATATCCACTAGGGGTTCGGCAGCCACTTAGGCGCCATTCGCCGGAAGTCGGCGGGATCCAGCAGTGCTGCACCGGCCGGCAGGGCTCCCAACAAGGGCGTCGTGAGTCCCTGGAAGTGTTCCCTGTTGCTGTTTTCAATGAACGACGGCGACGTCGGCCAAGAGCCGATCACCAGTCCCGCCGCAGCCAGGGACCGCCGTTCCAGTGCCTCGAGCGTGAGCAGGGTATGGTTCAAGGTGCCCAGGGCACTGCGGCACACAAGCACGACGGCGGTTCGGTGCGGTGCGGGGATGGCAGCGGCCAGGTCCGCGATCGTGTTTCCGAGGGTGTCCATCTCCACCAGAAGCCCACCGGCCCCCTCGACGAGTACGTTGTCGTGCCCCTGCGCCAACTCCAGGATGGCCCGCACATGCCCTTGTAGTGTTGGCAGCTGTGCGTTTTCGCGCGCGGCGGCCGGCACCGGCGCCATGGGATCTTGCAATCTGACACCGGCACGGACAACGTCAATCCCGCTGAGCCGGGCCACCTCCTCCATGTCCCCGGGCTCCCCCGGCAGCACGCCTGTTTGGGTCGGCTTGTACGCGGCGACGGACTCGCCTCGGGCAGCCAGCATGGCGGCGAGGGAAGCTGTTACCACTGTTTTTCCCACATCCGTGTCGGTTCCGGTGATGAAGGTGATGGTGGCATGTTTCATTGGGGTCCTCCTGTGACGGTGATGGTCAGTGGCGCCTGGAAGGAGAGCAGCCTCAGCCACTGCGGCTGGGGTCCTGCCAGGCGCACGCCGGGCAGGACCCGGGCGGCCTCCTCCACGACAAGCGCCGTTTCAAGTTCGGCCAGCTTTGCGCCTAGGCACCTGTGCAGGCCGTGGCCAAAGGCCAGCGAGTAGGCGGTGTGCCCTGCGTCTTCCGGGTGGCTGCCACTGAGTTCAAGCAGGATCTCTGCTCCGGCGGGCAGCTCGGTGCCCGCCAGGACGGTGTCGCGCAGGGCAGCCCGACGCCAGGTATGGACGGATGATTCGGTCGCCAGCACGGACCTGACATGTGCGGCCGCCACGCCCGGGGAAGCAAGCGCCGCCCATCCACCGGGGAGCTGTTGCGGGTTTTCAATGCCCCGATACAGGGCGGTGTTGATCAGCTGGGAGGTGGTCTCCTGCCCGGCAATAACAAGAAAATAGCCCAGCGAGCACACCTCCGCCCGGGTCAACCCGGCAGCGTCGAGCACGCCGAAGAGCGAATCCGTCCCGCGGGCCGCCTCAGCCTCACCCACGAGCCACCCGTAGAATTCGGCGGCAGATTCGGCCAGCACCAACTGCCGGTCAGGGTCCGGCCAGCCCCAGAACAGTTCAAGCGAGTCCTGGCTCCAGCGCTTGAGCAGCCCCAGATCGGGTACTGGCTGGCCCGTCAGCTCGGCCATGACGATCGGGGGTATGTGCCGGGCAACGGCGTCGGCCAGGTCAACTGACACGGCGCCTGCCGACAGGGCTGCGGCAGCCCCTGCCAGCTTCTCGCGGGCCAGTTCCCGGACCCTGGGCGCGACGGCGGCCACCTTGGCGGGGGTGAAGAATCGGGCCACCATGGTCCGCACGGCACGGTGCTGCTCCCCCGTGGCCGAGGCCAGCACGGGTGGCAGTGCAAAGCGGACGCGACTGAGCCGGCGCAGTGTGGCAGGGGCCAACGGCACCACGGATGTCAACGCATTGGTGGGCGCGAAGTCGTCGGTGCGCCGCATGACCTCCCGGACGGTGGCGGGGTCGCAAATGACTGTGAAGCTCATGCCGCACCCCCGATCAAAGCGCCGGGAATCGCAGCGGCGTCCGCACCCGCGGCAGACGTGGCTGCAGCAACGGCATCGGCCACGAGCCCGGCGGCCCATTCCAATTCGGCCCCGCCAAGGTCGGCGCGCGCCGTGAGCCGGAGTCGGGACACGCCGTCGGGCACGCTGGGTGGGCGGAAGCAGCCGACGGAAACACCGGCATCAGCCAGCTCCGCCGCCAGCGTCGCAGCGAGCTCCGCGCTCCCCACGGGGATCGACTGCACGGCGCCGGCGGCAGCCGGGATGCCACAGCGCCTGGCAAGACTGGCTGCGTTGGCATGCAGGCGTTCCGCCAGGGCGGGCTCGGCCAGTACGATCCGTGCGGCCTCGGCCGCCGCCGCCGCGCTGCCGGGTGCTAGTGCCGTGTCGAAAATGAATGTCCGGGCCGTGTTGGCCAGATGCTCGCGCAGCAGGGCAGATCCAAGCACGGCCCCGCCCTGGGCTCCGAGCGCCTTGGACAGGGTGGCCGTCACGGCTACATGCGCGGCGCCGGCCAAGCCGGCTGCATGGACAGCTCCCCGGCCGGCCCCCGCCACGCCGATCCCGTGCGCCTCATCCACCATCAACAACGCGTCGAATTCTGAGCACAGCGCGGCAGCTGCAGCCAGGTCGGCTGCATCGCCGAGCACCGAGTAAATGGATTCAAGCACGACGACGGCGCGCGGCTCGGTGCGTCCGGCCAGGGCCGCCCTGATCCCTGCCAGGTCTTTGTGCCCTACCGAAACCGAGGGTGAGCGGGAAAGCCTGATGCCGTCGAGCAGCGAGGCGTGCACATGGGCGTCGTAAATCATCAGCGTGCCCGGGCCGCCAAGTGCCGCAACGGCGCCAAGGTTTGCCGTGTACCCGCTGGAAAACGTCAGCGCCGCCTCCTGCCCTGTGAGCAGACACAGATTGGATTCGAGGTCCCTGTGTGCGCCGGTGGTTCCGCACACGACCCGGGAGGCTCGTGCCCCGGTGCCATGTTTGCTTGCAGCCTCGGCAGCGGCCTCTGCCAGCCGGGGATCGCCGGCCAGTCCCAGATAGTCATTTGAGGCCAGGTCAATGGTGCCCGGCCGGAGTCCGGAGTCACGGCGGAGAAGGCCGCGGCGTGCACGGACGTCCGCACGCGTTCGCAGCCAGGCGTCCATGGCGGTTGCGGCGGCCATCAGCCGTGCACCAGCGCCACGGCCGCCGTGATGCCCGCGCCAATGGCGGCCAGGTCCGACGCACTGCTGATGTACGGGGGCATGGTGTAAACGAGGTTGCGGAAAGGGCGCACCCACACCCCGTGGTCCAACGCCGCGCGGGTCACGGCGGGAATGTCCACCGCGCAGTTGAGTTCGACCACGCCTACTGCACCCAGGATGCGCACGTCCCTGACGGATTCCAGTGCTGCGGCCGGGGCCAGCGACGATGCCAGGGCTGCGCTGGCCCGGGCGGACTGCTCCTGCCAGCCGTTTTCCGTGAGCAGGTCCAACGACGCGCAGGCTGTGGCACAGGCCAACGGGTTGGCCATGAAGGTGGGCCCGTGGAGCAGGGCGCGCAGGGGTGATTGCGTCACGGCATTGGCCACCCGGGGCGTGCACAGCATGGCAGCAAGGGTCAGGTAGCCGCCGGTCAGTGCCTTGCCGACGCACATGATGTCCGGGATCACGCCAGCCCATTCGCAGGCGAACATTTTTCCCGTGCGGCCAAAGCCCGTGGCGATCTCATCCGCGATCAGCAACAGGCCGTGCTCGTCGGCCACGCGGCGCGCCGCAGCCAGGCATTCGGGGGCGTAGACGTGCATGCCGCCAGCCCCCTGGAGCACCGGTTCGAGGATGATGGCCGCGAGCTCGTCCGTGTGGCGGGCCACGGTGTCTTCCAGGATGCAGATCCAAGCGGCCACCTCCGAACGGTCCGCCGCCAGGGTTCCGTCCGGCTGCAAACGGGCGGCGGGCGGCCGGGGCAGGAAGACTTGTTCGGCGATCAGCGAGGGGAACGTGGCGTGCATGCCATCAATGGGATCGCAGACGCTCATGGCCGCAAAGGTGTCCCCATGGTAGCCACCGCGCAGCGCCAGGAACCGGGTGCGCCTTGGCCTGCCCAGGCCCAGCTGGCACTGCACGGCCAGCTTCAGGGCGACCTCGACGGCGACGGAACCGGAGTCTGCAAGGAACACGTGATCAAGTCCTGCAGGTGTCAGCTCCACGAGGCGCTCGGCCAGTCGCACGGCGGGTTCGTGCGTGAGCCCGCCGAACATGACGTGGCTGAAGCGTCCGGTCTGCTCCAACAATGCCCGGTCAAGTGCCGGGTTGCGGTATCCGTGGATGGCCGACCACCAGGAACTCATGGCGTCGACGGCATCAAAGCGGGTGCCGTCTGCAGCCTCCAGTTCAAGTCGTGTCCCGCCGGCGCCCCTGACAGCGTAGGGCGCCTCGCCGTCGAGCGGGGCGTAGGGGTGCCACAGCAGGCCTTTGTCCCTTCCGATCAGCGTCCTTCGATCCGGTTCGGTGCGGCTGGCAGGCGACAGAGTCAACTTAGGCATTGGCTGCAGTCGTCGTGCCTGCGCCGCGTCGGCGGATGGTGACAGGCGCACCCGGGGAGGTCCCGGCGTCGTGCGTCCCAATGTCAGAATCCTTGCCCAGCACCACAAAGCCGTTGTCGGCGATCATGTCAAGATCGGCCTGGCCGGCCTGGCCCTCGCTGGTGAGGTAGTCGCCGAGGAAGAGCGAGTTGGCCACATGCAGGGCGAGCGGCTGGAGGGTGCGCAGGTGCATCTCACGCCCACCGGCCATGCGCAGCTCGGTGTCGGGGCAGGCGAAACGGACCATCGCCAGGATGCGCAGGCATTGGGCGGGGGTGAGCAGCCAGGTGCCTTCCAGCGGGGTGCCGTCGAAGGGCATGAGGAAGTTCACCGGGATGGAGTCGCTGCCGAGCGCGCGCAGGGCGAAGACGGCGTCGATGAGGTCGTCGTTGCTTTCACCCATGCCAACAATCAGCCCGGAGCAGGGGGAAAGACCTGCGACCTTGGCCAGTTCCACCGTCTGGACGCGCTCGGTGAAGGTGTGCGTGGAACAGATGTCGGCGTAGTTTGACTCGCTGGTATTCAGATTGTGATTGTAGGCGTCAACCCCGCAGCCCTTGAGGCGCTCGGCCTGGCCGTCCTTGAGGATGCCCAGGCAGGCGCAAACCTCGACGTCGGGGTGCTGACCCTTTAGCTCGCTGACCATGCCTGCCACACGGTCAACGTCGCGGTCGGTGGGCCCCTTGCCGCTGGCCACCATGCAGATACGCGAAGCCCCTGCCCTGATGCCGGTGGCGGCCTGGGCCACGGCCTCCTCAGGCTTGAGCCAGGTGTATTTCAGGATCTGCGCGGCCGAGCCGAGCCGTTGGGAGCAGTACGTGCAATCCTCCGGACACAGCCCCGACTTCAGGTTCACGAGGTAGTTCACCTTGACGGTGTTGGCGAAGTGGGCACGGCGCAGGCGCCCGGCGGCGGCGACCACCTCAAGCAGTTGCGCGTCGGTGGATTCCAGGACGCTCAGGGCCTCCACACGGCTCAGTTCCCCGCCGGCCAATTGCCGGTCCGCCAGATCCGAAAAACTATTGAACACTGTTTTATTGAACATCGTTCAAGTGTCGGGGTTGATCCCCCTACTGTCAATTCGGGCACCCTGACATGGGGCAAGATGGAGGGGTGCCGTTGCGGCACGCAGGGACTCCGGGCAGGCCACATGGGCCGCCGACCGAGGAAGGGACAGGCCATGGCGCTCACGCGCGAGCTGATTGTGGGAACCGCCATGGGAATCCTGCGCGAGTACGGCCTTGGCGATCTCACCATGCGCCGGCTGGCGCGCGATCTGGGCGTGCAGCCGGGAGCACTGTACTGGCATGTGAAGAACAAGCAGGAACTGCTCACCATCCTGGCGGGGATGATCCTGGAACCAGTGGAGAAGACTGCCGAGGTTGGCATTCGATCCTTGGCACTGCAGGTCAGATCGGCACTGCTGGCCGTGCGCGATGGTGCCGAAGTGGTGGCCCTGGCCCATGCACTGACACCCGAAACCCCCTCACCCCTCCTGCGCTTCGCCCCGCTTCTTGCGGCCCGGGGACTGGCGCCCAGGGATGCCGTATGGGCGGCCGGCGCGCTGGTGCACTACGTCCTTGGCGCCGTCACCCAGGAACAGACCCGCGCCGGATTCATCGGCGCGGGCCTGCTAGCTGACAACACCGCTGACACGGACGCAGCATTTTCCTTCGGCCTGGAGCTGTTCCTGGCCGGGCTGCCCGCAGAAGGCTAGGCCGGGACTCCTTCCGTCTGGCTGCTGGCCTCCCCCAGGTGGCCGCGCAGGGTCGTGGCCGTGTATTCCGTCCGGAACAGGCCGCGTTCCTGCAGGACCGGCACCACCATCTCCACAAAGTCGTCCAGGGATTCCGGCAGCAGCGGCGGCATGAGGTTGAAGCCGTCGGCGCCGCCTTGCTCAAACCATTGCTGGATCCCGTCGGCCACCTGCCCCGGCGTGCCGACCATGGTGGCATGCCCGCCGCCGGCCGCGAGCCGGCCCAGCAGCTGGCGCACCGTGGGACGCTCGGCCTCGATGATCCGCAGGATCGTGGCGTAGCGCCCGGCAGGGCCCTTGAAGTCCGACGCCGGCGCCAGGGCCGGTACGGGTGCGTCAAGTTCCCAGCCGCCCGTGTCCCGCCGGACAAAACCGCCGAGCCGGGCAAGCGCCGTCTCCACCGGCAGGTGCGCGTCGGCGGCCGCCTGCTTGGCCAGCGCCTCCTCCCGGGTGGCTCCCACGTAGGTCACCAGGCCAGGCATGATGACCAGGGAGGCCGGGTCACGCCCGGCGGCGGCGGCCCTGCACTTGATGTCCGAGTAGTACGCCTGTGCGCTGGGCAGGTCGTAGGCGACGGCGTAGACACCCTCCGCGTACGTGGCCGCCAGCTCCCGCCCGGGTTCGGAGGCGCCGGCCTGGAACAGCACGGGGCGTCCCTGCGGCGGGCGCGGCACGTTCAGCGGGCCGTCCACGCTGAAGTGTTGACCGGCGTGCAGCAGCGGGCGAATCCTTGAGGTGTCCGCATAACGGCCGGCGCGGTCGGCCACAATGGCGTCAGCGTCCCATCCATCCCACAACCCGTACAGCACCTCGATGAACTCGGCGGCGCGTGCATAGCGCTCCCCGTGCGGCGGCAGGGAGTCCATTCCGTGGTTGCGGGCCTCGGCGTCGAACATGGACGTCACGACGTTCACGCCGGCACGGCCGCCGCTGATGTGGTCCAGAGAGGCGAGCATCCGGGCAGCGTGGAAGGGCTCGTAAAACGTCGAGGAGACGGTGGCAACCAAGCCGATCCGCTCGGTGGCCCGTGCGATGGCGGCCAACGCCGTCAAGGGTTCCAGGTGCCACAACGGTCCGGCGGAGGGATCCCCCACGGATTGCCCGTCGGCGAAGAAGATGGCGTCAAAGAGCCCCCGTTCGGCGGTTTGGGCCAGCCGCTCGTAAAGGCCGATGTCGGCCAGCCCCTCCAGCGGGGAGTCCGGCAGCCGCCACGCCGCCCCATGGTGGCCGCAGCCGTGCAGGAACGCGTTCAGGTGCAATCGGCGCCCCGGCTTCTGGGGCCCGGATGCGGAGGCGGCCATCAGTTCATCACCAGCCCGCCGTCGACCATGAGGTTCTGACCCGTCACGGAACGGGCCCACGGGGAGGCAAAGAACAGCACTGCGTCGGCGAGCTCGGCCGGCGTCGTGACCCGGCGCAACGGGGTTGCCCCAGCAATGTAGTCAAACACCGCGTCGGGGGTGGCGGCACTCGCGTCGGTGGTGCGCAGCAGCCCGCCGGAGACCATGTTCACGCCGATGTTCTCGGGGCCCAGGTCCGCCGCAAGGGTGCGGGTCAGGGACAGCAGTGCCGCCTTGGCGGCGGTGTAGTCGTGGTACGGGACGACGGGGTTGCTGAAGAGGTTGGTGCCGATGTTTACGATCCGACCACAGCCGGCGGCCCGCATGCCGGGCAGGGCAGCCTGGGCCGTGTTCAGCGCTCCCCTGACGGAACCTGAAAACTGGGCGTCAAAGTTGGCCCAGGAGATCTCACCGGCCGAGGGTCGGGCGTCTCCGTTGAAGGAAAAGTCCGCCAGCGCGTTGTTCACCACCGTGGTGACAGGCCTGCCGAAGTGGCGTTCCGCCTCCTTGAACATCGCGGCAACCTCCTCCTGGCTGGTGACGTCGGCCCGCACTGCGTACGCCTTCCCCGCACCGGCCGAAGCGGCCAGTGCCCGTGCGCCCTCCTCGCTGTTGCGGTAGTTGACCACCACGCGGGAACCGGCATCCAGGAACGCCCTGGCGATGGCGGTCCCGAGGCCGCGGCCGGCGCCGGTGACAAGGACGGTTTGTTCTGACAATTCCATGATGTTCCACCTTGAATAAGGCGAAAAGATGGCACGGGCGCGCGAGATTGGCTGCGCGGAAACCGGCATGACATCCCTTCGCTAGTACTAACTAGATCAGGTTCAACGGGTGTTCTTCTCAGCCCCGAAGGGGCACCCCGTGTCACTGCCAGCGAGTCTAGCCCAGTCCCGCCGCGTCCCCGCGCATTGTTACGGCGCTCCCCTATGTCCGGGCCAGGGCGTCAATGTCTTCCAGGAAGTCCTGGGCGACGGCGTCGCTGACGGTCGCCTTCGTCTCGGCGATGGTTTCCAAATAGTCCGCCGTGACCGGGCCGCGGCGGACGGCGCCGTCGGCACCCGGGCCGGGGCCGGCGTCGAACACGGCCTTTTCCAGCGCCCGCTGGGAGGCGCTGCGGGCGGCAAACTCGATGTCCGCGGGCGAGAAACCCGTGCTGGCCGCGACGAGCCGGGGCACGTCCACGTCCGCCAGCACGGACTCGGGGATGAAGCGGTTCCACATCGCTGTGCGGGCCTCGTCGTCAGGCAGGCCGATGGGGATGACGTAGTCGAAGCGGCCGTGGCGCAAGAACGCCGAATCGAGCGACCGGATGAAGTTCGTGGCGCACACCAGCAGCCTGCCGGGCTGGTCACGGAACGCCGGAATGATCTTCAGCAGCTCGTTCGTGACACCCTGCATGGGCGACGGCGGCTCCCCCGAACGCCGCGAAGCGATCTCCTCGACCTCGTCAATAAAGACGACAACGTGCTCCAACTCCGCAATTTCAAGGAAGGTCTGGCGCAGCGCACCGGCGAGCCCGCCGGATTCCCCCGCAAGGCGGGACGGGAACACCTCCACGAACGGCCACTCAAGTCGCGAGGCAATGGCCTTGGCAAAGGTTGTCTTGCCTGTCCCGGGAGGACCGAAAAGCACAACGGCGCGTGGCGGCACCACGCCGAATTCCTCGGCAAGTGCCGACTCGGCCAACGGCATGACGAGCCTGCGCTCGAGCAGTTCCTTTTCGGCTGCCATTCCGGCCACCCGGTCCCACAAGTCGCGCGGGAGGACCCTGCCACCCAATTCCTCCAAGGCGCCACGTTCCGCGCGCTGGACCGGGATGCGCCGTTCAAAGTACCGCAGGTTCTTTTTCACCACAAAGCCGCGGTTAGTGAAGGCCTCAACCCGCGTTTCCGTCTCCGGCATGAGCGCCGAGAGCTTGTTCAGCCCGTGCGTGGCCATACGGTTTTCCACGGCGGCCAGCAGCAGGGTACCAATGCCCTTGCCGCGGAGGACGGGCAGCGTTGCCAAAAAGACTATCCATCCTTGATCATGGGCGGCCCGTCCGACAGCCGCACCGACAACTTGGTCCCCCTGGATGGCCACCACGGCATGGTCCTTCTCGCAGGACGCCAGGACTTCGGAGAGGTCATAGACGGGATCAACACCGTTTTCGCGCAGCGACTGCCACAACTCGAGGATGCCCTCGACGTCCTGTGAATGAAAATCCCGGATGGTCCATGCCGTCATGTAACTGCCGCTCCTTTGCGTTGACGCTGACCTGCATCATGTCACTGTGTCCCACGTCACGGCAAAACGGGAAACAATTCCGGGTGCCGCAACGCTGTAACTCTATGAAAACAATCTTTGCAGCATCCGTGCACTCAGCATTAGGAGAACCAGAACCTTGAGTATTGACATTGCCACCGAAATCGAACTTAACGACGAACTCATCCTGGATCCCAAGGCTGCCGCGGCGCTGTTCCTTGAGGCTCGCACCGCCAACGCCTGGTCGGATGAGGAAATCTCGGATGAGACACTGCAGGCCGTCTACGCTTTGACGAAGATGGGCCCCACAGCCATGAACATCCAGCCCCTGCGCATCACCTGGGTCCGCTCCGGTGAAGCCCGCCAGCGGCTGGTTGAACACATGAATGAGGGCAACAAGGCAAAGACCCTGACGGCCCCCATGGTTGCCATCCTGAGCTTCACGAACGAGTGGCACGACCTACTCACCACCACTGCGCCCCACATGGCCGGAATGGTCCCCACCTTTGAGGCGAGCGTTGAGACACGCAACGCCATGGGGCACAGCAACGCGCACCTGCAGATCGGCTACTTCATCCTGGCCGCCCGTGCCGCAGGTCTGGCCGTTGGCCCCATGACGGGAATGGACGCCGCCGGCATCGACGCCGAATTCAACGCCGACACATCCCGCACGACCATCATGGTGGTCAACCTTGGCAAGCCCGCAGAAGACGCCTCCCGCGCCCGGCTCCCCCGCTTGAGCTTCGAGACGGCCACCGAAACCTTGTAACAATCAACCCCGTCCCTCCGGCCCCGCCGGAAAGGGGACACCGGCGCGCTGCCCGCGGTTTTTCACCACAGGTAGCGCGCCTTTTTGTGCCCCAGGGCCAAATGGAGCGGTGTTGGTGATCGGAGCGAGGAAGTTCTTCTGACGCTTTTTCAGGCATCGGATCAGCGAAAGCAAAAACCCTGAACCCGTCATGTCAGCTCGGCACTGCCCTGCGGCACGTAACGTGCCGAACATATCTGCCCTTTCGCGATTGCTATCGATAACATACAGTTTGTGTGATTTGTATCTCTCCGTTCAGCAAAGGACAAAAACTTGCGTTCCATGTGGAAAAAAACACTAGCGATGGCGGTGGTGACACCGGCGATGCTCCTGACCATGGCAGCCCCTCCGGTGATGGCCGCCCCCGGTGACCCTGCGTCGACCAATCTCGCCCTGGCTTCAGCTGGGGCCACCGCCACCTCCTCGGGTGACGAGTCCACCACGAGCAACGGTGCGGACCTTGCCATCGATGGCAGCGGCACCACACGTTGGTCTTCAGAACACTCCGACAACGCACAGCTGACGGTGATGCTGGCCAAGCCCGCCGCGATTGACAAGATTGTCATCAAGTGGGAAAAAGCATGTGCAGCCCAGTACAAGCTGCAGGTCTCAACCGACGGCGTGACTTTCGTGGACGCCACGGATACCATCTCACGGGCCGACTGCGCGCCGGAGACACCCGACACCCAGACCATCAAGTCTGCCCTTGCTGGCACAAAGTACCAGTACGTGCGCATGCAAGGCATCGCCCGCACCCCCATCTCGGGAACAAAGTGGGGCATCTCCCTCTTCGAAATGGAAGTTTGGGGCGTCCCTGCTGCTCCCGCCAAAAACATTGCCCTGGCGACGGCCGGGGCATCGGTCACCGCCTCCGGCCAGGAAGTAGCCAACCAGTGGGGCCCCGGTCTGGTCATTGACGGCGACACGGACAGCACCAAGCCCAACGCCCAGCAGTCCCGCTGGTCCTCAAACACAGCAGATAACGCCAACATCACCATCAAGCTGGCTGCCCCGACCGTTGTTGACCACGTGGCCATCGTGTGGGAAAAGGCCTGTGCCGCAAAGTACAAGCTGCAGGTCTCCACTGACGGCACAACCTTCGTGGATGCCACGGGTGTGATCACCCCTACATGCAACACGCGAGACGTGCAGAAATTCAATGCCGACGTTGCTGGTACCGCCTACCAGTATGTTCGCATGCAAGGCATTGAACGTACCCCGATCGGCGGCCAGAAATACGGTATCTCCATGTGGGAGTTCGAAGTCTGGGACGGCGCCGAAGCCACCACGCCAACACCAGTGGCAGAGCCCATCAACCTGATCCCGCTGCCGGTCAACATGGAAACACCAGACAAGGCCCCATTCAAGCTGGGCACGGGCTCACGCATCGTTGCAAACAATGCAACCAGCAAGAAGAGCGCAAACTTCCTTGCCCAGATTTTCCGCACCTCCACCGGGCTGGCGCTGCCGGTGGTGGACGGCAGCACCGGCGACGCCGATGACATCGTGTTGCTTCAAACCCCCGGCAACATCCCCAATCTGGGCGATCAGCTTCAAGCCGAGGCGTACACGCTCAGCGTCGATGCGCTCACCGGCACCAAGATCACCGCAGCCACGGACGATGGCATCTTCAACGGCGTCCAGACGCTGCGTCAACTTTTCCCGGCCTTTATTGAGTCAAAGACGTTGGTCAACGCCACGTGGAACGCTCCGGCCGTGGAAATCTCCGACGCTCCCCGTTTCGACAAGCGCGGCATGATGCTTGATGTCGCCCGTGAATTCAAGAATCCCACCGAAGTCAAGGCCATCATTGATTCGCTGGCCTCCTTCAAGATCTCCACGCTGCATATGCACCTTGCCGACGATCAGGGCTGGCGCATCCAGATCACCAATGACGGCAAAAAAGCCGGCGACGACATTGACTACAACCAGCTGACAGAAATCTCCGGCAAGGGCGGCATGACCCAGTTCGGCCGCACCTACAATGACCTTCTAGGCAACACGGGCTTCTACACCCAGGCTGAATACAAGGACTTGGTGGCCTACGCCGCCGATCGTCACATCGAGATCATTCCTGAGATTGACGTTCCCGGCCATACTTCGGCTATTTTGCACGCCATCCCGCAACTCAACACGGCAAACACCAAACCGAGTGTTGACGAGTGGGGTGTAGTTCCCGAAGACGGAACCGGCAACGTCGGATCATCCACCTTGGATGTGGATGCCCCGCAGACCTGGACGTTCCTTGAGCACGTCTTCGGCCAGATTGCCGGCATGACAACCACCAGCGATTACATCCACATCGGCGGCGACGAGTCACACGTGACTCCGCACGATGACTACGTCCGGTTCATCACCAAGGCAGTGTCACTCATCCACGATTTGGGCAAGAAGCCCATTGGCTGGAACGAGGTCGCCATTGGCGGCCTGCAAGCCGGGGACGGCATTCAGTACTGGACCGGTGGCACCGCCGACACGTTGACGGCCATCAAGACCAAGGGCGCCAAGCTCATGGTTTCCAATGGTTCCACGGCGTACCTGGACATGAAGTACAACTCCAAAACCCCGATCGGCCTGACCTGGGCCGGCATCGGCGACTTCCCTAAATACTATGACTGGAATCCGGCGGCTGTCGTCAAGGACGGCGCGGCCAACCTCGCTGATGCGTCCATCCTTGGTGTCGAAGCCCCACAGTGGTCCGAGACCATCCGTGGCGGCAAGCAAACTGAATTCATGGTCTTCCCGCGCGTGATTTCCTTTGCCGAAATTGGCTGGACCCCTCAAGCCAAGCGCAATGTCGCTGACTTCAAGGTTCGCATGGCATCCATGGGCGCACGCCTGTTGGCACGCGACACCAACTTCTATGACGGCAGCGAAGCCAAGTGGCGCTCCGCCATGGCAGGCTTGCCCGTGGCAGTCTCTCCAGCCAAGAGCCTCAAGCTCGACGTTGGCCAGTTGGCAGCCCCCGGCACTAAGGTTTCCGCTGACGGCGCCACCATTGCCGTTGATGCTGTTGACGATGCCGACGGCGTGAGCGCCTCAAGCATCGTGGGCAATTTGGGTGTAACCGTCAACTGGGGCGATGGGACAGCCGCTAGCCCGGCAACTTTTGTTCCCAACACGGCCCGCAACCACATGTCAGCTGGCAGTCTTTACCAGCTGCAGGGCACCCACAGCTATGCGACGGCTGGAACCTACACCGGCACCCTGACTGCTTCCAACGGCACGACGGCACAGTTCATCGTTGTTGTTGCCGCAGGCACAGCAGACCCCAAGCTGCCCTACGTGTGGGATTCAACCCAGACTCCGACGTTGACAACGACCACAAGCACCGTCCGGGCCGGATACCGGGCCTTGACCACCTTGACGGGGTTCAAGCCGGGTGACTATGTCACCCTCAACCTCGGTGGCAACAAGGTGGGTACCGTCCTCCCCAACGCCGAAGGCAAGGTAACCCTGCAGATGCCGGTTTACCCCAGCACCTACGCGGGCAAGAACACGCTCACTGCCACACAGGGCGAGCGCACAGCCACCACCTCCTTGGATGTGGAATCAAATGTGGTGCCGCTTGCTAACAAGATCACGCAGAGCGATATTAAGATCGCCTCAGTCTCCTCGGAAGAATTGACGGGGGAAACCGCTCCCAATGGTCCAGCCGCAGCCCTGCTCGATGGCAAGAAGGAAACTTTCTGGCACACCAAATGGTCAAGCCCGGCAGGAAATTTCCCGCATTCGGTGGTCTTTGACCTTGGCAAGAGCTATGACGTAACAGGCTTCGAGTACACCCAGCGCCAGTCAAACACCAACGGTAAGTTCAAGGACTACGAGCTTTACGTTTCCGACAGCACCACCGACTTTGGCACCAAAGTGGCCAGCGGTTCATTCTTGGACGTGGCGCGCCCGCAGGTCATCAAGATTCCAGGGAACAAGGCGGGCCGGTATGTGAAGCTGGTGGGCCTGAACTCCATTGCCGGCAACAACTTCGGCGGCGGCGCGGAAGTGAACATCGGTGGCCTGATTCCCGGCACCCCGGAACCCACGGCAACTCCGACGGCGACACCCACGGTTGCACCGACAACGGAACCCACCGTCGCGCCGACCGTCGCGCCGACTGTTGCACCGACTGTTGCACCGACTGTTGCACCGACAACGGAACCCACCGTCGCGCCGACCGTCGCGCCGACTGTCGCGCCGACAACGGACCCCACTGTCGCGCCGACTGTTGCACCGACTGTCGCGCCGACAACGGACCCCACTGTCGCACCGACTGTCGCGCCGACAACGGACCCCACTGTCGCACCGACTGTCGCGCCGACAACGAACCCCACCACTCCGGCATCCAATGAACCCACAGCGTCGTTGAATATGACATCTGTGGCCGCTGGTGGAGAGGTCACCATCACGGGGAGCAACTTCAAGCCGGGCACCACCGCCACATTTACCCTGCATTCGGACCCCGTTGTCCTGGGTACGGCGGTCGTGGCAGCCAACGGAACGGTGTCACTGACGGCCAAGCTGCCGACGAATGTTCCCGCAGGTGTGCACACAGTGGTCATCACCGGCACCGGCACCAACGGGGAAGCCGCCGAGGTCAGTGTCGCTCTGACAGTGGCAGCAGCCGGTAGCACCACGGTTGCCAGCCCGACGGCCAGTTCAACCGCTGACGATCTGGCCCACACGGGCGCAGGAACCACCCCGTTCCTGCTGGGCGGCTTGCTGCTGGTTCTGGCAGGCGCAATCACCGTGGTCAGCCGGCGCAGGAGGAACGCCTCACACGCCTAGTAGGCACGAGAAAGAATAATGCCCCAAGAGTGCGGGTCCCGCCAGCAAATGCTGGCGGGACCCGCTCTCTTTTCTATCGCTTGTGGGGGTCCGGTTGCCATCACCTCGGGGACGGGTCAATTTTGAAGCCAGGCGTTAGCTTGCGACAATCTAAAGATGCTTACTTTGGGAAATCAATTCACCCGCGCCCTAAAACCGGTGCTAGCAGGGGCTTCAGTTGCCCTTCTGGGACTGACGCTTGCTGCCTGCTCCCCAGCATCCACAGATGCTTCATCCAGCCAGGTGTCAGAGATCCCAGTCGCCCAGACGGCCGTTGAAACGAGCAATGCAGCGTCCGAAGCAGCCACGACAGCCCCCTCAGGGGATGCCGTCGCACGTCGCGTAACGGTGCACGTCAGCGGGGCCCGGGGCAGCGCCCTGGTCAAGTCAGTGATTGTGACCGGCGATGGCAAGGAGAGTGGTGGGGAAATGGTCCAACAGACGCTTCCCTACACACAGGAACTGTCCATTGCCGCCGGACAGGCATTCACCAAGGTATTCGTTCTGGCTAAATATCCCTCGGGCGCCACGGACGCCATTTCCTGCTCTGTGAGCGTGGATGGCAAGGAAGTCGCAGCCAACAGTTCAAGAAACCACCAACCTGTCGAGTGCCTGTTCATCGAGAAGGACTCCAAGTAGGTCTGAAATCCCGTGCCGAGTAGCGTCCTTCCTTACACCGGCGTCTCGGGGAGCGGCTTGCCTTGCAGCTTCGGATCCGTGTTTTACGGGCGTGCGCCAGCTCCGTTCGCCCTCAGAGCGTGCCCAATTCGTCGATGATTGGCGTTTTCGCCATTTCCCTGATGGCCAGGGCAGCCCCGCCGCGCGCACCCGTCGTAGCACCCGGGGGCAATGCAGCCTGAACAACGGAAATATGGGAGCTTGTCAATGGCAGCGTGTGGCTTTTCAGGGCCATTGCGAGGGGACCCATGAAAGGCTCGCCTGTCTGTGCCAGTTCCCCGCCTATGACCACCAGCTCCGGATCAAGCAAGTTGGCAATACCCGCAAGGAACCGCCCTGCCAGCGCGCCAACTTCGGCAAGGATGGTTAAACAGACGGGATTGCCCTTTGAGGTCTCTCGCAGTACGTCGGACCAATCCGCCGTCGCCCCCAATGCAGGGCGCAACAATGAGAGCACGTGGGCGGTACCGGTGCGCTGCACCAAACATCCGCGGTTACCGCAAGGACACGGGGCACCGTTGATGTCCGTTGACATGTGCCCAATTTCTCCTGCAGCTCCAATGCTTCCACGGTACAGTTGCCCTTCCGTGAACAGAGCCATGCCCACACCGCTGGAAAAGCTGAGATACAGCATATTGTCGCTGCGCTGTCCGGCGCCCCATCGCTTCTCCGCAAAGCCTTCCAACCGCGAGTTATTCTCGACAAAGATCTGGAAAGGCAGGTGGCGGGCCAAAATACTCCGCACGTCAAGCATGGACCAGGGCTGTCCCGGGAGTGAGCCGCCCACCATGTGTGTTCGCCGGTCAATCTGCCCGGGGATACCCACACCGATACCAACGATCTTGGCATCGTCGATACCTCTTTCCTCCAGCATTGTGCGCAGTGCCCCAGCCGCCGCTGCCACCCGGGAATCGGCGGTGTCGGCGGCATCTACACAGAATGCTGTCTCGGCTACCGTGTTGCCGGCCAAGTCGGAGGCGCTGATGGCCACCTGGTCAAGGGTGAAATCAATGCCCAGGCTGAAACCGGCCAGAGGGTTGATGCCCACGAGTTCATGACCGTGCCTGACCGCTTGAAGTTCCGGTTTGAGGTTCCGCACAACATTGCGTTCCAACAGCTCATTGGTGATGTTGGTAATGGTGGTCCGCGACGTCTTCATCCGGCGCGCCAGCTCAGCCCGGTGAAAAGGCCCCTCATTCAATAACAGCTCAAGTACTTGACGCGTGTTGGTAGCCCGTAGTCCCTTTAAAGAACCGCCGTTAGTTGCCATTGTCAGCTTCCACCCATATGTTTTGCCTCATCTACGACCTTTCGCGCAGAAGCTCGGCCAGGAGCCCGAGCTGGCGTGGATCTTCCAATGCGGAGCCTACTGCAATAACCCGCGCACCCGCGTCAAGGAACTCCCCCGCGTTGTGGGCGTCCATACCGCCGGTTGAGACGAACTTCAGCCCGGGGAACGGTCCACCCATGGCTTTTAGCCAGGATGTTCCCAAAACGCTGGCCGGAAAGGCCTTGACCCAGTTAAGGCCTTGCCCCGTAGCCACCTGAATATCGCTAGCTGTCGCAACCCCTGGCAGATGAGCCAATCCGGCTTCAGCGCACGCCTGAATCACCTCAAGATTGGTCCCAGGGCTCACTGTGAAAGCGGCCCCGCAATTCTTGGCCTGCGCCACATGCCCCAGGTTCACAACCGTCCCAGCACCAGCCACCAAACCGCGTTCTCGGGCGGCCTGCGCCAACGCTTCCAAGGTCTTGAGGTCCTGGGGAGTCTGGATGGGCACCTCCACACTCCTCACGCCGATGTCCCACGCTAGCTCGGCTACTTCCAGGGTGCGCTGCACGCCCAAGCCCCGCAAAATCGCCATGATCGGGGCGGTAGAAAACATGGTGTCAAAGAACTCGTTAGTCAATGTCTGCCGCTTCTTTCTTAAGTGCTTGAAAATCGCTGGTGCTGGACAGGGCTCTGACTGCAAATTGGTGCCCTCGTGCCAGTCGAATGGAGGCTTGCTCCCCGTCGAGCATGGCTGAAAGCCACCCTGCTGCAAACGCGTCCCCCGCTCCCACCACCTCCACGACCTCCACAACTGAGGCCGGAACAAAGGTGGAGGCGATGCCACCAAATTCTGTGGCACCAACGGCGCCGTCCTTGACGATCAGCGTGTCCGAACCACCCAGCAAGTCCCGCACATCACGGGCAGTCTCAAGGCCCGGCCACAGCATCTGCGCCTCATCCAATCCAACGAAGGTGTAAGTGGCTTGCCGTGCATAATTGAGCAAAACCTCCGCAGCACTCTCAACACTCCACAGCCCCGGGCGGTAGTTGACGTCGAACGACACCATCACGCCTTCCCGCTTGGCCCTGTCAAAGAGGCTCTGCACAAGCTGTCCGCACGACTCGGAAAGAGCAGGGGTGATCCCTGACAGGTGCAGCAGCCGCACCTTGTCCCACGGCAGCAACTCCACCATTTCAGCCCCCATGAGGGCTGCCGCGGAATTCTTGCGATAGTAGTGCACGGTGGTTGAATCCACGCCGGGGTTTTTGAACATCACCCCCGTCGGAGCGCCAGGAGTAACGCCTACGTATGAGGTGTCAACGCCGTTCCGTGCCAGCGTTTGTGTCACCCTCCTACCCAACGGATCGTCGCCAACCCGGCTCACCCAGGCAACAGCGTGCCCCCAATCGGCGAGCCACTGGGCCAGGTTCGATTCTGCCCCGGCCGTCGCGACTGAAAAAGTACTCGCCGTTTCCAGCGGTTCGGCCGTCATCGGGGCAACAACTGCCATCGTCTCGCCCAGGGCGATTACATCGATCACGGCGCTCCCTCCGTGCTCTGAGCCACCGAGATTCTCAAGGGCCCGCGGTAAGGGCGTGCAGAGGGCCCGCCCACCCCGACAGTGACGCAGAACAGCTTCCCGGCGTCGGGCTGCTCCTGCTCCCACCCCTTCTCCAGCCATCCGCTGCAGGAGGTAATAATGAGCAAGTTCCCTGCGAGCGCTACGGCAGTTGGCCGCTGCACGGGGACATTGACGACGGCGAGAAGCTCACCGCCGGGTGAATATCGGTGCACGGCCCAGCCGTCCCAGAGCGCAACCCAGATGCAGCCTTCGTCATCCACGACCAGCCCGTCGGGATCCCCCGCGCCGGGGGGAAAAACAACCAGGTCCGTGGTGCCGACGATCCCGGTCTGGGCATCGATGTCGAAGCGGCGAAGCACCCGAGTGCTCGTGTCCACGTAGTAGGCGCTGTGGCCGTCCGCGGAGAAATCCAGCCCGTTGGATATCCCGATTCCTTCCAGAACAACTTGGCCGGTTCCCGAGGTATCAAAACGCCACAGGCGCCCCTGCCCGAGGACACCGTTGCGCCCCATCGAACCGACCCACAGGTTCCCTTCGGTGTCTGCTGCTCCGTCGTTGAAGGCCGTCGGACGGCCGGCTTCCGGAGCTGCCAACGCGGACACGACGCCGTCGTGGGCAAGGTGGACCAGTTCACTCTCGCGCGCCATCACCCAGCCGGATCCGGGTTCCAGCAGCGGCGTTGCCGGTCCTGCCATCCCTGCCACGTCGATGCTGCGCAGCAGCTCAAAGCTTGTTCCCTTAATGGCTCCGATATGGACGTTGCCGCCGGTGATGTCCGTCCACAGTAGTTCACCGCTGCGGGCGTCAATTCTGGGTGTTTCCCCCAACTCGGCACGCGGCCCACCCATACAGACTGCCAACAAATCGATAGGCATGGTCCCTACCATTCCAGGAAGGAGTTGTCGTTTTGGCGCCAGATGGAGTTGCGCCAGCGGTGCGGGGTCAAGGCCGCGTGGCGAACCTTTTCCTCATCAATTCCGATGCCCAACCCTGGGGCTACTGGCCGCTGAATGTAGCCCGTTCCCATATTGAAGACCTCAGGTTCGCTCATGTAGTCAAAGAGGTCCGGACCTTCTTGATACCCCGCCCCTCGGCTCTGCTCCTGGAGCAGGAAGTTGGGGCTGGCGATGTCCACCTGCAAGCTGGCGGCAAGTGCTATGGGTCCGAGGGGGCAATGCGGGGCAAGCTGCACACCATAGGCTTCCGCCATTGCGGCGATTCTGCGCACTTCGGAGATGCCGCCAGCGTGGCTCAAATCCGGTTGAACAACACTGACGCCCTTGCCAAGGACCGTCTTGAAATCCCATCGAGAATAGAGACGTTCCCCCAAGGCCAGCGGGATCGATGTTGCCTGGGCAATCAGGCCTAGCTCATCGGAGAGCTCGGGCAAGAGTACCTCTTCGGCAAAGATGGGCAGATATTCTTCCATCAAGGGCAGCACCCGCCGAGACATGGCGGGGGTGAACCTGCCATGGAAGTCCAAGGCGATGTCCAGCTCGTCCCCGCCTGCTTCACGGACTGCGGCCAGCGATCTCACCATGGCACGAATGGTTCCCGCAGTGTCGAGGGGGGCCAGCTTGCCCGCGGGACAGAACTTCACCGCGGTAAAGCCCTCCGCCATCGCTTGATGTGTCGAATCGGCTAGCTCGGCTGGACTCTCCCCGTGAATCCAGGTGTACATGCGCACCTTCTCCCGAACGGGACCGCCAAGTAACTCATAGATGGGAACATCCAAGGCCTTGCCCTTGATGTCCCACAGCGCCTGGTCAATCCCAGCCACAGCACTGGAAAAGACAGGTCCACCCCGGTAGAAGCCACCCTTAGTCAAGACCTGCCAGTGGTCCTCGATCTTGGAGGCATCCTCACCAATGAGGTAGTCGGACATCTCCGCCACGGCAGCCGCCACGGTTTCGGCTCGCCCCTCAACGATGGGCTCCCCCCAGCCAACCAAGCCGCTTTCGGTCTCCACCCTCAGGAACAGCCAACGCGGCGGAACTTGGAATGTTTCTATTTTCGTTATCTTCACGCTTAGTCCCTCAGTCAGAGATCTTCAGTCCTATGTGCTCTCATTCAGTTCGTGCAGCTCCAAGCCACCGAGCCAGAAAGGCCGCACTCCCATGAAAATCACTCAAAACTGTCAACAAAATTGACACTGTTATTAAGATAGTAAGCATTTTAGTGACTTCATGACTACGGACAGTCACATATGCGTGGATTTGTAAATTGAGTTGACACCAATTGCCACTTTGTGACTACACTCACAAGTAAGCCGAACTGCACTGCAGGAGGCGGGATCACCCAACTACTTTCAAGGATTCTTCATGACTCACATCAAACCCTGGCTCAAAGTGGCCACAGGCGCTCTTTTGGCCACTTCTGTCGCTTTCACCGCCAGCGGATGCGCCACCACTGACGCAGTCAGCAGCGGTGGCGGTGAAAAGTCGATGACCTACTGGTCGATGTGGACCGAGACTGAGCCCCAGGCCCAGGTCTTGAAAACATCCCTCGATGCATTCCAGAAGGACACAGGGGTCAAGGTTAATGTGCAGTGGCAGGGACGTAAGGTCCTGGACAAGGTCACTGCAGGCCTGCTCTCCAATGACGTCCCGGACCTGGTTGACCAGGCCTACGACGCCCTGGGCCCGGCACTTGCCAAGACCAACCAGCTCCAAGACCTGGCACCGGTACTGAAGGAGTCAATCCCCGGCGAAGCCGGCAAGACCGTCGGCGATGTCATTCCGGCCAAGTATTTCGATGTCCTGCCCACCTACGGCGGCGACGTGAAGACGTACATGGTTCCCTACACGATCTCCAACGTCTCCGTGTTCTACAACAAGGCCAACAAGGTTGCCCCGGAAGCTCCCAAGACTTGGGATGAGCTGCTGGCCAACTGCAAGAAGGCTGTAGCCGCCGATTTGGCTTGCATCGCTTCCGATGGTGACGCAACCTGGGCAAATAGCTACTGGTTCGACTACTTGCTCAACCGCAACGGGGGCGAAGGATCCTTCCAGAAGCTGGTCGAAGACAAGACCGGAGCGTCCTGGGAAGATCCGGCAGTGCTGAAGACCGCCCAGCAAATCCAGGATCTCGTCAAGAGCGGCTACATCATCAAGGGCTACGACGCCTCCAAGTACCCGGAGCAGCAGAACGCCTGGGCCGCAAATAAGGCTCTGTACTACCTGATGGGCAGCTGGGCACCGGCAGAAACGGCAAAGTACGCTGCCGAAGGCTTTGCATACGGGGCATTCAACTTCCCGACCACCACGGCATCATCCACCACGGCTAACGACTCCATCGCCTTTGGCTTTGCCGTGCCGAAGAAGGCTAAGCACACTGACGAAGCAAAGCAGTTCATCGCCTACTTCGCCAACAAGGACCGCATGGGCCAAATCTCCACGGTGGCCAATAACCTCTCGGCCCGCCCCGACGTCGAAGCTCCCGCCACGCTGAAGGACGTTGCCGCCATTTTGGCTGACAATACCACCAGGCTCCCGGCCGACGGCGTCTCCGGCGACGTCGTTGACAAGGGTTTCAACGCAACCTTTGACAAGCTTTTCCTGGGCAAGGTCTCTGCTGAGGAATACGTCAAGGAAGCTAAGACCGCCATGGTGGCTTACTGGAATGCCAAAGGATAATAACTGATGGCAGCCCCTGTACTTCCGCTGGCACACGGGCGCAATTCTGGCCGCCCGCGTGCCGGCATGTCGGCAATAGAACGTAGCAGACGCCGGCTCTTCTGGCCGATGCTGGCCCCTGCGCTGATCTTGATGGCCTTGTTTTACATTATTCCCATCATTTTTGGTGGATGGTTGAGCCTGAACGAGTGGGACGGCATCAACGACCTCAAGTGGGTCGGCCTGGACAATTACGTCCGATTGTCCAAGGACCCTGTATTCATCGGTTCCATCATCAACACCCTGAAGATTCTCTTCGTTGTTGGAATTGTCACTTTCGTCTTCGCCTTCGCTTTGACCATGATCCTGCGGGACATGACGGGCAAGAAGTTTGTCCGTAGCGTACTGTTCTTCCCCACGTTGATCAATGCCATGGTTTTCGGTATTTTCGCCGGCTTTCTCTTCAGTCCATCCGGGCCTGTGAACAAATTGTTGTCGCTGGTTGGCGTCCAAGACCCGCCCAAGTGGCTGGCGCAGGACAATCTGTTCAACATGATCATGATCGTGATGATCTGGAGCGCTACCGGCTACTTCACCACCATCATCATGTCCGCCGTGGATCAAATCCCTGCTTACTACTACGAAGCTGCCGGCCTGGACGGGGCCGGTCCCTGGGCCAAGTTCCGGCACGTGACCCTGCCGCTGGCGTGGGATGTCATCTCTGTCTGCGCCGTGTTGTGGACCATGAGTTCGGTGAAAGTCTTTGAGCTGATCCTTGTCTTTGGCGGATCCACGGCGAAAGCACCGCCCACGAACACCTGGTCCACGGCACTATACGTCTACCAGGCAGCCTTTGGTAGCGGTGGCGACCGAGAGTTTGGCATCTCTGCCGCATCGGCAATTGTCAGTCTCCTTTTGGTCACCGTTCTCACAATCGGTTTGCGGCGGATGCTGCGCCGTGACGCCGTTGAAATCTAGGAAACAGGGTTGAACCAATGAACCAAGTCATAACTCAGCCTCCGCTTCAGACTGAAACGACACAGGCATCCCGTCCTCCGCGCGTTCCCACACGGCGCAAGTCCTCCCGGAAGGACCGCATCAGCCTGGGTGGCTATGTAGGCCGCGCTGCCGTCTGGCTGCTAGTGGCCTTCAACCTCTTCCTTCTGGTGTGGATGGTCATCACGTCCCTACGCGATACGCGAGACATTGTCCGCGATCCGCTGGGTCTGCCGGCCGTCCCGTTCTGGGAAAACTTCTCCACCGCGTGGAGCACAGGAGCATTCGGCCCAGCGCTGATCAACTCGGTGGTTGCCACGCTTGTTTCTTCCATATTGGTGGTTGCCATTTCGGCACCCGCCGCCTATGTGCTGGCCAAGTCCACCAGGAAGCTCTCTTCGACGTTCACGCTCCTGTTTGTGCTGGGGCTGGGTGTTCCGGGCCAGGTGCTGCTGGTGCCCGTGTACATCATGATGGCCAGATTTCAGGACATTTCACACCTGAAGATGATAAACAGCATCCAGGGACTCATCATTGTGATGGTCGGCTTGGGTATCCCCTTCACCGTGTTTCTGCTGGCCGGGTTCTTCCGTTCCCTGCCGGTGGAAATTGAGGAAGCCGCCGCCATCGACGGCTCCTCCGGCATCCGCACCTTCATCCAGATTGTGCTTCCGTTGGCTCGCTCCGGCTTGGTCACCGCCTTCATGCTGGCAGTTATCAGTGGCTGGAACGAAACCTTGTTCTCACTGGTGTTGCTAACGACGTCGGAAAATCGGACCCTGCCGATCGCGCTGCTGGCCTTCCTCGATCAGGCACAATTCAACGGTGCTGACTGGGGCGGGCTGTTTGCTGGCATCGTCATGGTGGTCACCCCGGTTCTGGCCTTGTTTATCTGGCTGGGCCGACGAATTGTTGAAGGCATGACAGTCGGTATCAGTAAGTGATTGAAGGGAAAGTCCGGCTTTGAAACCTCTTCTTCTCCTCTCCGGAGGAAATGGCACAGTTGGCCGATTGTTGCTGGGGCACCTGCGCCGCGACTATCGGCTCAGGGTAACCACAAGGACTGCCCTTGATCCGCGGCCGTCCATTTTCGGAGCGGAAGATGAGCTCATGGTCGGGGATCTCGCAGATTCGGATTTCTGCCGGTCTGCGGTGGACGGTTGCCACGCAATCGTCCACCTTGCCGCCAATGCCTCCCCTGCCGCTTCGGTGGGGGAGGCGTTGGGTAACGTCACGATGATGGAGAATCTGTTCTTTGCAGCACGCGATAATTCCATCCAACACATCGTGGTGGCCAGTTCCGTGCATGCCACCGGATTGGACTACCGTGACGGAGTCCAACACATCGATCCTGCTATGGCACCACGGCCCTGCTGCCCTTACGGTGCCAGCAAAATCGCCATCGAGGCGCTGTCTAGACTGCACCAGGATTCACAAGCCAATGCTGTCTCCTGCCTCAGGCTTGGTCTCACCGGGTGGCCATTGAATGAACGGCAGTTTGCCGAGACCTGGTTATCCACCGGGGATTTGCGCGCTTTGATCGATGCCGCACTGACCCGGTCCCCTGGTTTTGGCATCTACCACGCGGTCTCCGTTGACTCCGCAGCACGTTGGAATACCGAAAATGCCCTTGAAGATCTTGGCTGGTCCCCCCGGGACCGCTGGGAAGTGGACCCTTCCCTACTACCCTTGGCCACCTCCAGCACCTGCCAACTGTTCCACATCCCCTGACACCCCCTGCCTTCGCTTGAACAGATTCCATTCATGTTCGACCGAGATAGTCCTAGTAAGACGACAGATAGGAATATAGTGAAGCGTCCCTTTTTGAAGGCGGCCGGAGCATTGACGGCCGTCCTGATATCGTGCTCGTTCATGCAGGCTGCGGTGGCTGTGCCACCCGTCCTTGCCGATTCCACCCCTCCACCAGCAGCCGCCACCATGGCCACTGTT
This sequence comes from Arthrobacter sp. LAPM80, assembly GCF_046736435.1. Lineage (NCBI taxonomy): Bacteria > Bacillati > Actinomycetota > Actinomycetes > Micrococcales > Micrococcaceae > Arthrobacter > Arthrobacter sp. LAPM80. The sequence continues at coordinate 162,000 of NZ_JBCHVD010000009.1, forward strand.
ACCCCCGAACGCGATATCACAAGCGTCTTGCGCAACCCGGGCATGGGCTGGATGGCGTACGCGGAGGAATTTGATCATGCCCTGGCCGACGCCGATACGTTTTGGAACGAGGTGGGTCCCAATTCCGCTGCTTCATCCGTGGTCTACCTTCGCATTCCGTGGTCCCGCATGGAACCCACGGAAGGGCACTACGCCTGGAACGAGGACGCGAACTTCAAATCCTTCATCAAGCAGGCCAAGGACCATGGCCAGCGGCTCGCCTTTCGGGTTTTTGTTGACAGCCAGGACAGCCACCAGCAGGCAACACCCCAATTCGTCTTCAACGCAGGTGCAACCGGTTACGGGGCCGGTTCGAATCCGTCCTTCAAAACCCCCTATGTGAACAATAAGGTCTTCCAGGCCAAATTCGAGAACTTCATGGCCGCCTTCGGTGCGCGCTTCGATGATCCCGAAGAGGTGGACTTCGTAGATACGAATACCATCGGGCACTGGGGAGAAATGCACAATTTCCAGGGAGTGCCCGGGAACGAGTGGGCTCCTACTCTTCGCTGGTTGGGCGACCTGTACCGCAAGTCGTTCTCCCATGTCCTGCTGGCACTGAACTTTGCCCCGGGCTTCAGCTACGCTGACTTGGACGAGCAGATCGCCAAAGGCTCCATCATGCGCCGTGACAGCCTCGGTAGCACCTTGTGGTTCCCCCAGGATCAAAAGAATGCCATCTCCTCACGCTTCCCGAACACGATTCTCGTGGGTGAAAACTGTTACCAGAACTTCACAGTCCGGGCGACTTCCTGCGATGACAGCTTCAAGGTCCCCGGAGACAAGCCCTATCGCCCCATGCTGGAGCGCGTCCTCGCCGATGCCAAGAATCTGCACGCCAACTACCTCGACCTGCGCCACGAACCGGATGTAAAAACTTGGGTGGTGGACAACCCTGACTTGGTCGAGGACTTCGCCGTCAATGGCGGCTACCGTTTGGCCCCCAACAGCGTCAGTGTCCCTACAGTTCTCGCTGATGGCGCACGCCAGGCCACCATCGCCTCCACGTGGAGCAACACCGGTGTTGGCCGAATGCCCAACGACAATCCCCAGTGGAACAACAAATATCAGGTTTCCTACGCCTTGCTGAACAAAGCCACCGGGGCTCCGGTGTACCAAGTGCAGTCTTCGGCGAATCCCGGCACGTGGGTCAAGGGCACCAACTACCCGACCAGCACCGCATTTACACCCACGAACGTTCCTGCCGGCAGCTATGACTTCGCAGTCGCCATCGTCGACAAGACCCGCGGAAACACTCCGGCCATCAAGCTGGCATTGACCGGTGCAACAACTTCCAGCGGCTGGAACAAACTCGGCACCACTGTGTTGGAGGCAGCTGAAACGGCAACACCGTCGGCTTCGGCTTCGGCAACACCGAGCCCAAGCACTGCACCCAACGAGAGTGCCACACCCAGCGAATCTGTACATGCCACGGAAAGCACATCACCCTCGGCAGGCCCCACTGTGTCGCAGGAACCCTCCAAGGCACCCGCAACACCCGATATCACCCTCAGTGCTGCCACCATGACACAGGGCGGCCAGCTCACCATTACCGGTGAGAACTTCAAACCCGGTAGCAGCGCCACGTTCACGTTGCACTCGGAGCCGGTACTTTTGGGCGCAGCCACCGCCGATGCCAAGGGTCGTGTGAGCCTGACCGTGGCTTTGCCGAAGGATACCCCCGCTGGACAGCACCAGATTTTCATAGTGGGTGTAGGACTTGATGGACAGGCGCACCAGGTAAGCGCACCCCTGGCCGTCACTTCCGCTGCCGGGGATGTTCCGGCAATAGATCCGACCACAGCTAGCAGCACCGCTACCGCCGAGAATGAGCTGGCCGCCACGGGAGCCAACACCACGGTGATAGGCGGGCTCGCGATCCTGCTGCTCTTGGCCGGCGCAACCGTATTTGGCATCAACCGCCGCAGGTCTGCCAGTCACTAGCAGCACAGAACATCTGAGACAAAACACCAAGCGCTGACTTGGGTTCGGGCGGGCATTGGAAATATTTCCGATGCCCGCCCGATGCATTTGAACTGCCAGCGTGCACCGCTTTGGCCCGTGAGCTAGGCCGGTGATGTCAGTTAGAACTATTCAACCTGTGCCATAGAAATGTTCACTTCCGCAAAAACCACTGCGCATACCCGTCTAGCATCCTGCGGTCCACCACCACACTGTGCACATGGCTTGGCCTGGCTGAGCCTCGGGTCTACCGCAAACGAGGGTTTGGAACAGACCACGCTAAGGTCCACTGGCACATGGGTTGCCATGGCTCTTTCTTGGTAGTTGGAAACCTGAAAATCCTTGCGACGGCAACGATTTTGATTCGCTAGCGCCAACCACCACACAGGTCCTACGCACCCCCAACCTGTATGGCAACCCGGCGCGCATGTGGAGAGCCAGCTAGCCCTACACACTCAGAATCAACCGCCAAGAACACACTTGCAAGGGACACGACCGGCTATTGGCCGACCTCATCCTTTTTCTCTGCATGGAAACTGATTGACGCAATGAACCTTGCGGGTTAATCGCTAGTTAGTCCCGTCAAACGGATCTTTGAAGACAAAGTCAACCGGGCCAGTGACGGACGCTGAGCGCATCGACGCTTTCTGCGAAAGCTTTGTTTCGGCAACACTCGCATTTCGCTCCATGGCAGGATATTCCGAGCTCACTGAGGGGAACGCAAAGTCTGTGGCTGACACGAAAGGATCCTTCGGCGGGTGAGGCATTGCTCTAGCCTATCGTTTTCCGCCAACACATCCTTAGTCGCTGCGCCCGCGCAGCGTTAACGGCCGCCGAGGGAGCGTGCAGCTGAAGCCGCCCGCCCCCATAGGGAAGGGTTGGGCACCCACGGTGTGGATGCCCAACCCGTTACTTACTTCGACATGTCGCGGTATGCGGTTTCGTGGCTGGTGACTACGGCCGGGAGATGTCCTTATCCCAGCAGTTCCTTGAGCAAGGTGGCCAGTGGGCAGTCGGGTACTGCTTCCAGTGCCTCATCCAGAGAGGAATCTGCACGGCTGGACCGCCCCATGTTCCAGCTGATGAAACGATCGGCGAAGCTTCTGTCCAAACCTCTCTCCGGTGTCACGATGATCAGGGCCTCAAGGTGCGCTTAGCCTTCGGGCGGCACTGAAGAAAATGCCGTTTGGCTGAGCTCGTGTTGGGCGGGCAGCGGGGGCAGGATGGCTCGCCCTTGAGCAGCCCTGAGGCCGTTGAGGATCACGGCGACTTCGGCCAGTTCGTGGACCAGGACGACGCCAGCCAACCCTAGAACACCAAGAAGTGCCAGGGGTAACAACACGATGATGATGGCCAAAGCCAAGACGATGTTGGCTGTCATAATGGCCCGTCCGCGCCGGGCGTGGGCCAGCGCCTGTGGGATCAGTCGCAGATCCGTCCCTGTGAAGGCTATGTCAGCGGTTTCGATGGCTGCGGCGGATCCTGTGGCACCCATGGCAATGCCAACATCGGCGGCGGCCAGGGCGGGGGCATCGTTGACACCGTCGCCGATCATTGCTGTACGGCAGCGTTTCCTCCAGGCCTCGATGACGGCTGCCTTTTCGGCCGGAAGCTGTTCGGCAAGGTAGTCCCTGATTCCCGCTTGGTCGGCCAGGGCGCGCGCGGTCCGGTCATTGTCTCCGGTGAGCATCATGGTGCTCACGCCTCGGTCTCGGAGTTCTGCGATGGCCGCTGCGGCCTCGGGTTTGAGTTCGTCACGAATACCGATCAACCCTGCCGGGGCTCCATCGATTTCTACGACGACCACTGTTATGCCCTCGAACTCAAGCCGGGCGCACACTGCCGCCAAAGACCCCGGGGCCACCCAGCGGGGGCTGCCGATTCTGGCGGCACCCCCGTCAACTGTTCCGCAGACCCCCTGTCCGGGCACTTCGGAGACGTCGTCGGCCGGCAGGGGTACCGGTGCCGCGGCGAGAATGGCTTTGGCCAACGGATGGGTGCTATGTAGTTCAAGCGCTGCGGCAAGGGCAAGAACCCTGTCGCGGTCCGTGCCCGATACTGTCTCCACCGCCACAACTTGCGGATTGTTGCGTGTCAGGGTGCCGGTTTTATCGAATGCCACCATCTTCACGGCTCCGAGCTGTTCAAAGGCCTCACCGGATTTGATCACCACGCCAAAGCGGCTGGCCGCACCGATGGCCGAGATCACTGTGACGGGCACAGCAATGGCCAATGCACACGGGGATGCTGCGACAAGAACCACCAGCGCGCGCTCAATCCACGTGCCCGGATCCCCGAACAGGACGCCAAGCAGGGCCACCAACGCGGACATGACCAAGACGACGGGAACCAGGGGCCGGGCTACGCGGTCTGCCATCCGGGCCCGCTCCCCTTTCCGGGCCTGCGCATTTTCCACGAGCCGCACGATCATCGTCAGCGAGTTCTCGCAACCGTCCGCGCTCGCTTCAAGTTGCAGGCTGCCGGTACCATTAATGGCCCCAGCGGGCACCGCGTCGCCAGGTCCAACCTGAACCGGAATTGATTCGCCCGTGATCGCGGAGGTGTCAAGGCTGGATCTTCCCGAGGTGACCACGGCATCGGTTGCCACCCGGTCTCCCGGACGAACAACCAGTAGATCCAGCACCCGGATCTCACGGGCTGGAATGACAACCAGACCCGAACTGCGGGAAATGGTTGCCGTCTCCGGAACCAGGGAAAGCAGGGAGCGCAGCCCGTGGCGGGCGCTGTCCAGGGCGCGGTCCTCCAAAGCTTCCGCGATGGAGAACAGGAACGCCAGTGCTGCGGCTTCCCCCACATGGCCCAACAGAACCGCGCCGACGGCGGCGATGGTCATCAGTAATCCCACCCCCAGGCGCCCGTGGAGCAAGCGACGCACAGCCCCGGGGATGAACGTGGAACCAGCCGCTCCAAGACTGAGCGCTAAAAGCACCGTATCGACAGGTTTGATGCCAGCCCAGTCCAGCCCGTATCCAATACTGAGCAGGAATCCGGCGGCGACAGGGACCAGAACGTTGCGGTCCATCCACCAGGGAGTGAGTCCCTCTGGCGCTTCCTGCATGCCAGTGCCGCTATCCCCTGTTGGGAGGGTTCCCTCTTCCACGGTGGCGACCGATTGACTGAGACCGTCCGGGGCCGGATTCGGCAGCGTTGCCCTGCCAAGGGAGACAGACTCATCAGGTCCGCAACATTCCCGGCTCATGCCTGAACCCCGGTGCCGCAACACAACGGAACATCGCAGTTCTCATCAAGACATCCCGTGCCGGTGTCCACGGCCAACACCACATTCACCAGTGCAACCAACGCCCGTGCCAGGTGCGGGTCTGCAATCTCATATTTCGTCTGTCGCCCTTGAGGCACTGCGGCGACAAGACCACAACCGCGTAGGCAGCTCAAATGGTTGGAGACATTGGAACGGGTCAACCCCAACTCCGCGGCAAGCTGCACCGGATATCCGGGAGCATTCATCAAGCTCATCAGAATGCGCGAGCGGGTTGGATCCGCCATGGCGCGACCCAAGCGGTTCATGACGTCAATACGAGAATCAATGGTCAGCATGTGCTGACTATACAGCCACTGCTGACCATTTGACATTTCGCACGTGCGCCTCGGGTTCAGAACTAGGTTTAGAACACGACGTTGTAAGGAACTTACCGTGGCGCCCTGGTTCTACCAGCAGTTCAAACCGGCACCATCAGATGGCTAGCGCGGTCTTGAAGAAGGCCTTGAATAAACCAGGATGGCTTTAGCCGGATCGGGAAGGATACCAAAAAAGCCCTGCACCACCCACAATCGGGTGGCACAGGGCCTTTCTCGTCTCAGTTATGCTCTACGGCCACGCCCTCCACGTCGAAGCCTCAGTCCATAAGCTGCCCCGCCAACCAGCAGCAGAAGCGCAGCAAAGGCGGCTAGACCTGCCGTATGACTGCCTGTACTGGCCAAACCATCGGCGGGCCCTGCAGTTGCACTCGTGACTGCAGAGGTTGCAGGGACAGTGGCGCTCGGCTTGCTGCCAGTCGTCGGCGCAGTCGTCGACGGCACGGTCGGATTAGTCGTCGGATCAGTCGGCTTAGTCGTCGTCGGATCAGTCGTGACAGGCGGCGTCGTCGGCACGGTCGTCGCAGGCGGCGTCGTCGGATAAGTCGTGACAGGCAGCGTCGTCGGATCAGTCGTGACAGGCGGCGTCGTCGGATCAGTCGTGACGTCGGGTTCACGTTGGCCCGGCTCAAAGCCAACCGGCGGGGTGACCACTGGTTCGCTGCCGTTGGAGCCGTAGACGCGCATTTCAGCAGCCGCAGCGAAGCCCAGGCCGTTGTGTGCGTTGAGGGCCTCAAACTTCACGTAGCGAACCTTATTTCCTGCAGGGATCGGAAGAATCTGCATGTCCGTACCTGCATTCAGACTGCCTGAGGCAACTGCTGCACCCCAGGTGACGCCGTCGTTGGACACGTAGATCTTGTAGTCCTTGATGCGGCCATTGTCTCCGCCTGTTTGGCGGCCCTGGAAACCAAATGCCGTCAGGTCATACGCTTCGGACAGGTCAAAGACGGCCCAGTGCGGGAACGGGCTGCTGGCGGTGTCGTACTTTGAGTGCCAGATGGTGGACAAATCTCCGTCGAGGACATTGCTGATGGGCCCTTCGGCTCCCGAAGTGGCCTGCTGGGAATCAGTGGTGACCTTCAATTTGCTCACCGGAACCATGCCGCTGATCTGCACCGGCAGGTTCACCTGGTTGGAGACAGTCTTGGTGACATTGTCGTTGCGGTATATGGCGGTGGGGCTCAACTTAGTGGTGCTGCCGCCTGAGCCAGCGGCCGGAACCACCACCCACGTGGTCGAAACACTCGCGCCAGGCGCCACAGTATCAAAGAGGTTGCCGTTCTTTTCCTTCACCAGGAACGTCCACCCTGCCGGAGGTGTACCCAGGCTCAGCTGAACATTGCTGGCAGCTGTTTCCTCGCTGTTGACGAAAGTCGTCACAATTTCAGCAGGAACCTGCGGTGTCAGTGCCGGTACGGGCGCAACATCAAGTTTGGCGCAGCCGGGCTGGTTCGCGGCGGGACCGAGATCCCGGACCACCATGTTGTCCAGCACCATGTCTGTAGATCCGCTGCCGATGCGGCGCAGGCCAACCCACGATGAGCCGCAGCCCGCCACCATCTTGCTGGAGAAACTCGTCGTCGACAATGCCGGCGCCAGGGTTTCATTGTTGATTTCCTTTGTCACCACGGCGGTACCAGTTGTGGAGTCAACCCCGGTCACCCACTGCCACTGGTTGTCACCGTTTGACTGGTAGTCAAAGGTGATCTCGTATTCGTGGCCGAAAGTGAACGGCAACGTCACAGGAGCCGTACGGTAGGTCAGGCCGGCGCGTTCGTTGTGCGCCTTCAGGGAGTGGGTGCCGCCCTTCTCGGTGATAACGTCATCGACCTGGCCGACACCCTTCCAATCCTTCTGCGTGAAGGGTGCGTGGAGCTGGCTGATGCTTGTCTGCGGGTCAGACAGGCCGCCGTTGTTGCCCTTGAAGAACGGTCCCCAGCCTGGCTGATTGCCTTCAAAGCCTTCGGTGAACACCACATTCCCGGCAACATCGGGCAGGGTCGTGGGAACGACCGGCAGCGGGTTGGTCATGAGCGAATTCAGCGGCGCATCGATCATGACTCGAACGTTGTCGATGCTGACCTTGGCAGAACCCGCGGCGGCTGAGACCTCTATTTTCGCCCGTCCGTCGGCAGGTGCCGTGAACGTCAGCGGGGCACGCTGGGCATAGCTTTCACTCTTGGAGTCGGAGGCCATGCGGTTTTGCATCGGTGTGACATCGAAACTGTTGGTTGCAGACAGCCCTGTACCAGTGGCCTTCAGTGCCGTGGCACGGTGCTGACCTTGGGCGATTTCGATGTCTGCGCTCACAGTGTATTTCTTGCCCGGGGTCAATCCGGTGATGCTCTGGGAAATGGACGACGCCGAGTCCCCCAGAACCGCTACGTAGTCACCAAGCGCTGTGCGCTGGGCTGTGGCACCGCCGGTGGCGTTCCACGCAGTCACGTTTCCGGTGTTGAAACCCGGGTCTACCAGGCCAGTGCCTTGGCCGTAGTTGGCGGCAGGCTGTGGCGCCTTGCCACCTGCCGGTACCAGCACGTACGCTGTCGCTGCGTCTCCGGTGAGCGTGACCTTGCCAGCGGCTGCGGCAACATCGGTTACCTTAACGCGGCCGTTGTCGGTGAGCTTGAACAGTTCAAGGTTGCTGGTACCGGCAAAGCTGGTCGGGAGGTCGAAGGTGGCGGTTCCCCCGGCAGCATTGTAGAAGTACAGTTTCGTGGCCTTGTTGGGGTTGGAGATGACATCGGGATCGGCCACATCCTGCCACGGGATCAGGTACTTGTTGCCGTCAATGACCAGCTTGCCGTCAAGGGTGACCTTGCGGACTCCGCCAACCATGTCAATGGCGACCTTGTGGCCATCGGCGTCTTGCAGCTTCGCCGAGGTGCCGGGCTGCCAGTCCATCAGTTCGTAGTGCTGAAGGAACTTGGTGGGAAGGTTGTCGCTCCACACCTTGGAGTAGGTGGCGTTGAAGTCTTTCTGCCCCGACCAGCCTTCGTAGTCCTTGACCACTTGACCGCCCAGCAGGGGGTCGGTGTTCCACAGGTCCCGGTCGGAGTTGGCAATGAAGCGGATCATCTTGGAGCTGATGCCCTTGTTGTCGCCGTAGTTCTTGTCATTGGCCCAGTGCGACCAGATGGCATTACTTTCAAAGCGGTGGGCGTACTCCGTGGTGATTTCGAAGCCCATTTTCTGCAGGTTGTTGGCAAGCCCATCTGCCATCGCACCGCTTTCCAGATAAGCATCAATGTAAAGGCTCTTGACGCCGGGGACAGTATCCTTCAGTTCCTGGAAACGGTCCAGCACGTTGCCCTTGCCCAGGTCGTTGCGCATATCGATCTTGTAGGCGCTGTTGAGCCAGTCCCATGCGCCCTGGCGGGTGCCGATCAGGTTTTCGCTGAAGTATTGGGCTTGTGCATAGGCCTCGGTGGCATTGACGTGGACACCAAATTCTGTGTTGTACTTTGCACCAGAGTTAACGAGGGTCTTGAAATCCTCTACCCCGCCGGCGCGGGTGTTGATGTCATTGCCGTAGTCGGGGTGGGCCGAGTCGTGCCCTTCACTTTGGTACCCCTTTTCCAGGATCCACTGGCCAAGGTTGTCCGTGGCCATCGAGAAGCGCTTGACATTGTCAAGTGTCTTCAAGAACGGGTTAGTTGCTGCACTACCGAAGTTAAAGGGAATGCGGGCAACCACACGGTCCGGGATTTTATCCGAGCCCAGCGGCTTTTCAGCATTGTTGCGGTAGGCAATGGCAGCATCCTGCCAGTCCACTTTGCCGGATCCGTTCACGTCTCCCGCTAGCACCACGGTGGCCTGGGGCAGGTCAAAGGTTGCTACGCGCGGGTCACTGGCCCCTTGCGGGTGGTAGGTGAAGGTACCCGGTGACAGTGATGCCACCTTTGCACCGGCTGCGCCATTCTCGACTTGCGAGAACAGCCGGTTATTCCATTCGTTATTTCCTGAGTCTTCCGTGGCATTGGTGATGATGCCAGCGGCCAACTTTTCGTTGTTGACGAAGCCGTAGGGTGTACCCACGGCCGCCGCATCCACAGCAGTGGCCGTTGTGACCGGCAGGTACTGGTCCTGGGGGGTGGTGATGTTGTCGTTGTTCTTTGTCCGGGACAGAACGGCACCGGCCTCGGCCGAGCTGACGGAGAGCAGCGAGTGGCCAGGGATGGAGAGGGTGTTGACCGAAGCTTCACCGGCGCCGCTGATCTTCGTCACCTTGAATTCCACGGTGTTGGCACTTGTGACGGTGATGGTGGAGGTAATGACAATCGCCGGACTGGCGATGGTGGACTGGTAGGTTGCCGTGGCACCGCTGACAGCGACAGTAGTTGTGGCTGTCTTCGCCTGTCCATTGATCATGAATGTTGTCAGTGCTTTGCTTTGCCCACCGATGACTTGGCCAGCGAGATTGTAGGAAACCACTTGGGGAAAGGCATCTCCCACGGCAACGGTGAGGCCCTTGCCGTTGGAAAGAGCCAAGGTGCCCGCGTCACCGGGTGCAGCTGTCGCTGTCGCAGCGAGTCCGACAGCTGTCGAGGACATGATGGCCAACGCCGTTAGTGTGGCCAATGTGCCACGCAGGTATCCGGGTTTGCGTCGTGCGCGGAGGACACTCCCCCGGCGATTTTCATTGATAGTCATTCGTCCACCCTGTTACGGCAGGATCACTGTATCTAGCGAACGTATCCGCCTGAGATGGTCAGTGCTCCTGCACAAATTTTGTTATGGATAACACACTAGCCAGTGACGGGCATTACATTCAAGAGTCCGGTGAATTGTGACGGAGCCTTTCCGGGACAACCGCCGTCGGGTGGACACAGAAAACCGTGGCCACCCTGTCAAACACAGGATGGCCACGGTCTATATTCTTAAGTTGTCCACCGCGCCAAAACGCGCAGAGGCTGCGGTTGACATTCGAACTTAGTGCGCGTGCTTGCGGCGTCGCATGAAGGTTGCGGCACCACCAGCAGCGAGCAGCAATCCGCCGAAGGCAATCATCAGTGAAACCGAAGCAGCACCCGTGGAGGCCAGGGAGCCATCGGAATTGCCAGCCACTGCAGTAGCAGAGACCGTCGGTGCTGGCTTTGTCGCAGTCGTTGCCTCGTTCGTGGCACCAGTAGTCGGGCCAGCCGTCGCACCAGTAGTCGGGCCAGCCGTCGCACCAGTAGTCGGGCCAGCCGTCGCACCAGTAGTCGGGCCAGCCGTCGCACCAGTAGTCGGGCCAGCCGTTGCACCAGTAGTCGGGCCAGCCGTTGCCGCTGCGTCAACCTTCAACGTCGCGACCATGCTGGTCACCGAGCCTAGTGCATTGCTGAAGACGGCCCGGAACTTCATGCCATCCTGTTTGGTGCCCAGATCGACAATGCTAAGAGTCCCCTCAGTTGCGCCGTCAATTGCTTTCCAAACTGTGCCGTCGGTGGAGCTTTCCCACTGAACGGTGGCCACCGGATTGGCTGTGGCAGCGGAGGTGAACGCTGCGGCATCACCAGCAGTGGCGCTCACATCATCAGGCTGTCCCGTAATGACGGGTGCACCCAGGGGTGCCGCGACAGTCAGGGTTGCCGGCTTGGAGGCAACCTGACCTGCCGGGCCGTTGATCAGTGCACGGTACTGAGTTCCGTTCATCGCGGCGGTCACTGCCGGAACGGTCAGTGCCGTACCTTGCTTCGCTGCAATGTCCGTCCACACGCCGGCAACATTTGACTGCCAGAGCACAGAGGTGCGGGGAGCACCAACAAAGCTGCTGAAGAAGTAGGCGTCGCGTCCCGCTGTCACAGTGGTGTCATCCGGATTCAGCGACGCCACAGGAGCCTGAACGGCCGTGGTCATGGTGATGTCATCGCAGAAACCCGCGCCGGAGCCACCTGGCTTGTAGCAGTAAACCGTCACTGCCTTGGTGTTACCGGAGTTGAAAGCAATGGTTGTGTATTTCATCTCCGGCGTGGTGACAGAGGCGAACTTCTGGTACTGGTCGGGATTGTTGGCATCCTGGTTTCCAGTGAAGTTCTTCAGGCCCAGGCGCACCTCCGAGCCGTCAGCCGAGGAGAGCCAACCGCTGAACAGGTAGTCGGTGTTGGGCTGGAGAACTACAGGGAACTGCTCGGTAGAACCGGCGCCGGAGATCTTCAACGCATAGGTGCCGGAAACTGCCTTGGCCGCATCACGGGAGGTATTCCAGGCAGACCACGGGGTGTTGCTCAACGCGTCAAAGGAACCGTCAACAATCCTGTCATCGATTTCAACCATGCTCACGGCCGAGCAACCCGCCGTGCCGTCACAGTTAACGGCAACGGTTGTGGCGTCCATGGCGGTGGAGAAGATGACTTCACCGTTGGCGCCGGCCGGGGTGTTGAACCCCTTGGGGTTGGTCACGGAAAGCTTAGCTCCGGCAGCAAGTGTGCCGGAGACCTTATAGGTGGTGTTCGTGCGAACCGGCACCTTGGGCAATGAGGCGCCGGCGGCAATGGTGTCGCCGTGAACGCCACAGCTACTGTCATCGACTGCACTGAACTGGAACGCGCCAATGTCAGGGGCACAGGTGGACGGAACGGGGTTGCCAAAGAAATCCACTGTTCCGACGGGGGCAATAGGCAAACCCTTGGCGGCAATTCTGGAGTCCTGGATCTTGAAGCGTTCCAGGCCGGTGCCCGCGGCAAGCGCCAGCTTGTCTGCGATGGTCACGGCTGTCGGATCGGCAGGCCAGGCACCGCCGGGACCGGAGAAGGCATTATTGCGCCACTTAATGTTTATCGCATTGGGGGACGCCGTGGATTGATCCTGTACGGCAGCCGAAGCCACAATCAGGTTGTTGGCCATCAGCATTGACATCGCTGAGCCCTGGGTGTTGTTCAAAATGACACCCGGCGTGTTCGGCAGGATGATCGTGTTGTTGTAGTACTCGTTCTGCGTGCCGCCGGCGACAAAGTTGGTGCGTCCCTTGTCATTTTCAGAGACGTTGTACCGGAAGGTGGCTTGGGTGGATAGTCCGCCACAGCCACAGAAGAGCATCATCCCGCCCTCATTGTCATGGCTGTAGTTGTACTGGAACAGCGTGTCATTGGTGCCGTAGTCGACATCGAAGGCGTTGCCGTCATTGTTGCCAGGGAGCTTCTTGGTGCCAAAGACCTCGTTGTACTGGAACGTGGTGCCGTCGGCATTCCACGACCACACGCCGGCGTTGGAGCCGTTGGGAATGTTGGCCGTGTCGGAGACGGTGTTGTATTCCACGAGGGCATTCTTATTCATCTGGACAACAATGCCGTCCCCGCCAACGTTCTTCACGGTGTTGGCACGGATGACCAGCCCCGTTGAGGGAGTCCAGGGCAGGTTGGTCCGGTCGGCCCCGGGGCAGCCGTCCCAGCCAACCTCGGCACGACACTTCCAGCGTGTGGACATGTTGATGCCACTGCGGTTGACGTTTTCAACGGTGTTGTTCGCGATCACGACGTCGTTGAACCAGGTGGGTACACGCTCGGAGACAGTGTCGGAGGCATAAACCTCAAACTGGATTCCGCCGGAGCCCTTAAGGTCCTTCTTGCCTTCACCGTAGACATCGTGGATGTTCAGATTTTCAATGCGGTAGTGGTTGGCCTGGCCAATATCCTGGACCTTGACCACTAGGCCGCGGCGTTCATTCTTGTAGCGCGCGGTCGTATCGGCATCGATGTTAGTGATCTCGAGGTTGCGAATTTCCCAGTACTGCTGGTTGGAAAGCTGCACTGTTGCGTCGACGCCAGCACCATTGATCCGGGGCTTGGCCTGGCCGGAACCGTAGGCGTCAATGACAATGGGCGCCCCGGCTTCGCCGGAACCCTGGGGACGCAATGTGCCTTCACAGGTGCTGCCGCGCTTGAGCAGCAGCTGGTCACCTGCTGCAAAGGTGGTCGCATTGACAGTGGTCAGCGAGTTCCACGGGCTGGCCATGGTGCCTGCTCCGTTGCTTGCGGCACCACAGTCAAGAAAATACAGATTTCCCACGGCGGCGGCGGCCATTGCCGCAGCCGGTGCCGCAACAGCGCCGACTCCGCTCATGGCGGGGCCGTCCGTGGGGTTGGACTGGGCAGCAACGGGGCCGGCAACTACCAGCCCGCCCGCCACCAGCACAGCGCTGAACATGGTCAGCAATGCAGGTCTTTTCATCAATTTTCCCTATCGAGGTTGGACTCTCGCACGCTGCCGCATCGCTGGGATGTGAACGTGCACACATAATCGTGTGAAAGCTATCACAACAGAGCGCACTCGGGGCGATTGTTACAGATAACAGTCATCCCGGGACAGCTCCGCTCCATATTTGGCGCAGATCAAGGCTGCTTCGCACCCACGTTGCGACAGTCGCGGTCGCCTTGCAGTGACGACTCAGGCGGAGTCTCGCCAGACAATGCTGGTGGGGACAATTTCATGGGCATGGCTAAGGTCCTCGCCCTTGAGTTGGCGCAACACCAAGGAGGCCATGAGCGCGCCCATTTCCTCAACCGGCTGCCGCACTGTGGACAACCCGGGAAAGGCGCGTTTGGCCCAGAGGCTGTCATCGAAACCAACTACACCGACGTCACCCGGAACGGATTTTCCAGCTTCCCGCAGTGCATCCATGGCCCCAATCGCAATGGCATCACAAGCGGCAAAGACGCCGTCAATGCCAGGATCCCTGCGCAGAAGTTCCCGCATGGCCGCAAAACCCGCCTCATGGCCCCAATCCGGGGTGGGAATCACAAGGTTCGCATCAAAGTCTGAACCTAAGGCTGAGGTAAACCCCGCAAGTCGCTCCCTGGCTGCCCGCATGGCCTCCGGACCCTCAATCATGGCAATTCGTTTTCGCCCCGTGCCTACCAAGCGTGCGGAAATGCCCCTGGCCGCTTCGACATTGTCCACGTCAACCCAGGGAATGCTGCTCGCCCCGGCTGGCCGGCCGGCCATTGCGGCGGGAAGGCCCAGCTCCTGCACAATGCGCAGGAGTGGGTCTTCGGCCCGGACCGAAACCAGGATTGCGCCGTCGACATAGCCACCGCGAAGATGCCCGGCTATGCGGCTCAGGGTCTGCTCGGTGTCCAAAATCAAGATAACCAGCTGGAAATCCGCCTCGGAGAGAACCCTGTTGGCGGCGGTGAGCATACCGCCGAGGTTGGGGTCGTTGTAAAACATATTGTGCGATTCATGGACCACGAAGGCAATATTCTTGGTTTGCCGAGTGGCCAGTGACCGCGCAGCCGTGTTGGGTACGTAGCCGACTTCTTCAACAGCGTCCTTGATGGCCTGGCGTGCACCCTCAGAGACATAGCCGTTGCCGTTGAGGTACCGGGAGATGGTGCCCCGGGACACTCCGGAGGCGGCAGCGACGTCGAAGATGGTAACCCGCGGGGCGCGCCCGGCTTCAGACCGCTCATTACTCATTGCTGAAATATTTCCTTATGGCTGGATTTCCTCTTATGTTATGCCAGGCTTGCCGATCGCAGGTGGGCGGCATGCGCGCTGCCCAAAAGGAGCCGCTACGAGTGGGCCAGGACCGGACGCCGCACCGTGCCTTTTGCGCATTCAAGCAACTCTCCTATAGTGATCTCAAAGGTGTGTGAGCGTGCACATAAACCTAGGCCCATATCTGACCAGTGGAGGTACCCAGGGATGATTCCCGCAATCGCCTACGGCGGCGACTACAACCCCGAGCAGTGGCCCAGCGCAAAAGTTGATGAGGACATTGCGCTCATGCGTGAGGCCGGCGTCAATCTCGTCACCGTTGGTGTGTTTTCCTGGGCCGTGCTGCAACCCCAGCCAGGGGTCTTTGACTTCGGCTGGCTGGACATCGTCATGGACAAGCTGCATGCCGCCGGCATCGCCGTGGATCTGGCCACGGCCACCGCCTCCCCTCCCCCGTGGCTGGGACATCTCCACCCAGACACGCTTCCGGTAAACCGCGACGGCGTCCGGCTCGGCTATGGTTCCCGGCAGCAGTTCAACCCCTCCAGCGCCACGTATCTTCGTGAGGCCCTGGTGATGGTACGTGCCCTCGCCGAACGCTATGCCAAGCACCCGGCCTTGAAAATGTGGCACATCAACAATGAGTACGGCTGCCACGTCCATGAGAGCTTCGATGCGGAGTCCGCCGAAGCCTTCCGGCAATGGCTTAAGGACCGCTACACCACGGTGGAGGAGGTCAACCGCGTGTGGGGCACCCGGTTCTGGTCCCAGCAGTACTCGGACTGGGCTGAATTTGTCCCGCCTGCCGCCATGCCCACCTTGGCCAACCCGAACATGATGACGGACTGGAACCGGTTCTGCTCCGATGCCCTGCTGGCTTGCTACAAGGCCGAGAAAGCCGTGCTGGATGAGCTCACCCCCGGCATTCCCACCACCACGAACTTCATGGGTGCTTTTGCCTGGGTGGATGGCTGGAAGTGGGCAGCTGACATCGACATCATCAGCAACGACTCCTACCCGGACCCTTCGGATCCGCGGGCTGCCCGCGAATTTGCCTTTGAATCTGATTTGATGCGTTCCCTGGGCGGCGGCAAGCCGTTCATTCAGCTGGAACAAACCACGTCCGCTGTCCAGTGGCGTGCCCGCAACGCCGTCAAGCGGCCCGGGCAGTACAAGTTGTGGTCGCTGCAGGCCGTTGCCCGTGGCGCCGACGGCATCTGCCAGTTCCAATGGCGCCAGTCCGCCTCCGGCGCGGAGACGTTCCATTCAGGCATGGTTCCGCATGCCGGAAAGGCAAGCCGAACCTGGGCCGAGGTGGTTGAGCTCGGCTCTGCGTTGAGCAGCGTCAGCGCTGTGGCTGGTGGCCGCGTTGAGGCGCAGGCGGCTATTGTTTGGGATTGGGAAAGTGCATGGGCCCAGCGCAATGCCATTGGTCCGGTGGAGATCGAGCCGTTGACTATAGCCAAGAGCTGGCATGCGACGTTCTTCGAGTCGGGCATAGCCACCGATTTCCTCCACCCCGACCATGACCTGGGCAAATACAAGCTCATTGTTGTGCCGTCGTTGTTCCAGCTCAGTGAGACGTTCGCGGCCGCCCTGGCCCAGGCCGCGGAGCAGGGAGCTCACGTGGTGGTTGGCGCCCTGACAGGGGCGTTGAACGCGGACGGGCATGCGCAGCTTGGCGGCTATCTGGGCCCTCTCGCACCCTTGTTGGGCGTGCGTGTGGTGGATTATGCCCCGATTGGCGTCACACCGCAGCCCACCGAGATTGAAGCCGGCGGGGCGCTGGACGGCCCCGACCTGGATGCGGTCTACGAGCCCATCAGCTCCCTGGTCAAGACTCCAGCCACCCGCGCCAGCGTACCGCTCGTGGCCGCGGACGGTTCCGGGCTGGGCGGCAACGCCATTGGCTGGGTCGAAGAACTGGAAATTCTCGACGGCGCGGGGGTCCTCGTCAAGGCCACGTTCGACAGCTTGGACCTGCCCGGTGCGCCAGCTGTCACGCGGCGACCCCACGGACAGGGTGTGGCCTGGTATGTGGGGACGAACCCTGATGCCAGGGGACGCGGGGACATTATCACCGCTGTGCTCGCCGAAGCCGGAATTACTGCTGTGTTGCCGGTCCAGGTGCCCGGTGTTGAGGCGGTGCAGCGTGGCAGCGTGTTGTTCCTGCTCAACCACGGTGACGTGGATGCGGTGGTGCCCCAGCTCAGCGGCACCATCCTCTACCACGGCGCGCCACCGGCCCCAGCAGGTCAGGTAACAGGCCAGCCCGCCGGGGGTGCCGTACTCTCGGGCGGGTCGGTCACGGTGGCCGCACGCAACGCCGTCGTGCTTCAACTCTAGCTAGGAGTCGGTAGGTCATGAGGGCGGGGATCCCCCCGTCCTCTCCCTCAGGTGTTTTTCCAGTTACGGGGGCGCTGCGCAGACCAGAGCGCTGGCCACAGTTGGCGTCACAGGCCCAGCCGCCCCGGTCCGGCATCAGGGGAGCCGTTAGACTTGCCGCATGAATGCACATGCGTCCGCCCCTGTCACCATCACCGTCACCGGCGCTGCAGGCCAGATTGGTTACGCCCTGCTGTTCCGTATTGCCTCCGGCGCCATGCTGGGCCCGGATGTCCGCATCAAATTGAACCTTTTGGAGATCCCGCAGGCCGCCCAGGCCGCCGAAGGCACCGTGCTGGAGCTCATGGACTGTGCATTCCCGCTCGTGGCGGGCATGGAAGTCTTTGACGATCCGACCAAGGCGTTCGACGGCGCCAACATCGCCATGCTGGTGGGCTCACGTCCGCGTGGTCCGGGGATGGAGCGTGCCGATCTGCTCGCCGCCAACGGGGGCATCTTCTCCGTGCAGGGCAAGGCGTTGAACGCCGGCGCAGCCGATGACATCAAGGTCGTGGTGGTGGGCAACCCTGCCAATACCAATGCCTTGATTGCTGCCTCGCATGCCAAGGACATTCCGGCCTCACGCTTTACCGCCATGACCCGCCTGGACCACGACCGTGCGGTGGCGCAGCTGGCCGCCAAGACCGGCTCAGCCGTGGCTGATATCAAGAAGGTGGCCATCTGGGGCAACCACTCGGCCAGCCAATATCCGGATATCAGCCATGCCACGGTTGCCGGCGCTGCCGCCACGTCGCTAGTGGAGCAGTCGTGGATTGCCGATGACTATATTCCCCGGGTGGCCAAACGCGGGGCTGAAATTATTGCCGTTCGCGGGGGCTCCTCGGCAGCTTCAGCCGCCAATGCCGCCCTTGAGCACATGCGGTTGTGGGTGCAGGGAACACCAGCGGGCGATTGGACCAGCATGGCTGTCCCCTCCGACGGGTCCTATGGTGTGCCCACGGGGATTGTTAGTTCCTTCCCCGTCACCACCTCCGGCGGGGAGTACAGCATTGTGCCGAACCTGGAGATCAGCGAGTTCTCCCGCAGCCGCATTGACGCCTCGGTGGCCGAACTCGAGTCAGAGCGCGACGCGGTGTCCGAACTGGGCCTGCTCTAAGGAGCGCAAGGCGGCCGTGGACCCCTCGACAGTGAGAGCACACACCGCCGTGCGCCCACTGCGCCTTGACCTCAACGCCGACGTTGGCGAGTCTTTCGGCCAGTGGCGACTCGGTGACGACGCCGCGATCATGGCCCAGGTCTCCAGCGCCAATGTCGCCTGTGGTTTTCATGCCGGCGATCCGCTCACCATGCGGCGCAGTTGCGCCACTGCCGCCGCGTCCGGCGTCGTGATTGGGGCCCACCCCAGCTACCGTGATCTGGCTGGTTTTGGCCGGAGCTTCATGGAGGTGGACCCGCAGGAGCTCACCCAGGAGTTGATCTATCAGATTGGTGCCCTGCAAGCGATGGCCCGGGCTGAAGGCAGCACCGTGCGGTACGTCAAACCACGCGGCGCCCTGTACAACGCGATTGTGCATCACAGCGCCCAGGCGCAAGCCGTCGTGTCAGCTGTGTTGGCCGTGGACCCGGGGCTGCCACTGCTGGTGGCGCCACTGTCGGTGGTGCAGCGGTTGGGGCAGGACGCCGGCCTGAGGATCGTCACGGAAGCCTTTGCCGACCGCGCCTACAACCCGGACGGCACTTTGGTTCCTCGCACCCAGCCCGGGGCGGTGCTGCACAGTGATGCTGCCGTGGACGGGAGCCGCATTGCCCTCGATGCCCAAAGCCTGTGTCTGCACGGGGACACCACGGGTGCTGTTGCGATGGCAGCGGCTGTCCGGGCGGCATTGCTGGAGGCTGGCGTTGCGATCAGTGGCTTTGCCTAAATGACGGCAGCGGTGGGTGTGCTCCCCGTGGGGCAGGACACCGTTTTGTTCCAGTGCCGGTCGCTGGGACAGGTCATGGCCCTGGCTGAGATGCTGCGCGAGGAGCGGCCAGCCGGGGTGCAAGAGATAGTACCTGCGGCCCGGACCGTGCTGGTGCGGCTCGGCTCACAGGCCTGAGCGATCAAGGACTCGTTGCCGGGCATGCCGGGCAGGATTGGGTCGCCGCCTTTGGCGGATTCGCACCGGGCTTCATGTACCTCGCCCCCGCGGATCGAACCCTGTCCATCCCCCGCCGCACCAACCCACGCACCGTTGTGCCGGCAGGAGCGGTGGCCGTTGGCGGCAATTTTTCCGCCGTGTATCCAGGCCCGACGCCGGGCGGCTGGCAATTGCCGGGCCGCACCACTCAAGAACGCCCTACCCACGGCTTGCGGGTTCTGGCGGCCGGGCCATCCACCACGGTGCAGGACTTGGGCCGGCCAACTTTCGCCCACGCGGGCGTGACGGGATCGGGCGCCCGGGTTGGAAACCGTCCTTTCCGGGCTCCAACTCACCGCTTAGGGCAACCACGTTCTGGCCGTCACCGGCGGATCCGCCACCTTGGTCATTGCTGAGGCTGCGGGAGGAGAGCGCCGCGTCCCCCTCGATGCGCCCTTCCTGCTCAACCGTGCCGAGACCCTTTCCCTGCGCCCGCCTTCTGGAACGGCAGCTTTCCGCAGTTATGTTGGGGTTCGCGGCGGCTTGGAGGTGCCGGCGGTGCTGGGCAGCTGCGCCACGGATGTGCTTTCCGGCTTGGGGCCGGAGGCACTGCGGGCAGGGGACTTCTTGGGCGTGGGCCACCACGAGGGCGTCGTCGGTTTTCCCGAGCCTGCCCCGCCCATGCACCGTTCCCCCGAACTCGCGGCAGGGGACACTGCAGGAGACCCCGAGGTGGTCGCGATCCTGCGTTACCTCCTTGGCCCGCGGCACGACTGGTTCACGCCGGAGTCGTTGAATCGTTTTGAGCAGCAGGACTGGCGTGTGGGGACGCAGTCAAACAGGATCGGTCTGCGCCTGGAGGGCGCTCCCCTGGCCCGTGCCAGCACCAGCTCCGGCATCGAATTACCCAGCGAAGGGATGCTCGACGGCGCACTCCAGGTCCCGCCGTCGGGCCTGCCCGTCCTCTTTTTAGCCGACCACCCGGTAACGGGCGGCTACCCGGTGCTGGGGGTGGTCCTTGCGGAGGATCTCGGCATGGCCGCCCAGCTCGCCCCGGGAGCCAGGGTTCGCTTCCGCCGTGGGCCCCAGGACGGCTGCTGGACCACATCGCACGCTGCCACGTCGTCGCCGATGGGAGCGCTGACGGGTATGCGGAGCGCACCCGGCTAGTTGGCCTTGCGTCCGCGCAGGAAGTAGGCGATGGGGCCGATAAAATTGATGAACGACGCCGCTACCCACCCCACCTTGGAACCATTGACTTGTGCCGGGGTTCTTTGGGAGAGGTCGCGCAGCGCTGCAATCTGCAGAGCAATTTGCGCACATCCGGCCAGCACGATCATGCGCCTGCGGCCCTTGCTCAAATCTTTCCAGTGCTTCTTCGTGGCCATGGTGTCCTTCTTTCTTGATTTTCCTGCCCCACGTATTTTCTGTGGTTGGCGCTGCTCACGCACTATTTTCAAAGATTGTGTTCAAAGACCCACGGCAGAGCGGTCATGGTCAGCCGGTGCCGGGCACTGGCCGGGCGCTGCGAACCGGGGTAGTCGGCGTCCCCTTCCCACACCACAGCGGCCGGGGCTCCCTGAGCGGGAGTGTCGCCGTCGGGCTTGTCGCCGTCGGGCTTGAGCCAGTGCGTGTTGTAGGCGAGCGGTGTGGCGTTCCGGGCGTCGGCGAGCGCCTGCTCCACCGATCCCGCAGCGGTCAGCTGGTGAAGTGTGACCCAGGTGGGCGGTATCAGGGTCATGGTCCCGGCCGCGTGCCGGTTCAAGGCCTCCGCGGGTGTCAGCCATGCATACTTTTCATGCTCCCCCGGGTTCAACACCACCTGATCGGAGACGGCCCGGGCCACCATGAACCAGGTCCTGAAGCGGCGGGGAATGCGTTGCATGGGCGTCCACTGGGCCAGCCACAGCAGGTCGTCCGGGGACAGCCGCTGCCCGGTTTCCTCCTCCAGCTCGCGCAGCCCGGCAGCCCGGGCGGCGGCGTTGTCATCAAGCGCCATGCCGCCAGCGCCGAAGCGGTCTTCGGGGTCAACCTTTCCGCCAGGAAACACCCAGGCGCCGCCGAAGGCGCGGCTGTTTCCGGGGCGTTCAAGCATCAGCGTTTCAAGGCCGTCACGGCCCTCCCGCAGCAAAACCACTGTGCAGGCATCCTCCAACGGCGCGAGCTGGGCATCCGGTTCCATGGACACAGCCTAGCCGCGGAAATTCGTTTTCGTGGGCCATTGCCATCGGCTATACACGCGAGTAGCGTCCTATACATGAGTGCAGCTCAGGAGGATTTGACGGGACGGGCCAAGCTGCGGGACGCGGCCATTGAGAGTTTCGCGGCCCGGGGTTTTGACGAATCACTACGCGCCATTGCGGCCCGGGCTGGTGTCTCGGCCGGTCTGGTCCGCCACCACTTCGGCTCCAAGGAGGAACTGCGGGCCGAGTGCGACGCCACGGTCCTTGGGCGCTACAAGGCACTGAAGGCCGACAGCATGAACACCTCCCCATCGCGGCTGTTCGCATCGTTCCCTTCATCGGCCGAAGGCGGCCTGCTCATGGTCTACATCCTTCGCAGTGTCCGCGAGGGCGGCGCGGCGGGGCGTGAATTTCTCGAGGGCATGGTTGCCCAGGCCCTTGAATTCACGCTCGACGCCGTTCAGCGCGGCATCGTCGTGCCGAGCCGCAACGAGGAGGCGCGCGTGCGTTTCCTGATCAACCAGGCGATCGGCGGCATGATCGTGCAGCTGGCCATGCGCCCGGAGATCAGCCTCGAGGACTTCCAGCGCGTCATCGAGCAGTTCAGCGCGGACTCCATGCTCCCCACCCTTGAGCTGTACACCGAGGGCGTCTTCACCGACAGCAGCTACCTCGATGCGTATTTGGCGCATGTGGCCGAAACAGCAACCCCACCCGCGGCTCTCGCGGGAGAAACCGTTAAGCGGTAAGGAAAGGCAATCATGTCTCCCAGCCATTTGGCCATCGAGGTCACCGGCCTGCAGAAGAGATTTGGCCGGAGCATTGCCCTGGCCGGCCTGAATCTGCAGGTGGAAAAAGGCACCGTCGCGGGATTCCTCGGACCCAACGGGTCGGGGAAGTCCACCACCATCCGCATCCTGCTCGGACTCCTGAGATCCGACGGCGGGACGGCACGCCTGTTGGGCGGGGATCCCTGGCAGGACGCCGTCGAACTTCACCGGCGCATTGCCTACGTGCCCAGCGATGTGAGCCTGTGGCCCAACCTCACCGGCGGGCAGGCGATCGACATCCTCTCGAAGCTGCGCGGCGGCGTCGACAGGGCCAAGCGCGACGGGCTGCTTGAGCGGTTCGAACTTGATCCGTCAAAGAAGGCCCGCAGCTATTCCAAGGGAAACCGGCAGAAGGTTGCCCTTGTCGCGGGACTCGCCTCCAATGCCGAGCTGCTGATCCTCGACGAGCCCACCTCGGGCCTTGACCCGCTCATGGAGCAGGTGTTCACCGAGTGCATCAGGGAGGTCAGGGCGCAGGGGCGCAGCGTGCTGCTCTCCAGCCACATTTTCGCCGAGGTGGAAAAGCTGTGCGACACAGTGACCATCATCAGGGAGGGCCGCACCGTTGAGGCAGGCCGGCTCGATGAACTCCTGCACCTGCACAGGACAGTTGTTTCGGTCGTCCTCGACCGGGACGCATCTGTTCTGGCGGCGGTGCCCGGCGTGAACGACCTCGTGACCGACGGCGCCAAGGCGACCTTCACCGTGGGCGAGGCCGAACTCGGCGCAGTCCTGGCCGCACTGTCCACGTACACGCCCAGGACGCTCGTATCGAGTCCGCCGTCGTTGGAGGATTTGTTCCTGCGCCACTATGGCGGCACCGGCTCCGCTGACGGGCAGGCCCCCAGCAACGGCAAGCACTCCTCCACAGGCAGCGGCCGGGGGAAGGGCACGACGGCGGAAGAGACGGCGGGTGCGCGATGAGCACCACGACCATCGATTCCCGCGCCCCGGCAGGGCCGGCCCGCCTGGCCGGAAGCATGAGCGGCTACTGGTTGTCGGTCCGCTTCATCCTGCGCCGCAACTGGCTCCGCCTCGCAATATGGGCCGCGGTGCTGGCCATCATGATTCCCGTGGTCTACTCCTCCCAGCAGGAGGCCTTTCCCACGCAGGCGGACAGAAACGCGTACGCCGGCGTGGCCAACAACCCTGCCATCGCGGCCATGACGGGACTGGCCTACGCGGCCGGCAGCCTGGGCGGAATCCTCGTCATCAAGATCTGGATGACCCTCGCCGTCGCCCTGGCCTTCGCCTCGATCTTCCTCGTGACCCGCAACGGCAGGGCCGATGAGGAAGCAGGGCGGACAGAGCTGCTGCGGGCCTCCGCGCTTGGCAGACACGCCTTCAGCACGGCCAACTACACGGTGGTTGGCGCCCTCAGCGTCGTGGCGGGCCTGCTCATCTCGCTGCTCAGCCTTGTCGAAAAGCTGCCCCCCGCGGGGTCCTGGGTGCTGGGCGGCTCGATTGCCGGCGTCGGGCTCGCATTTGTGGGCATCGCTGCCCTGTGCGGGCAGCTGAGCACCACGAGCCGGGGCGCGAACTCCCTGGGCGTGGGCGTACTTGCCGTGTTCTACTTCATCCGTGCCATCGCCGATGTGAACGCCCACGGCACCGAGGTCACGGCCCTGAGCTGGTTCTCGCCGATCGGCTGGGGCCAGAATATGCGCCCCTTCGCCCACGACACGTGGTGGCCGTTCCTGGCGCTGCTCTCCTTGGCCGTCGCCGGATGCGGTTTAGCCCTGCGCATTGAGACCCGCCGTGATCTCGGCATGGGCCTGCTGCCCGAACGTCGTGGACCGGGCCGGGCCACGGCGTTCCTGGCCTCACCCGTGGGGCTGGCCCTGCGGTTGCAGCGCACAACGCTGGTCTCCTGGCTGCTCGGGGCCGTGGTGGCCGGGCTGTTCTTCGGCGGCGTGGCGAAGTCAATGTCCACGATCCTTGACCCGTCCAACGCGTTTGCGAAGGCGTTCGTTGGCGATTCCAATGACATGATCAACGGCATCCTTGGCATCTTCATGCTGTTCAACGGCATGCTGGCCGGCGCGTTCGCCGTCCAGAGCCTTTCGGGCGCCCGCGCCGAGGAGTCAGGCGGGAGGCTCGAGTCGCAATTGGCGGGTTCCCTTGGCCGCATCCGTTGGCTGGGGTCCCACATCGTGGTGGCCGCGGCGGGCTCGGCCGTCATGCTGCTGCTTGGCGGGTGGCTGACGGGGGTCGCCTCCGACGGTGCCGCGACAGGTTCGGCACTGGCCTGGGCGTCGTTTGCCTACTGGCCGGCCGTGCTGCTGATGATGGCCGTGTTGCTGTTCCTCCACGGTTTCGCACCGCGCCTGAGCGTGAGCCTGAGTTGGGCCGTGTATGGCGTCTCGGTCGTGGTTGCCATGTTTGGCGGGTTGTTCTCACTGTCCGACAGCGCCATCAAGGCCACCCCGTTCGGTGCGGTGCCGCGCCTGCCCGCCGAGAATTTCGACCTGCTGCCACTGCTGGTGCTCACAGTTGTTGCAGTGGTGCTTGGTGGGCTGGGCCTGTGGCGCTTCCGGACCCGTGACATCACCCCCGAATAGACCACCCCCAAAAACGCTCGGTTACTTTCGGTTCACTTTTTCACAACGCTCCCTCATTATGTGACGGAGAGTTGGGTTGTAGGCAACCGAAAGTGAGGGAGCGTTGGGTTGTAGGCAACCGAAAGTGAGGGAGCGTTGGGTTGTAGGCAACCGAAAGTGAGGGAGCGTTGGGGATGCAAGGGCGGGATTAGCGCTGCTGAGCCGCTTCGTATGCCTTGAGTGTTCCGATGACGTCATCGAGGAAGTTATCGACCTGGTGCTCGTCGTAGCCTGCACGGAACTTGATTGGGGCGAAGCGGGCCTTGTCCACGACCTCGGCCGTCAAGGGACCGGGACGGCCCGCCTCCCAGAAGGCGAGTGCCTGGCGGATGTTTTCCATGAACGTGTCAACTTCCGCGGCCCTGTATCCCTCACGGAACCTCGTGTGGGAAAAGTTGACCCGGGCAATCTCAGTGCTGTGCATTTTTCTACCTTTACCGACGGGCGGAGCAAGCTTCGGACGCAAGTGGAGTTCCAAACCCCACCATAAGTCCTTTTTGTTGGAAAAACAGCGGGAAATCCTGAAAATATGCTGGTGGTCCGCGGCCCGAAAGCAGCGGATAGCAAGTGCCGGCTGTCAAAGCCCGTTGCGTTCCGGCTACCGGCGGCCATCAGAACGCCCTGGCCGGACCGCCGGTTGACGGCGCTTTGCAGGGTGTGCCCAAAGTACGACGGCGGTTGGCGGGGTCCCTCGGAACCCGCCAACCGCCGGCGTAGTTTTTCGGTGCTGAAACCTGGAGTTACTTCCCTGCGGCAGCCGCCAGGGCAGCCGTCGCCAGCGGGCCACCCGTGACGGCACCCAGGTCGCCGTCCTC